>NC_011979.1:2427083-2739166 GCF_000022265.1 Geotalea daltonii FRC-32
TGGGAAATTCGTTGATGCGGTAGTAGAGATCGCTACGGAACTTGCCGTTATTGACGTTGGTGCCCAGATCGCGGTTGGTGGCGGCTACCAGGCGGAAATCCACAGGTATCGGCGCCGTGCCCCCCAGACGGTCGATCTTGCGGTCTTCGAGCACCCGCAAAAGTTTGGCCTGGCTGTCCAGGGGGAGTTCTCCCACCTCGTCGAGGAAAAGGGTGCCGCCGTTAGCCAGTTCGAATTTCCCCGGTTTTCCTCTCTTCTTTGCCCCGCTGAAAGCCCCCTCCTCGTAACCGAACAGCTCCGATTCTATCAGGTCGCGGGGGATGGCGCCGCAGTTGATGGCAATGAAGGGGCCTTTCCTTCTGGCTGAACCTTCATGAAGTGCCTGGGCAAACAGCTCCTTGCCGGTGCCGCTCTCTCCCAGAATCAGCACCGTGGCGGAGGAATCGGCAATGCGGCGCGCCTGGTCCATCAGGGCCAGCATGGCCGGATTTTTCGTGAGGATGTTGTCGAAAGAGCAGCGGTGTCTGCGCATCTCATCCAACAGGGTCTCATAGCGTTCCACCTGCAGCTCCATGGCCCGCACCCGCCCGGCCAGTTCTTCAACCTGTTCGGTGCTTTTGAAGAGGATTCTGCCGAAGGCGCCGATCACCCGATTTTCGCGCCTGATGGGAAGGTTCACCGTCACCTTGGTCTGGCCGCGCAGATCCACCACCTGGGCCCGTTCGGGCACACCGGTGCGAGCCACGTCAGACAGGTGGCTTTTGGGAGCGATATCCGTGAGATCCAGCCCCATCCCGCTGCCGCTTTTGAGCCCCAGCCAGCGTTCATTGGATGAGCTGAGCAGCGTCACCTTCCCTGCAGTATCGACTACCGTCAGCCCCTCATAGGGGTTATCCAGCACCAGCCGGACCATTTCCTCGTTCAGGGTCGATTTGCCGTAGGGTCCAAGAATCTGGTCTGCAGCATGTACCGGTCGGATGACCAGCACCTCGACCTGTTTATTGCCCTCGGCCTGGACGAACCATTCTTTTCCGAAAAATATCCATTCCCCCTGTTTCAGCTCGCCCAGTTCCCGGGGAAGTGGGGCACCCTCCCTGATATCCAGATCTGCAGTGTCGAAGAAATCTTTGTTCAGAGCGGCAACGTGCCCGTCTTTAGCCAAAAGGATAATGCCGCATCGGCAGTAGGCTGCCTTTCGGAGCAGTGTATGGGTGGAAACTGTATCCATAGATCAACATGTCTCCTTTCAGATACACCTCGCGCAGGAGTGGGTGGTGGCGTGGCGAGGTGGGGCTGTATACGTTTGTCTACATGTTTATATTTATAGCACATGGTGTTATACATGTATATGACAAAATAGCATATTTATTTCAATATGTTATGCAATTATATTTTACGGGATCTGATTGGCACATACTGTGTAATAGAAAACTGTTATATGGATTATGAAACTAAGGAGGAACCAAGATGTTTACCCATAATGAAGAGATCCGCATTGCCGCGGACACCATCCGCCAGGCGGCGCGGGAGCGAATAGCTCCCCTGGCCGCCTCCATCGACGCCACCGGTGAGCTCAACCAAGAGGTGACAACCCTGCTGTGGGACCTGGGGCTCATGACCCTGGTTTTTCCCGCCGAACATGGGGGCGCCGAGCAGAGCCAGGGAACGCTGCTCTGTACGGCGGTGGAGGAGATCGCCCGCCACTGCGCCTCGTCGGCACTGATGTTGATTATTCAGGCCGTGGGCAGCTATCCCCTGCTCCATGGCGGCAGCAAGGAACTCCTCGACCGGGTGCTGCCGCGAATAGTTGCCGAGCGAGAACTGGCCGCCTACCTGGTTTCCGAACCCGGCGCAGGCTCTGATGTTGGGAACATCCGCACCACAGCTGTCAGGGACGGCAATCACTATGTCATTTCCGGCACCAAGTGCTTCTCCACCAACGGCCCCATTGCCTCTTTCTATACGGTGCTGGCTCGAACCTCGGAGAACGGCCGTAACGGCCTCACCTTCTTCCTGGTGGAACGGGACACCCCGGGCTTTTCCGTGGGCAAGATCGAGAAGAAACTGGGGCAGCGGGGCTCCAAGACATCCGAAATGTACCTGGACGAAGTGCGGGTGCCGGTGGGGAACCTGCTCGGCGAGGAAAACAAGGGCTTCAATCTGGCCATGAAGGACTTCGACATGTCACGTCCCGCCATCGGCGCCCAGGCCCTGGGGATTGCCGAGGGAGCATTCGACCAGATGCTCCGCCATGCCAGGGAGAGAAAAACCTTCGGCCAGGCCCTCTGCGAGCACCAGATGATCCAGCAGATTATCGCCGACAGCGCCACGGCCATCGAGGCGGCCCGCGGGCTGGTCTACCGGTCTGCAGCTCTCTACGACCAGGGGCAGCGCAACACCAAGCTCGCCTCCATGGCCAAGCTCTTCGCCTCCGACGCCGCCATGAAGATCACCACCGACGCCATCCAGGTCTTCGGCGGCTACGGCTACATGCAGGACTACCCCGTGGAGCGGATGTTCCGGGATGCCAAGCTCACCCAGATCTTTGAGGGGGCAAACCAGATCCAGCGGCTGGTCATTGCCAGGGAAATACTGAAAGAGACCGCCTGAAAGAATAAACGGACAGCAGAGAAAATAAGGTTCATCCGGGAATTCGATGGAAATAAAAGGCAGTCGCGACATCGTCCGTTCGCTCTGTCGCCACAGCTGCGGACCTTGTGGCGCTGCCCGCGTAATGGTGCATGATGCTTGAATTGGCGGGTTGCCTCCGTTCCACATGCGGCGGGTGTCCGCTCGCCGCTGCAGCTCGTCGCTCTCTCCCGATGCCACGACTGCCTTCCCAGGAAATATCTGAATAACTGACACAAGGAGACGACCATGAAACACTTGACCGAAGAACAGAGACTAACCCTGGAAATGGTGCGCGATGTCGCAATCCGGGAAATCGCCCCAAGGGCCCAGGAACTGGACGAGAAATCACTCTTCCCCGAACATGCCCGTGACCTTTTTGCCCAGCTCGGGCTTTTGAACCCGCTTCTGCCGGCTGCTTACGGGGGCACCGAAATGGGCATAGCCACCGTCGTCCTTATTCTGGAGGAAATCTCCCGGGTCTGCGCGTCCACCGCCCTTTTATTGATCGGCCAGTTCGACGGCATGCTCCCCATCATCCACGGGGGAAGTCCGGCCCTGAAAGAAAAATTCCTCCCCCGCTTCAGCGGCGAATCGAAGCTTTTGACCGCCCTGGGGGCAACGGAGCCAAATGCCGGCTCGGACCTGCTGAACATGAAGACCCGCGCCGAGCGTAAGGGGGACAAATACGTCATCAACGGCCAGAAATGCTTTATCACCAACGGCTCCGTTGCCGATATCACCGTCGTCTATGCCTATACCGACCCGTCCAAGGGGGCGAAGGGGATCAGCGCCTTTGTCGTGGAGCGGGGCACACCGGGCCTCATCTATGGCCGTGACGAAGTGAAGATGGGGATGCGCGGATCCATCAACTCCGAACTCTTCTTCGAAAACATGGAAATCCCCGCCGAGAACCTGATCGGCGAAGAGGGGACCGGCTTTGCCAACCTCATGCAGACCCTTTCGGTGAACCGCATCTTCTGCGCCGCCCAGGCGGTTGGCATTGCCCAGGGTGCCCTGGAGATCGCCATGAACCATGCCCGTGAACGGGTCCAGTTCGGCAATACCATCGCCCACCTGACCCCGATCCAGTTCATGATCGCCGATATGGCCACCGCCGTGGAGGCTTCGCGGCTCTTGACGAGAAAGGCCGCCCAGCTGGTGGACGAGCACGATAAAAAGGCCGTCGTCTTCGGGGGAATGGCCAAGACCTTCGCCAGCGACACCGCCATGCAGGTAACCACCGATGCGGTCCAGGTGCTGGGGGGCTCCGGCTACATGAAGGAGAACAACGTGGAGCGCATGATGCGCGATGCCAAGCTTACCCAGATCTACACCGGCACCAACCAGATCACCCGCATGGTCACCGGCAGGGCCTTGTTATTCCAGTAGATTTGACAGTCATGATTTTCTTGCAATGATAAAGGAGCCGGTAGCGATGCGCAGACTCTTCATATATGTTTTGGCCGCAGGGATGCTGGCAGTTCCTGCGGCGGCCCAGGAAATTCCCCGGGATGTACCCCAGACCACCTACAATTGCGATTTCGATCCGGCCTGCGAGGTGAGCCCCGGCATTTACGGCAAGATGTCTTCCCCCGTCAGCAGCAAATTCAAATTGTCCATTGGCGGCTTCGTCAAGCTGGATTACATCTACAACTCGGTCAATCTGGGGTCGGCCAATACTATCGGCACGGTTGCCACCCTGCAGCCGAACGGCATACCCAAATCCGGTTCTGCCGCAGGCAAACAGGATCAATCCCTGTTCAGCGTCCGCCAGAGCCGCCTCTGGTTCAAGGCCGACGGACCGCCTCTTTTGGGGGCCAAGACCGGCGCCCTCATCGAGACCGATTTCTTCGGCTCGGGGGGGAGCAGCGCCGAATCGGCAAATATGCGGATTCGGCTTGCCTATGGCACCCTCGACTGGACCGATACCCAGTTTCTCTTCGGCCAGTCCTGGGATCTCTTTGCCCCGGCGGCTGCCTCGACCCTTGACTTCGGCCACGGCCAGACGGCTGGCAATCCTACCACGCCGCGGGTCCCCCAGCTTAGGGTGACCCGGAAGGTTACCCTGGACGACCGGAATTCCCTTAAGTTGATCGCAGCCCTGCAGAACCCCATTCAGAACACCAACACGGCCAACGGCACCCCCGGAGAGACCTGGGGGGCCAAGCCCAATGTTGCAGGACAGGCCATGTTCGTCAGCAAGGCTCTGGGGGTCGCCCCCGGTTTCTGGGGGCTGCCCATGAATTCATTCACCGCCGGTCTCTTCGGCCTGTACGGCAACCAGGAGGTGGCGGGTAATTCCCATACGGTGGACTCCTGGGGTTACGGCTTCTACACCTTCGTGCCGCTCCTGAAGTCCGCCGACGGCAAAAGCAGAAAAATGACCGCTTCCTTCGAGGGGCAAGCCTATACGGCCGCCAACATGGCCTTCAACTATGCCACGGTTAGCCCGCTGGTGGGGTCGGCGGGGGATAAGACCGGGGCCAAGGGGTACGGGCTTTTCAGCCAAGCCATCTTCTATCCACTCCAGAACCTGGGCTTTACTGCCGGATACGGGATGCGGGGGGCACGGAACCAAGCTGCCTACGTGAACAGCGGTATCAAGGACTTCCAGCGATCCAGCTCCCAGGCCTATGCCAATGTGGCCTATGACCTGAACGCCGCCGTCAGGGTAGCCACCGAATACCAGTACGTGAGCACCCGCTACGGCAATGTCACCGCCGGTACTTCCGATCTGGGGCACGCCAATGTTTTTCGCTTTTCGCTGATTTACTTTTTCTAGGAGATACCATGGGGTACCGAATTGCAGTGCTGCTACTCTTCCTGGCCCTTGCCGCATGCGCCGAAAATCGGGCGGTCGTCGATGGCGTGGGATATGTGGAGATCGACAACCCCACTCTTACCCTTTATCCCGGCGCCCCGGAAAAGATCTGGGTGCCGCGGGAATCGGTCGATCACGGGGTGCCATTGGGGGGGCGGTTGCTGAAGAAGGGCTACGATGCGGTGGCAAGGGGGATAGGGGAGGGCTCCGAACAGGTGTCTACCTCGGTTCCCCAGCCCCTTCCGGACCACGATCCCCGAGAAATTTACCGGGAAAACCAGTTCCGCTGAAGTCCGCTTCTCCGGGGCATTCATTATCGTCCACTGATGTGGCGACCGAACGGACGGACGAAGTCAAGAAACACAATTAAAAGGAGCCATCACTATGGACATCGTAAAAAACGCCAAAAGCAGCTATGGCCGACAATACCGGGATAAACTGTGCTCTCCGGAAGAAGCCGCATCCATCGTCAAATCTGGCGATGCCCTTTGTTTTCCCATCAGCGTCGGAGAGCCGACTCTTTTCGTCCGGGCGCTGGCGGCACGCAAACACGAACTGGAAGGGGTAATCGTCAATCAACAGCATCACCTCTGCCCCGACTATTTCACAAAAGACTCGGCCCCGCACATCCGGGTAAATGCCTGGTTCACCAGCCATGTATCGCGGGAGGCGGTACAGAACGGCTGGGCCGATTTCATACCCAATTACTTCCATGAAGTACCGCGGCTGTTGCGGGAATTCTGGCCTATCGACGTGGCCGGGACGGTGGTGTCCCCCATGGACGAACATGGCTACTTTACCTGCAGCTTGTCGGTGGCCTACACCATGGAGGCGGTGAAAAAGGCGAAGAAGGTGGTAGTGCAGGTGAATTCCCAGGCGCCACGGACCCATGGCAATTGCCATATCCATATTTCAGAAATAGACCACATCATCGAGTGCAACGAGCCCTTGGAGGAATTGACGATATCGCCCATATCCACCATAGAGGAGGCCATAGGGGGCTACATAGCCGAGCTGGTGGAGGATGGATCGTGTTTGCAACTGGGCTGGGGAGGCATCCCCAATTCGGTCTGCAAGGCGCTCTTGCACAAAAAGGATCTGGGGATCCATACCGAGCTCCTCTCCGACGGCATGGTGGACCTGATCCTGGCGGGCGCGGTCAACAATTCCCGCAAGCAGACCCACCTGGGCAAGACGGTGGCAACCTTTGCCCTGGGAACGAGACGTCTCTACGAGTTCATGAATGAAAACCCGACCATAGAAATGCATCCGGTGGACTACGTGAACTATCCCCACAACATCGGCAAGAACGACAAGGTGGTTTCGATCAACGCAACCCTGGAAGTGGATCTCCTGGGTCAGTGTTGTTCCGAATCCTTCGGCCATCTGCAATGGAGCGGTACCGGCGGCCAGGCCGACTTCGCCCGGGGCGCGAACATCTCAAATGGGGGCAAAGGCTTCATCACCACTGCCTCCACTGCTAAAAACGACACCATCTCGCGGATCGTCCCGACCCTCAAGCCGGGTGCATCGGTCACCACCGGAAAGAATGACGTGGACTACGTGGTGACCGAATTCGGGGTGGCCAAACTCCGGGGACAGACCGCCCGGCAACGGGCGCTCAACCTGATCAACATCGCCCATCCCGATTTTCGTGGTGAACTGACGGAAGCGGCCCGCAGAATGAACAGGATCTAAATGCCTGCTGGCGCGGTTAAATTCCCTTTACATCTGCACTATTTGTCGATTACTGTCGGATCAGCCGGGCAATTTCGGCAAGGAAGGAATGGGGGGAGCCATGGAAGAGATCACCGGCAGTTCCTGGACCAGGTTCATCAAAAACGGCTATCGCATTTTTCTCGGCTCCGGAGCTTCCTGTCCCCATACGCTCATCGAGCAATTCCTGGAATCGGCCAGGTATTTCATGGACCTGGAGCTGGTCTACTTGCTCACCATCGGCGAGACACCGTGGACCGACCCCAAGTACGAGCACAACCTGCGGGTCAATACCTTCTTTCTCGACCAGGGAACCAGGGATGCCGTGCGAACCGGCCGGGCCGACTACACCCCCTGTTTCCTCTCGGAGATCCCGGCGCTTTTTACGGAAGACGTGCTTCCCGTCGACGTGGCGCTCATCCAGGTGACCCCCCCCGACGCCCAGGGCTATTGCTCCCTCGGGGTCGCCGTCGATATTGTTCTGGCGGCGGCCAAATCGGCCAAGTACATCATCGCCCAGATCAATGACCAGATGCCCCGCACCTTCGGCCAATGCTATCTCCATCAGGACGAGATCGCGGCATTCCTCAGGGTTTCCCAGCCCCTTCCCCAGGTGCCCGCCTTCGAGATGGACGACGTCACCCTGCAGATCGGCAAGTACGTTTCCCTCCTCATCGAGGACGGCTGCACGCTGCAGGCGGGGATCGGCAAGATCCCCGATGCGGTGTTGCGCCGGCTTACCGGCTACAATGACCTGGGGGTCCACACGGAAATGTTCAGCGACGGGCTCTTGAACCTGTACAAGAACGGCAACATCACCAACAGATTCAAGGGGCTCCACGAAGGGAAAACCGTCGCTTCCTTCTGTTTCGGCAGCCAGAAGGTCTATGACTTTGTTGACAATAATCCCCACGTGGAGTTTCACGGCACTGCCTACGTCAACAACCCTTCAGTCATCGCCCGGAACCGCAAGATGATCTCGATCACCAGCGCCACCCAGGTGGACCTTACGGGGCAGATCGTTTCCGATTCGGTGGCAGGGCAGTTCTACAGCGGCCTCGGCGGCCAGGTGGACTTCATCCGCGGTGCGGGCATGAGCCCCGGCGGGCGTCCCATCATCGCTCTCCCTTCCACGGCAAAGAACGGCACCATCTCGCGCATCGTCTCCGTGGCCAGCCCTGGAGCGGGAGTGGGCGCCACCAGGGGGGACGTCCATTACGTGGTGACCGAATACGGCATCGCCACTCTGCGCGGCCGCAGCATTCGGGAACGGGTCATGGAGCTTATCCAGATCGCCCATCCCAAGTTCCGGGACCAGCTCCTGGACGACATGCTGAAATCCTACAAGGTGCCTGCTTACCAGCGGGACACACCCTCGCCGGTCAAGGAACTGGGGGACACGGAGGTCATCAGGCTGGATGGGAAGGGAGAGGATTACTTTCTGCGCCCCCTGCGCCCTTCGGACCAGCGGCGTCTCCAGACCTTTTTCTATTCCCACGACAAGGCGACCCTTTTCCAGCGTTACCGCAACGAGCCGAAAAAAATGGGCACGGCCAAGGCCTACCGCCTGGTGAACACCGACCTTAGCCGGGACATGGCGTTATGTATCGTCGAGCGTCAGGGCCCACGGGAGGTGATCCTGGCCGTGGGGCGCTACTACGTGCTGGAAGGGGGAGAAGAGGCGGAAGCGGCCTTCGTCGTTCATGAGTCCATGCGCGACAAGGGATTTGCCAGCCTGCTCCTGGAAAAGCTCATCCACATCGCCCGGATGAGAAGGCTGAAAGTGCTGGTCGGCAATGTCCGTGCCGACAACCCCTCCATGCGCCGGGTATTCGAAAAGTTCCATTTCACCGCGGCCCCTGCTGAAGAACCGTCCGAGCTGCGCTACCTGCTCAATCTGGAGGACCATGCTGAGCCTTGAAAAGAAATTTCCCAAGGGGAAAGGGCGCTTCGTACTCTTTTCCCACCCCGACTGCCTTCTGCACCGGGTGAGGGAAGATCACCCGGAGACTCCCGCCCGCCTGGAGAGCATCCTGCATGGCTGTGCCGCCTTGCCCGCCTCCCTTCCCTTGTCCTTTCAGGTTCCACCTCCGGCTACCGTGGCACAGCTGCAACTGGTCCATGAAGAGAAGTACCTGCTGAACCTGGAGGCTGCCTGCCGGCAGCGGGACCCCCTGTTCATGACCCCCGACAATCATATCTGCCCCGATACCTTCCGGGCGGTGCTTGCCGCCGCAGGTTGCGCCCTGGCCCTGGGGGAGACGCTGCTGGAGAACGGGGCCGGTTTCGCCCTGGTCCGTCCGCCTGGGCACCATGCGGGCAGAAAAAGCGCCGAGGGATTCTGCTTCGTCAACCATATTGCCCTGGCCATCGAGACCATCAGGCAGCGGCAACCGGCGGCGAATTTTCTCGTGGTGGATTTCGATGTCCATCACGGCAACGGCATCGACTACATCTACTACAACGACCCCACGGTTTTTTACTACTCCCTGCACGGCACCCCCGACCATATCTACCCCCATTCCGGCTATGTCCATGAAACCGGCCATGGGCCGGGGGCGGGGTTCACCTGCAACATCACGCTTCCCTTGGAGACGTCGGGGGACGAATGGCTGCGCCGGTTTACCGACAACCTGGACCATGCGGTCCGCAAGATCCAGCCGGACTACATTCTGGTGGGCGCCGGCTTCGATGCACATTACCAGGACCCCTTCGGGGTCATGAAAGTGGAGGACCGGCACTTTCTCCGGGCGGTGCGCCTCATCCGTGAAACGGCGTGGGACCACTGCGGAGGGAAAGCCGGCTTCTTCCTGGAGGGAGGCTATTCGACTGCCGTTCTTGAGCGGCTGGTGCCGGAAATTATCACCATCCTCGCCAGCGGGGCTGATTCCCCCTTCTGCCCCCCCTGATTTTCACTCACCTTCCATCTTTTTTTTCCAGCTTTACCCTCGCGGAAGCCTTTCTTCTGCCGAAATTCATGTCGATTAGCGCCGATCTTCCGCTGGGAATTACCCCCCCTTTAAGAAAGGGGGGCTGGGGGGATTTCGAATGTCCCTCAAAGACAAATCCCACTGAATCCCCCTTTGCCAAAGGGGGACCGGAAGATTGACGCTCATCGGGAAACCCGTTGCCCTCTCTAAATCCTCCAATTAAGGCCTTGCAGCACCGGCCCTGCCGGTAATGTAGCCATAGGGGGACATGTCTCCCTATGGCTACGCCCGGAAAAGGCCGCCTGGTGGCGGGGTAAGGGTGAGTCGTCTCTGTGTGGCTACAACGTGTAATTTATAATACATGGTATTGTGCTGTATTGTGAAGAAAAGTGTTTAAAACTCAGATAGATATGGTTGAGTGGTTGAGCGGGTGGAATTGGCACATTCAGTGTAATAAAAAACTGTTATATAACATTGAGGCGCATTATCCCGGCCACCGAAAAGGAGTAATTACATGGCAGACGACAGACACTATACCTACGATATTTCCATGTTCCGTGACACCTTTGAAAACGACTTCACCTATCTCAACGGCTTTCTCCGGAATACCCACCGCTATGCCGACCGCACCGCGCTCACCTGTTATCTGCGCAATCGCCAGTGGACCTACCGCGTGCTTAACGAGGACTGTAACCGCTTGGCCCATGCCCTTATGAAGGATGGCGTCGGCAAGACCGACATCGTCATGTACCAGTTGTATAACTGCGCCGAGTGGGTCTTCATCTATCTGGCTCCCCAGAAGCTCGGCGCCATAAACTGCCCGATCAACTTTCGTCTTTCCTATGGGGAGACTGCGACGATAATCGATGACAGCAAGCCCAAAGTCTTTTTCTATGACGGCGCCGATGGGGAGACGGCGGAAAAGGCGCTCAACACGGCACAGCATAAGCCGAAAACGGTGGTCATGGTGGATATCTTCGGTACGGCAACGCCCTTTGCCGGCGCCATTTCCTATGAGGACTACGTGCGCGACCAGCCCCATACCAATCCCGACATCCCACGTCCCACCCATATCTATGACGAGGTGACACGGCTCTATACCTCGGGGACGACGGGACGGCCCAAGGGTGTGCCCCTCAACAACATCAACGAGATCTTCAGCGCCCACGACGTCATCATGCACTTTCCCCTCTCCCCCAGGGACAAGACCCTGAACATGACCCCATGGTTTCATCGGGGCGGGCTCTATTCAGGTGGGCCTAATCCCACTCTCTATGTGGGGGGGGAACTGGTACCCCTGCGCCATTTCCATGCGGCAACGGTCATGGGGCTGGCCGAGGAGCATGGCCTCAGCTTCCTTATCGGCGCGCCGGTCACCCTTTCGGCGCTGGCTGACGAACAGCAGAAGAATCGCCGGGACCTGAGCCGGTTGAAGGGGATCGTCACCATGGGAGCCCCCCTGGAGCGGGCGGCCTGCATCAGGTTTCAGGAGGTGCTGACCCCCAACATCTTCAACGGCTACGGCAGCACGGAGGCCTTCTGGAATACCTTCCTGCGCCCCTATGACCTGCCGGACATGGCCGGATCGGCCGGTCGATCCTGCACTGACGACGACATGGCGGTGGTCAGGGTATACCCGGACCGGTTGGCGGAACCGGACGACCACGTGGCGAAGGACGGTAATGAGGTGGGTGAGGTGATCGTCCGGGCGGCGGGCAAATGTTCGTTCAGCTATGTCAATCGACCGGAGGACGCCAAGGCGAAGTTTTACAAGGGCTGGCTCTATATCGGCGACCTTTGCACCTGGAACGAGCAGGAGTTTATGACCGTGGTCGGCAGGAAAGACGACATGTTCATCTCCGGCGGCGAAAACATTCACCCGGTGCAGGTGGAGGCGGTTCTCAACGAACATCCCGAAGTGACGAACAGCCTGGTGGTCGGTATGCCAGACCCCAAATGGGGGCAAGTGGTGGTTGCATACGTAATAAAATCTGGTGAGATGCTTACCGCTAAAGGACTGGATGAATATTGCCTGCAACACCCGATGCTGGCCAATTACAAGAGACCGCGATACTACCGCTTCGTCGATACCTTGCCGATGACAGCAACAGGCAAGCTGCTCCACTACAAGGCAAAGGTGCAAGTGCAGGAGGATTCCCAGGCCGGGCTGTTCGAGAAGGTTTGACGCAGATTTTTTGTACCAGGTGCCGATGGCCGTCACGCCTCGCCGACGACTGTGCCATGCCGTCGGCCGTCTCTGCCCGTCCGGTAAGGATTTTAGTGCTTTGTCTTGCCACCCTTCCAATAAATCAAGGACTTAGCCGACACAGGCTAAGTCCTTGCTGTTACAGATATGCCTGATCGGGCCTGATCACCGGGCTGTCCCAGCTTCGCCTTGTACCACTCCAAGGCCATACCACCAGTTGGTGACGGGTGATTTCTCAAAAAGGATATCTCTGGTTTTTCCGCGGAAGCTGTAGGAAACAGAGCCTTTTTCCTTGGCAAGCATCTCCCGGAACGCCCTGTCGACTTCCTCACCAAGCTCCCTGGGGTCCCTGAAGATGAGCTCCTCATCCCAATCGATGGCCATAAGCGGTTGCGCATCGAATGAGAAAAAGATGATGTTCGAAGGCAATGCCATCTCCCGCTTGATCTGCCCGCTGAGCTTGTCGAGAAAGACTGATGCCCCCAGCATGCCAACCACTTTCTTGTCCTTGAGTACCGGTACTGCCACGACGGCAACATTTTTTTCGCTTGTTTTGCTTACCACCAGATCGCCAATCACTGTTTTTCCTGCCAATAGACGGGAAAAATACGGGCGTGATTTCAGGTTAGCCTCGGCACGGTCTTTCTCCACCGTCCAGTAGTCCCCGGAGGGGAGGGCAAACCACATCAGCGCCGGCACGTTCCTGTCGGCGACATTCTTGAGCAACTCCTTTGTCTTTTGCCAATCTCCGGCGATGACCTCGTCCCGTGCCGCCAGTGTTTTGAACTCGTCGGCTATCTTCACCAGATGGCCATCGCCGATGGTAATGAGAGAAGCGAGAGCCACCGTGCCGTCAACGGTGAAGGCTTCTGCGTTCCCATTATTATTCATGGCAGGCAATTTGCCGTTGCCGTACCAAATCTGGGCGTTTCCTGCCTCCACCCCGACAACGGCACACAGGTAAGCCATGATCATCAGCAAACGAACTGAGAAGAGGATGCGTTCTACCATGAAAACCTCCTTTTTGCCTTGAGTGGGGTCACCAGAATTCTTGCCCCCTCTGCGTTTTATAGGCTGAGCATCTCCTGATTAAAGTGTAGCCAGAGGGGGGATGAAGTCAAAATATGCGGCATGGGCAGCCTGTCGAGAAATGGCAACTCCAATCGTGGGTTAGATGCCGGCGGATATTGACACATTATGTTGCTAAATTACAATTTCCATATGGGGCAAGGTCCTGCATTTCCGGTACTTGTCAGAAGTATTTCCCAGGCCCTTTCTCGGAGAGGGCTAAAGGAGGCCGACCATGAAAGAAAGCGAGAAGCAAAGTGTTAAGGACAGGGCAGAAGGCAAATATCATCAGATGAAGGGCAGCCTTAAGGAATCTGCAGGCAAGGCATTGAACAAGCCGGGCACAACGGTGGCAGGGAAAGCAGAAAAGACAGCTGGCAAAGTGCAGGAAAAAGTGGGTAGGGCAGAGAGGAGCTCTCATAAATAAGGGCTATGTATCCCTTCATTCATTATTGAGCGAGTCTCACGAAGTGGGGCTCGTGCTTTTTTTGGGGTGATGGAACTGCAGTCAAAGGACTTCAGCTCAAATATCTTGATCTTTATTCGAAATGTGATATTAGAGACAATACCTGAAAGGGAGTAGCTAGGCTGGTACTGACGTACCTGGCCTTGTCGTTGGCTGGGGCCAATTAGCGAGACTCTCGGCATCACCCTGGGGTGTGCTGATCGTCTCGCTTTTTCGTTCAAAATTTAGAGGGCAAATTCATGCAAAGATATACCACTATCAGCTATCTGCTGGCCGTCAGCGCCGTATTGCTCGTTCTGCGCTTTCACCTGTTGCCTGCTGTGTTCGCAGGCCTGGCAGTCTACGTACTGACATTGAAGCTCGCCGGTCATCTCCCGAAAAACATGAACCGTTTTGCCCACAAGGTGGCTCTGGGGGTCGTGGTAATCTGCGTCATAACCTGTCTCACCAGCGCCGGAGCTGCGATCTGGTCCTTCGTGGGCAGCAGTCATGGCATCGCTGCCCTGCTTGCCACGGTTGTGGATACCCTTGACAGCTTGCGTCGAACGCTTCCTGACTCCGTGGCCGAGGTGTTGCCGACGACAATTGAGGGGCTGAATGAGCAGCTTGTCGAGATACTGCGCAATCATGTCCAGAAAATATCCGTGGTAGGAATGGAGGGTATCAAGGTATTTGCCCACATTCTTCTGGGAATGGTGGTCGGCGGAATGGCTGCAGTACATCATTTCATCGAACATGAAAAGTCGCCGCCATTTATCGGAGCCTTGCGATCGAGATTGGGAAAACTTGCGACAGCCTTCGACAAGGTTGTTTTTGCCCAAGTCAAGATTTCCGGCCTCAACTCAATCTTCACTGCCCTTTATCTGCTTGTGGTGCTGCCGCTTTTCGGTGTTCACCTGCCAATGGCATCACTGCTGGTTCTGCTTACCTTTGCCGTCGGCATGCTTCCCGTGGTGGGCAATCTCATATCAAATACGGTTATTGTTGTCATAAGTCTCGGGGTATCGCCACTGGTGGGGATTGCCTCCCTGGTTTTCCTGGTGCTGATCCATAAAGCGGAGTATTTCATGAACGCCCGGATCGTAGGCCATGAAGTACAGGCAACAGCATGGGAACTGTTGTGCGCAATGCTGCTTTTGGAGGCGATGTTCGGCGTCGCCGGCCTGGTGGCCGCACCGGTTGTTTATGCCTGGTTAAAGGCCGAGGTCAAGGAAAAGGGAATGATCTGAGAATAACAATCACCTTCCTAGCGCTTGAGCAGGCAAATATTCAAAATTGAGAGAGGATCAAAAGCATGAGAGTTAACTTCTGCAAACTTTTACCTTGTGTTGCCTTTGCCGGCGTCATGTCTATGGCTGTCTCCTTCAGTAGTGCTGCGGCGGCCGACACACCTACGCCGGCCACTGCTCTGTATGAACAACTTGAGGTGTTTCACGGGCATGTTTGTGCCGGATCACTCTTTGGTGCGCGGCTTGGTTTTGCGGCTAAAGAAGCACTCAAAGCAGCAGGCGGCACTGGTAAATTCAAGTCCAATTATTATGACCTGTCCTGCCCGGTGGACGGTATCCAGGTCGGCGCCGGCACCACATACGGCAATAAAGCCCTGGTGGTGCAAGACAGGGATGAACACCGGCTTGTTTTGACAGCCGAGGGTAACGGGCTGACGGCTGAGGCGCGGCTGACCCGAAAGGCGGAAGAGATGGGGCTGCGGACTCGCGATTTGGGGAAAAAGGCCAAGGCTCTTGGGGCAGGCTCACCTGACCGACAAAAGCTGGAGCAGGAAATCGAGAACATTTATATATGGCTTAAGACTGCCCCTGCAGGCGAAGTGGTCAAGGTCACCATGCTGAACAAGAAATTAAAACGCTGATGTTCATCTGCAGCAGCACCAGCGGCTGCCCATATGGACTGGAGGTATAAGAATGGAGAGAGTCGTTTATGTAATAGGGCATCGTAATCCCGACACCGATTCCGTTGCCTCGGCCATTGCCTATGCAGCACTGAAGGTGCGCCAGGGAATGGGAAACGTAGTTGCAGCCATGGCGGGACCGCCAAACCATCAGACCCGGTTTGTCCTGGAGAAGCTGGGTATTCCGGAACCGGTGTACCTGCCGGATGTGCATCCAAAAGTGCGCGATATTCTGCATCGTCAGCCGATTACCCTGTCCCCCGGGGATAGTGTCTATGAGGCACTGGAAAAATTCCATCGACACCAGGTAAGAAGTCTACCGGTGCTCGATTCTCAAGGCGTGCCACAGGGAGTAATCTCGCTGCTGAGGCTTTCCGAATCACTTCTTCTTCCTTGTCCGGAGCAGCAGAGGCTGATCACGACCACCTTTGCAGCGCTCACCAGAACCCTTGGCGGGAACCTGATTGCCGGAGCTACCGATGATGCGCCCTTGAGCCTGAAACTTTTCGTGGGTGCCATGCACGAGGAATCGTTTTCGGAAAGAATCGGCGGCATAAACCCGGAGCAGCTGCTTGTCATTACCGGCAATCTCCGCAGCATCCAGGAGGCTGCCATCGAGAAAAAGGTCCGCATGCTGGTGATAACGGGAGGCCACCCCGTTGATCCCGACGTTCTTGACTATGCCCGCCGGCAAGGAGTGGGGGTGCTGATCACGCCACATGACACGGCGACGGCAGCCTGGTTGACCAGGCTGTCAACGCCGGTTACCCTTGTTGCCGAGGGAAAGATCGTTACCATCGGCACAGGAGAGCCACTCTACAAGTTGCGTCAGAAACTGCTGGTTTCAGGTGAGGCGGCAGTCTTTGCCGTGGAAGAGGGTGGAACTCTCGCCGGTGTAGCTACCAAGTCATCCCTGTTGGCGCCACTCCCCTTTGCCTTGATTCTGGTAGACCACAATGAAACAGGCCAGGCTGTCCCCGGGGCCGACGCAGTGGAGATTATCGAGGTCATAGATCACCATAAACTGGGAAACAGCCACAGTGACACTCCCATCCCATTTTTTACGGCTCCGGTCGGCAGTACCTGCACGTTGGTGGCAATGCGCTATCGAGACAGCAGTCTGGAGCCCGATCGGCACATGGCCTCACTGCTTCTGGCAGGCATCCTTTCAGACACGGTCATCTTCAAGTCACCGACAACAACTGCACTTGACCGTGAAGTAGCAAGATGGCTCGAAGGAGTGGCCAAGCTCGATGCCAGCTCGTTTGGCAATGAGATCTTTGCCGCAAGCAGTTCCCTCCGGGCGTATCCTTCTGCCAGAGATGCCGTTACCGCCGATTTCAAGATTTTCAGTCAGGATGGAAAAACCATTGGCATCGGCCAGGTGGAGGTGGTTGGTTTTCAGGATTTTTACGAGATGAAGGCGGACCTGCTGGCTGCCCTGACGGAACTGAGGCTGAAGGAGAATCTCTTTCTTGCCGGATTGATGGTCACTGATATTACCACCGAAAGTTCCCTGTTTCTCGTGGAGGGATATACCAGGATCGCCCATTTCATGGACTATCCCCAATTGGAACCGCACCTTTTTGAATTGAAAGGGGTGATGTCCCGTAAGAAACAGATGGTCCCCCATCTGTTGAGGATTCTTGCGAAACAATAGTGAAATTTCTGCCGGTTTCCCCCCCCATTCCCCATCATCCACAACAACTGTGGATAAATAACCTCCAGCTGTGGATAAAGGTCAAAAAGTATACGTTTCATCAGGCACTTTTACATTATGCACAAGAGATAGGCATGGGGTGTAACTGGTTGAAATAACGTGTCAATACGAATAGTGTGAATGAAATGTTATTTTTTTGTAATGAATTGTCGGGCGATGGAAAAAAGATGGGAAGTCCTGTGTATAACTATAGAAAAATCAGTAAAGTAGGGGCATAAAAAGGAAAAAATGAACAAGGTGTAACCTTGTAAAGAAAGTGTTGAAACAGCAGTAGCCCAGTGTAATGATTATGGACTGCCCCAAAGATCGAGAGTCGCCATATTGTCACAATTTCACTCCACGCTAACTCCCACCCCTGATTATACCAGTTAAAGCTTACCATCCTCTTAGTGTCGTTTGGCACGGCTGTGTTAAAATTACCTTAGAAAATCGGTTTTTATTTAAATAGTTTCCATCCGGAAACTCCGGATGAGAAACTAGTGGTTTCCGATTCGGAAAGAGGGGATTTTTTGTTCTGGCAAGGAAATCAAGGGCTTGCGCGGAGACGTACATCGGTACGTCGCACAAGTAAGCCCGCAGATTGACGCAGCCAGGGCAGAAAAGAACCCTTTCCGGATGGAAACTAAATAACCGGATGGTCGTTCCTGACCCGGTTCCAGGGGGTACACCATGTCTGAGATGACAGGACGACACTTTATGGACCGGAAGATGCTGGTAACGGCAGCAGCAGCCGGTCTGGTGGCAACGGCTTTCACGGGCGTGGCTGACCGGCTTTTGGACCGCCTGGTCAGCGACGAACAGAAGAGGCGCGATCGCATGGTACGAAAGGGGACTGCCCACGAAATGGCCGGACCCTATTTTGCGGAAAAGATGACCGGCAGGGAGTTGGACGAAAAAGGGAAGAAGCGGGCGAAGACAACCTTCAGCATCGCCTATTCCCTCGTCTGGGGAGCTGCATATGGCATTATCCGGAAGAAGTACCCGCAGCTTTCACGCTATGTCGGGTTACCTTTTGCAGTTCCGTTCTTCTTTGCCTGTGATGGCCTACTGGCGCCGCTGCTTGGCGTTTCACCGATTCTCAAAAAAGTGCCGTGGCAGCCAAGTGCGAAAGAGATGGCGAATCATATGGCGTGGACTGCCACAGCGGAGATGGTACACCGGGCGGTGGCGAGATAACCTCAATCAGAAGGAGGTTTTGTCATGGCACGAACAAGAGATATTCTGAATCGGGAACTTCCCCCATGGCTTAATGCGGTACTTGTTTTCGGCACCCTTGCCACGGTTGTCTATTTCGAGATCAAACGCCCGTTGCGCAAAATGCGCCAGGACAAGGTCACCCGCAACGCCAGGAACGTCTTCATGTCCTGGACGACGGCAGCGACCATTGCGCTGACGGAAAAGCCGGTAACGGCACCCCTGTCCCGGGCGGTGGAGCGCTATGGTTTCGGATTGCTCAAACTTCGCCGGCTGCCGGTATGGGCTGATCTCCTTCTTTCCGTGGTGCTCCTTGACTACACGCTCTACATCTGGCACTACCTGACCCACAAGGTGCCGTTCCTCTGGAGATTCCATCTGGCCCACCACGTGGATATGGACCTGGATGCCTCGACGGCGCTCCGTTTCCATGCGGGAGAGATGCTCCTCTCGGTACTGTGGCGGGCGACGCAGGTGGCGGTCCTGGGCATTTCTCCGCTGGGGCTTGCCCTTTGGCAGACACTGACTCTGATGGAGATCATGTTTCACCATTCCAACGTGCGGCTATCTTACCCTGTGGAACGGCGACTGTGCCGCCTGATCGTCACTCCCCGCATGCACGGCATCCATCATTCCGTAGTACAGAAGGAAACCGATTCCAACTGGTCGACTATCTTCAGTTGGCCGGACTATTTCCATGGCACCATCCGGCTGAACGTTCCCCAGGACAAGATCATCACTGGTGTCGCCGCTTACCAGAACCCGGCAGAGCTGACAGTGGGGAAGATAATGAAGCTGCCCTTTACCGTTGACCGGCCGAGCTGGGTGGTTCCCCAACGCGGCCGGCCTCAACGGGAAGGACTGACCGATCCGGTGACCAGTTTGCTGCCTGAGGGGGCTGTATCGGTGTCAATCACCAATGCCCCGCTGGAAATTCCTCCGGCCCAACCTGTGCGAGCCGGCAAGAAAGAGGTTTATCCGTAGGCCCAAAAGACCTGGCCATCGTCACGATTGTTGTCGACGACTTCATTTCTTTTGACTTAGGTCAATGGTCACAAGGAAAGGAGCGTCTATGATCCCTGTTACCAATTAAGCTCCGGTGGCAGTGCCGATCTGCCCTCTCCTAAAGACTTATTCATTGAAAGGATGTTTTATCCATGGGACTCATTACCCGCAGTAGTTTTCAGCTCAGCCTGATCGTTCTCCTCATGATTCCCATGCCGGCACTGGCCATCTCTGCCATTACCTGCCATTGTTTCACCGATCGTTCCTATGATCCGGCACGCCCGACGGTAGCCGATCCCTATCTCCTGGCCACGACCCAGAACTCTTTTTTTGCTGCAGCATTCGGCGTGGACAAAAAAACCATCGTGATGAAGAAGCAGAAGGGAACCTCTGCCGATGACCTGTGGATTGCCTACTGGCTTGGGGCCAGATCGGGGGCTGATCCGGGAAATCTGTTGCAGGAGCGCAAAGTCAAAGGTTCGTGGCGGCTGGCGGCGACAGCACTGAATATTTCTGAAAAATCATTGGGGAGCAGGGTTGACGAGGCGCTGAAGGCCAACGCCCCTGACGAGAGGCTGGCCCGCATGGTGGTCGACGACCTGCTGCTGCGCTTCCGCTTTTATGACGAACCGGAATTGGCGGCATTGCGCAAGGCCGGTGCCGGGAATCAGGAACTGGTATTATCCGGTCTGATCGCTGCAAAAACCCATCAGTCGCCAATGCAGCTTTACCGTGATGTGAAAAAGGCTGCTACGAGCTGGGGGGCGCTTCTGCAGCAGGCAAAAATAGATAATTCGGAGATCCCGTCCGAGGTCACGGCGCTGGTCATGGCCACCAACGGTTCCAGAGCCAAAAAGGAATAATTGTTGATAACCGCAAGTGAAATAGTCGCAACGGCAGCCATCTGGAGTCTGACGGCGATTGGTGGGTTCTTCTGCATCCGTCGCACACTGTGCAGCATGAAAGCGAGACGTTCTGGCAAAGAACAGCCCTTCCATTAACAGCAGGACGGATCGTAGCTCAGAATATGGTAGCAGTTACCATTGATACAAAGGAGAATGATCATGACTGGATCAACGTTTGGATTGATAAAGGCCCTTAGAGCCATGACTATGGTGGCAGCACTGGTGTTTGGGGGCTATGGCCTTGCCTCTGCCCACTGCGATACCATGGATGGCCCGGTCGTGCAGGATGCGCGCAAAGCATTGGCTGCCGGAGATGTCACGCCGGTACTCAAATGGGTGCAGGAAAAGGATGAGAAAAGTATAAAAGCCGCCTTCAATAAGGCGTTTGCCGCCCAGGGAAAGAAACAGCAACAAGCCGAAGAAAAGAGGTTTTTCGAATCGCTGGTGGGCATCCATCGAGCCGGAGAGGGAGCACCCTTCACCGGACTTAAACCTGCAGGCGAAGTGGAACCGGTTATAGCCGAGGCTGACAAGGCGCTGGCTGGTGGGTCTCCCGACGGACTTGTCGGGATGGTCAACGATGCAGTAAGCCAGGGCATCCGCCAGCGTTACGGAAAAGCCGCCGAAGCATCTAAGCATAAGGATGAGAGCGTCCAGAAGGGGCGCGAGTATGTGGCGGCCTATGTGGAATATACCCATTATCTGGAGCGGCTGCAGAATTCTGCCGAAGGGCATACGGCCCATGACAATGATGCCGCTGGCAAGAAACATGCGGCTCCAGCGCATAAGCACGGACATTGATCGAAGGCCGGGGCCGGATTCATTCGTCGGGAAATGAGGGAATGGAGATGGACCTGCTTCTGCAGCAGCTAATGGGGGCGCTTCGCTATAACGGCTTTTCCCGAATGTATTGGTTTTATTCCCGTGGGATATTGTCATTCACTATCTTCGGAAACCGCACCACGCCGAACCAGAAGTCCTGAATCCCCTGGACTACCTTGTAAGTCTGATCCAGCTCCATGGGCTTGGTGATGTAGCAGTTGGCGTGGGAATCGTAACTCTTTTTCACGTCTTCTTCCGATTCCGAGGTGGTCAGCACAATAACCGGTATGGCTTTCAGGTTGGGATCACCTTTCACTTCTTCCAGCACTGCCCGCCCGTCTTTTTTCGGCAGGTTGAGATCCAGCAGAATAATGTCCGGCCGTGGGGCGTTTTCGTAACTTCCCTTCCTGTGGAGAAATTCCATGGCCTCCAGGCCATTGGCTACCACATTGACCTTGTTGCGATAAGGACTCTCCTGAAATACCTCCTGCAGCAGGAAAGCATCCGCTTCATTGTCTTCCACAAGCAATATTTCCACGATCTTCATCTGGTCCCTCCACGGGCAGGAATAGTGAAATAAAAGGTCGATCCTTCGTCAAGCCGGGACTCAACCCAGATTCTTCCCCCATGCAATTCGACGATCTTGCGGCAGATGGCGAGCCCGATACCGGTGCCGGGATGTTCAGACCGGGCATGCAGCCGTTGAAAGATGACGAATATCTTGTCGAAGTAAAGGGGGTCTATGCCGACACCGTTGTCACGGACGCTGAAACACCATGCATCTGCGAGGCGCTCTGCAGAGATGCGGATCAGAGGCGCCACATGGCTTTTCCCGAATTTCACGGCATTGCAGAGCAGATTTTGCAGAAGCTGCACCAGTTGTCCCTTATTACCATGGACTTCAGGCATGGCATCAAGGACAATGACTGCGTGGCTTTCCTCTATCAACTGCCGCAGGTTGTCCATGGCCTCTTCGGCAATGGCCAGCATGGAGACCGGCTTGAATTCCCCTGCCGCCACCCCGAGCTCGGAATAGGCCAACAGGTCGTTGACCAGCGCATGTATGCGATTGGCTCCCTCCATGGCAAAGCGAATGTATTTGTCCGCCTTCTCGTCAATATGTCCCTCATATTTTCGGGCAAAGAGATCCATGTACCTGGTCACGTTGCGGAGCGGTTCCTGCAGGTCGTGGGATGCCACATAGGCAAACTGTTGCAGCTCACGGTTTGTCCGTTCCAGGGCTTTCACGGTCTCTTTCAGATCTTCCTCCGCTCTTTTCCTTTCGGAGATGTCGCGGACTATCTTTGAGACTCCCACGATCCTGCCGGTGGCATTTCTAATGGGAGACATGGTGAGAAAAACAAAGATTCTCTCGCCCTGCTTGGTGATACGTACTGTCTCGAAGTGGTCCTGAATGCCCTGCTTCATTTTGCGCGTCATTTCCTCAAGCTCGCCGGCTAGTTCCGGCGGGACTACAATGGAGATGTGTTTGCCGATAATTTCGTCGGCCGAATAACCATAGAGTTTCTCCGCCCCCTTATTCCATGTCTGGACGATGCCGTTCAGGTCCTCGCTGAAAACCGCGTCTTCAGCCCCCTGGACGATAGCGGCAAGGCGGGACATGGCTTCTTCTGCCCGTTTGCGCTCGGTTATTTCAACCACATAAGTCCCTACAGCTACAGGTTTTTTGGTTGAAGCGAACACCGGAAAGAAACCTGTAAGCCAATGGCGGGTAATACCTGGTTCTTTGGGGGTCTCACCTGAAATTTCCGTCTCCACTGCTTCACCTGAATCGAACACCTGGACAAGAATGGGGTCAACTATCCGCGCATTGACCGGGAGAACCTCCCCAATGGTTTTCCCCAGGGTCTGCTCCTCGGATAAGCCGTTTATCTGGCAGAGGGCCTTGTTCACCCGCAGATACCGGTGCTGGTTATCAAAGAAGGCGAAGCCGATAGGAGCATGTCTAAGGAGGGACTCAAGTTCCTCTGTCCTTGACCGCAAAGCTTCTGCTACCCGTTCGCGATCGCTCAGATCATGGAAAAAAACTGCGATGCCGTCCACATAAGGGTGAACATAGACATCCAGTAATTTGCCGTAGCACAGGTAGTATTCCTCGAAATGTACCGACCTGTTTTCCTCCATGGCCGACCGATACGCATTCTCGATCCTTGAACCAGGCGCTTGTGGCACTATTTCCCAGTAAGTCTGCCCGATCAGCTGTTCCGCCTTCAACCCGGAAAGCTCCTCCGCTTTGCGGTTGAAGTCGGTGACACGCCAGTCACGGTCTATGGCGATGAACCCGTCGGAGGTGCTGTCCAGAATCCTGCTGATCCGTTCCTTGGCGCTCTTGAGATCGTCAATGTCGGTTGATGTGCCGTACCACCTGATGATCTTTCCGGCAGGGTCGTGCACGGGAACGGCCCGGCACAGATACCAGCGGTAGATGCCGTCATGTCGCCTGAAGCGATGCTCGATCTGGTACTGGTTACCGGTCTGCATCGCCTCTCGCCAGATAGTTTCCGTTGCGGCACGGTCTTCGGGATGGATGCAAGAGGAATCGTCGTATGTTTCCAGCCCGGTAAACTCTTTAAAGATCTTGTTCACATAATCAACCGTGCCGTCAGGCTTGGCAGTCCAGACAAAGCTGGGCATGGAATCGGCAATGAGGCGGAACCTCTCCTCGCCGGCAAGAGAAGCCTCCTTCAGCCGCTTCGAGTACCTGATGATCAGCAGGTAAAGAAGTGCTGCTGAAAGTAAAACAAACGCTTCACCCTTATAGAAGGAGAGACTTTCCCTGAGCTGCGGGTCGATATTCACGAACAGCAGCCTATCGGAGGTGTATATCCAAAGGGTGCTGAAAATGATATAGATCGACACGATCAGCAAGACCTGGATCTGCTCTGACTTACATAGTATACATTTCATACGATGATGGTCCTAAAGACATCATTCTTGTATGGGTGACCATTAACTTAAATTGTATCACATGTGTCCGGAGGCGATTCAGGACAGGAAACGGGAAAAGGAGGGCTGGTAGGACGGCAGGTGGGCGGCAATTTTTCCTGAAATGGCACAGGAGTGGAAAAGGGGTGTTACACTTAAAATATCGACCATACATTATGCATGGGCCGGTTCAGGGAGATACCCGATAAATGGGAAAGGGGAGGCGACATGCGCGAATGGAATGCGGTCGTTACTGTTCATGAGGGTGGATTTACCGAGGCACGGCGGCTTCTCGAACAACACGGCCCCGTTGCCAAGTCCGATTTTTTCAATATTCTGCTTATGCGAGCTACCGATCCTTTCCAGGTTCTGGCAGCCCTCCATGGGCAGTTTGCCGACAACCGGGCCATTGCCACCTGCATTTCCCGATTCATGCCCATGGAGCGGCTGTTCACATTCCAGTCAGCGGCAGAGTTCGAGCAGCGCTGCCGTCATGAGGTGCTTTCCTTTATCCCCCGCCTGGTAGATTCCAGGTTTCATGTGCGCATGCACCGGCGCGGTTTCAAGGGGAAGCTCTCCAGCATGGATGAAGAACGCTTTCTCGATGAATTTCTTCTGCAGCAGCTTGCCGAAGCCGGTACCAGCGGCAAGATTACCTTCGATGATCCCGATGCGGTCATTGCCCTGGAAACGGTGGGGACCCAGGGAGGACTTTCCCTTTTCACCAAGGCGCAACTGGCACAATTTCCCCTTTTGCATCTGGACTGACCTTGTCACCACATCACAATGTTTTTAATTTCTGGCTTCGGCAAAATGTAGTATAAAGATGCCCTCCCGATAATGTGCCGGCGGTAAAGGATATCTATGCTTGAAAATTTAACTATTATTCTTCTCTGTCAACTCATCGGCGAGGTCATAACAAGGATGGGCAAGCTGCCTGTACCGGGCCCAGTGCTCGGCATGGTGATTCTCTTCGGCGGGCTGATGATACGCAACAAAATGCCCCAGGAACTGGAATCGGTGGGAGGTTTTCTGCTGCGTTACCTGTCGCTGCTCTTCGTTCCGGCGGGGGTCGGAATCATTACCAATCTGGACCTGCTGGTCAGATCCTGGGCTCCCATCGCAGGCGCCATAATCGTCGGGACCATGGTTACCATTGCCGTGACCGGTCTCGTCATGCAGTACCTGAACCGCAGGCAGAACGTCCGCAGGGAGACCCGCCAATGAACGGGGATATGAGGGAATTATGGGTTTACCTGTCGACGACGCCGCTGCTCTGGCTGACTTTGACTCTCATCGCTTACCAGTTGGGAGGCTGGCTGTTTCGCCGTTTCGGCTCACCTCCTGTCCTCAATCCGGTACTGACTGCGGTCGTGCTTCTGGTCCTTTTGCTCAAGACCAGCGGGACCGATTACCAGACCTATTTCCGGGGCGCCCAGTTCATACATTTTCTTCTCGGACCAGCCACCGTTGCCCTGGCGATCCCCCTTTACCGGGAGGTTCATGCCGTAAAAAGCGCCTTTCTGCCCATTGCGCTGGCTTTGCTGATCGGCGCTCTTACTGGCATTTTCAGCGCCGTTGGCATCGGCTGGCTCCTGGGAGGGGAGAAGACCATTCTCCTGACGCTGGCTCCCAAATCGGTTACCACCCCCATTGCCATGGGTATTTCGGAAAAGATCGGCGGCCTGCCTTCTCTGACAGCAGTGGTGGTGGTATTGACCGGTATTGCCGGGGCGGTGATCGGTGACGTTGTCCTCAATAAAATGAGGATCAAGGACGAAATGGCCCGCGGTATGGCACTGGGCGTGGCTTCACACGGCATCGGCACGGCCCATGCCATTCAGAGGGGAAGGGTGGCGGGTGCTTTCTCTGCCTTGGCCATGGCCCTGAACGGACTGCTGACGGCCATCATTCTGCCGTTCATTGCCCCTTTTTTGCGTTGAGATAAAGGCCAGGCAGGAAATGGAGAAACTGAAAAGATGAATCTGGTGCTTATAGGATATCGGGGAACGGGTAAAAGTCTTGTTTCGAAGCTGCTGGCGGAGCGCCTGCACATGTCGCTTTTCAGTTCCGATGAGGAAGTGGTGAGAAGGGCGGGCATGCCCATTTCCGAGATAGTCGCCAAACTGGGCTGGACCGGGTTTCGTGATATGGAATCCGAAGTGGCGCGGCAGTTGGGCGCTCTGGACAATGCCGTCATCGACACCGGCGGCGGGATCATCGAGCGCAGTGAAAATGTGGATGCTCTGGCGGGAAATGCCCGCATCATCTGGCTCAAAGCCTCGGTCGACACCATCGTCTCCCGCATCGAAACCGACACCGAACGCCCTGCTCTGACCGAAGGCAAGACCTTTACCGAGGAAGTTGCGGAAATCCTCCAGCGGAGAAATCCCCTCTACCAGAAGACCGCTCACTACACCATCGATACCGACAGCCTCACTCCGGATCAAATTGCCGACCAAGTCCTGTCCTTCTGGAGCAGCCGGTGAACCGGCTGTGAGATCGCTGTGTTCCAATGGGCATTGATTTCTTGACTATATCCGAAAACGTGGATATAGTTTCGCCATGGAAAAGATAGCTGTCGTTTTTCAATCCCTCGACGATGTAACCCGCCTCCGCATTCTGGCCCTCCTTCTCAAGGAGAGTGAATTATGCGTCTGCGATCTTGTAGCGGTTTTACAGCTTCCCCAGTCCACGGTATCCAGACATTTATCCCTTTTGAAAAATTCGGGCTGGCTGACAGACCGGCGTCATGGGCTGTGGATTTATTATTCCATCAACCGCTCCCTGGCCCCTGTCCAGCAATTCCTCGTTCCGGTTCTGGTGAACTTCGTCTCCTCATCCCAGACGGCAAAGGACGATCTGGATCGCCTGGAAAATCTGAGCCGGGGGAACTGCTGCGCCTGATAAATCCATAACAACGGATATAGCGTCTTGTTTTTGAATGACATTTTACGGAGGAGCAGAAGATGACTGAACATGTGTCGAAGAAACTCTCATTCCTTGACCGCTGGCTGACGGTATGGATTTTTGCCGCCATGATCGCCGGGGTGGGGATCGGTTACCTGGTGCCCGGGGTGGAATCGTTCATCAACGGTTTCCAGGTGGGGACCACCAATCTTCCCATTGCCGTCGGCCTGATCCTGATGATGTATCCACCCTTTGCCAAGGTGAAGTATGAAGAGATGCCCGAGGTGTTTCGCAACAAGAAGGTGCTCGGACTTTCCCTGGTGCAGAACTGGCTGATCGGGCCGGTGCTCATGTTCGTGCTGGCGGTTGTTTTCCTGCCTGACAAGCCCGAGTACATGGTAGGCCTGATCATGATCGGCCTGGCCAGATGCATTGCCATGGTCATCGTCTGGAACGAGCTGGCCAAAGGCAACACCGAGTATGCCGCCGGCCTGGTCGCCTTCAACAGCATCTTCCAGGTGCTCTTCTACAGCGTCTATGCCTGGTTTTTCATTACCATCCTGCCGCCGATGATCGGTCTCTCCGGCAGTGTGGTCCAGGTGAGCATCCGCCAGATTGCCGAGAGTGTCTTTATCTACCTGGGTATTCCCTGTATCGCCGGCGCCCTGACCAGGCTGATCGGCGTCAAGGTGATGGGTAAGGAGCGCTACCACCGTGAGTTCGTGCCAAAGATCAGCCCTATTACCCTGATTGCGCTGCTCTTCACCATCGTCGTCATGTTCAGCCTCAAGGGAAAGCTGATCGTGGAAATCCCCACCGATGTCCTGCGCATCGCCGTGCCGCTCCTTATCTACTTCGTGGTGATGTTCCTGGTTTCTTTCTGGATGGGCAAAAGGATGGGCGCCGATTACAGCAAAACGACAACTCTGGCCTTTACCGCCGCCAGTAACAACTTCGAACTGGCCATCGCCGTGGCCGTGGCGGTCTTCGGTATCAATTCCGGCACCGCCTTTGCCGCCGTCATCGGCCCGCTGGTGGAAGTGCCGGTGATGATCGCCCTGGTCAATGTGGCCTTCTGGTTCCAGCGGCGGATGTTTGCCTGATGCCGATGCCAGGATAAATTCTTGTAAGAAAAAGCCCGCATCTTTGCTGATATATGTAGCAAATTATACTTGGTTCCGATCGTCGCGATTCGAGAAAAGGTAAGCAGAATGCCCAACCAGTGCCTTAGACGCCGACCGAGGCTGAGAAGCGCCCCGGCGCGTCAAGGCCCGAACCGTTGAACAAAAACAAATTAAATGAAAGGCATTGCAAGTGCCATATATGAGTGAAAAATTTACTGGTTTTCCCCCTTCAGCAATTCAGTTTCTCAGAACACTGCGTGAAAACAACAGCAAGGCGTGGTTTGACCTGCATAAACCGGATTATCAGAATGATCTTCTGAAACCGTTGCAGGCTCTGGCTGCCGGGCTTGGACCATTGATGTTAAGCATTGACCCCGATTTGGAAGTGACCCCGGCAATAAACAGAACCATCTCCCGCATCTACCGGGACACGCGATTTTCCAGGGATAAGTCCCCATATAAGACCAGCCACTGGATTACATTCAAGCGATTGCGGCAGGAATGGAAGGATTACCCGGCGTTCTTCTTTGAGATATCACCAGACTCGTATCGGTACGGTATGGGATTCTACAGCGCCAGCCGCCAGACCATGGATAATTTCCGTACTGCTGTCGATATGAATCCGAAGAAATTTCTTACGGCGATTTCGTTCTACTCAAACAACAAAATCTTCACGATTGAAGGCGAGCAGTACAAGCGACCATTGAAAGCAGACATCTCGATGGAATTACAGGCCTGGTACAATCGCAAAAGTGTGTACCTTGTCAGCAATCATCAAATAGATGGGAACTTCATTGACAAAAAACTGATCAAGGAATTGCAGTACGGATTTGAAATGTTAGCTCCTTTCTATCATTACCTGTGCAAGGTGGCTGGTTAAAATGTTCAACAATCGGGTGCTGCTGTTTTTCCGCATTACTACACAGCAGAATCTCCGGGTACCGGCCGAACTGTTGAGCTCACAAAAGTATCCCCAGGCCACATCTTTCTCCCATTGAGAAATTATGAACAAACATTTTGAAGACCTTCTTTTCAATACGAATTTGGACCTGAGCCTGAGTGTGATTAACAGGGACAATCTATCGCAGTTATCGGTAACTTCCCGGATTGGCGCACCGAGAGTATTCCTTGGCCTCCTCTTCGGCATTCCCTGTCTGGTTCTGCTCTTCTACGGGGTACGCCACCAGGGGATATATATCCTTCTTTCACTGGTCTTTTGCCCGCCCCTTGCAATTCTCAGTCTTCTGTTCGGTCTGACCAGACAGAAAAAGACCTTCATCCCCTCCCACGGCGTGGCGATCAAATCCTGCAGCCTGCTCCACATCCAGCGTGATATGCCCGTCCAGCTCCCAAAGAATGGCGTGTTGCAGGCCTATAAGCGATGGAGTTCCGGAGGCGAATCCGGGGGTGGTTGCTACTTCTATCATGTGGAGATTCAGGGATTGAAGGGCTTTGGCTTCTGCATCGCCAAAAATAAGAAAAAACGGGATGACTTTGCAACTGATCTTGCCAAATTTCTGGGCTATGAAGTTCGTGATCAGGATGGGCAGTTATGAATGGTAAGGCGTGGGCAAGCCTTGCTGAACGTTGACTGAAGGAAATTCAAACTGTCCAATCAAGAAGGTTGATGGAGGGGACGCGCAAAAACTCGCGGGTGTTATTTGTAACCAGAGGGATTCCCAATGATACGGCGTGAGCGGCAATGAGCATATCCATGGAACCAATGGGGGAGCCGGCTTTTTCAAGAGTCGATCTGATATCTCCATAAACGTGGGCAGCCGCTTCATCATAAGCGACCACCTCCAGGGGGATGATGAACTCGTCGAGAGCTTTGGCGTTTTTTTCTCGGTGAGCGCTTTTTGCGACCCCGTAGCGCAGTTCGGAGAGGGTTATGGAGGAAATGCCAATGTCACCGATCTCGTACTCCAGAAAATGCTTCAACACGGTGTCCGGCTGTTGCTTGATGATATAAATACAGATATTGGTGTCGAGCAGCAGTTTCATCAGAAATTTTCCCGCTTGTCCTGTTCAGGTTGTATGCGTTCAGACATGAAGTCGCTTGAGAATTTTTTGAGACTGCCGAATAAAGAATCCCACGAATCGCTCCGGGGGATCAATTGGACGATGTTGCCGCATTTCTTTATGAATACCTCGCTGTCATCGAAGCGAAATTCCTTAGGGAGCCTGACTGCCTGGCTTTGTCCATTTTGAAATATTTTTGCTGTTTTCATGATCGGCCTCCAGGTTAATATATACCTTAAGTATATATTTGGGTTTTCGGGCTGGCAAGTGAAATTTCAACCGCGAGAGCAAAAATGAGATCCAAAAAAGGCTTGCCTGCCCCCTTTCTCTCTATAGAACTACCACGTTTGAGTTACAGAATCAGGAGTTACCGCCAGGGTGGCGCGCAACCAATCGAATTTCGACTTGAGCAGATCGAAATCGGGGCCGGAAGTGATGAAGGCTGCCTTGCCCTTGATGAGAAAACCGGCGCCCGGGCCATGCAGGCCTTGCACTTTGCTGCTCCCCAGGGTAATGAGAACCTCGGGATTATAGGCTATGTTCTTCTCGGTTTTATGCATGTAACCGGCGGGGATCAACAGGCGGCCATCGGCGGAGATCCGGATGTAACTGTTCCAGGTATTGACCATATGCGGCCCATCCTGGCCTAAAGTAGCGATGGCAACTACGCCGTCCTGTTTCAGTATCTCCAGCAGCTTTTCGGGAATCATCGATACTACCTCCTGTGATTGTGTTGTTGTAAGAGTACGTGTTCTGTGGGGGAAGGCGATTGCAAAGGTAGTAATGGTACCCGATGGCGAGCGTCTGGTCAACGGCATACTCTTAAGTAGACCTCATCCTCAGGTTTCGTGAGACTTGTACCTGGAGTTTTTTGAGCAGCCCTACATTCTGTGACTTTTGTCAGCAATCTGAGCCCGCACCTGCTGCGGGCTTTTTTTTATTCCTCCCCCGAAAGACATTTCGCTGAAAATTCTTCTTTGTACCCTTTTCCGAAATCCATTTCGCATATGCCATTGTGAATTCAATAGCTTATGACTGGCACATCCCTTGCCGTAGTTATGGTGTCGTCTTTTCAATCAAGCTTGCGCACAGGAGGTACCAATGCACGATATTGACAGGACATGGAACGAATTTGGTTCAGGCGAGACTGAGATGGGGGAAACAGGTTTCGAGTTCGACCAGGAGATCGGCCAGGAGATCGGCCAAAGTGGAGAAACGTCTAGTCCCTTTTCTGAACTGCAGGAAATGGAACTGGCCGCGGAACTTCTTTCGGTCAACAATGAGTCGGAGCTTAACAACTTTCTTGGCTCCCTGATCAGGAAAGCGGGCAGTGCGGCGGGAAGTTTCATTTCCTCGCCTACTGGTCAGGCTCTGGGGGGGATACTGAAACAGGCGGCAAAAAAGGCGTTGCCGGTTGTCGGCAGTGCCATTGGCGGGTACTTCGGCGGGTCCACCGGTGCAAACATAGGCGGCAAGCTGGCTTCTTCCGCTGGCAAAGCACTAGGCCTTGAATTGGAAGGGATGAGCCAGGAAGACCGGGAATTTGAAGTTGCCCGCCATTTTGTCAGGTTTGGCGGAGCGACCGTCAAAAGAGTGTTGCAGACATCAGGGTTCAGCCCGCAGGCCGTTAACCGGGCTGCAGTGGCAGCGGCCCAGCAATATCTGCCCGGACTGGTCGGAGGTGCTACCGTCGGGCAGAGTTGCGGCAGAGGTGGCAGGTGGTACCGCCGCGGCAACAAGGTAATTCTCGTGGGCCTGTGACAACCATTGAAGGACCTAAATCACTTTTGGAAAAAGGAGGCATCCATGTGGGAACAGCAGGAATTCGGCACGGAAATGCAGGAGCAGGGTGAGAACTACGAGATGTTCGGCGAGATGCCTGAGATGAGCGGCGAATTTCAGGGAGAATCCCCCCTGAACGAGATGCAAGAAATGGAGCTGGCGGCAGAACTGCTCTCCATCAGCAATGAGCGGGAACTGGAGCAGTTTCTGGGCAGCCTGGTGAAGAAGGCAGCGGGTTTTATTAAAAGTCCGATCGGCAAGGCTCTGGGTGGTGTTCTCAAGGGTATTGCCAAAAAAGCACTCCCCATTGTTGGCGGGGCCATTGGCAGTTTTGTCGCTCCGGGTGTAGGGACGGCAATCGGATCTTCCCTGGGGTCGGCAGCAGGCAAGATGTTCGGCCTGGAACTGGAAGGAATGAGCAATGAAGACAAGGAATTCGAGGTAGCGCGCCGATATGTGCGCCTGGCCACGGCAGCGGCGCGACGGGCGGCATATGCTCCGTCACGCATGCCGCCCCATATGGCTGCGCGACAGGCGGTGATGATTGCAGCGCGCAGATATGCACCAGGTCTCATTAGCTTCCAGCAGCAAAACGGAAATGCTGAACCGTGGAGCAGCGGAGGGGATATGGGAACCGACGGTTTTCAACAGCAGGATATGGGGGAAAGGAACAGCGGACGCTGGGTTCGTCGCGGGCGGAATATCATAATACTTGGAGCATGAACCCGGCCATGGATAATGCGGCGCTGCAAATACTCAAAGGTGAGGCGCAAAGCCTGATCACCCGCATTGATAGAATGGAGCCATTCGCGCTGCGCATGCCGATGGTTCTTGCCGCTGCGGTTCCCCTTCCGGCACAGGTTGCCATAGAGCGTCACCTGTCCGGAAAAAGGCTCAAAATGCGCGCCATGATGACGGGGTATCTCAAGTGGTTGGAGAGCCCGGAAGGACGCGCGGCATCTCCTTCTCTGGCCCAACGGCGTTTCTCGTTTTTGCGATTAAGGTTCATTGCCATTCTCGCCCAGCTGGACATCTTTGCCATTGTCTTCAACCAGCGCAGCGAGCACGACACCGGGATCTGGCTTTCAGGGCTCGATGTGTTCGCCGCTGATGCCCTTACTCTTCCGGGAAAGTACTACCAAGCTCCACCTGTCATCTGTTTTCTCGAGAGAAGTCCTGGAGCGGCTATTCGACGGGCGAGGACGAGGCTTCCCGGCGGCGATGACAACCCGGTTGCTGTCATCCAGATTCCCCGGGAGCGGATGATCGGCGGTGGGATTGCATCATCGCTGGTGCATGAAGTGGGGCATCAGGGGGCGGCACTGCTGGATCTGGTGACTTCCTTGCGCATTGAACTGCAAAAGAGGAAGCGTAACGCCGGAAATGACCAGATTGCCTGGCGCTGTTGGGACCGGTGGACTTCGGAGATTGTGGCTGATCTGTGGGCAGTGGCCAGACTGGGAGTCTCTGCCACCGTTGGCCTGATGACGGTGGTGGGGTTGCCGAAACCATTCATGTTTCGTGTCGATTTCGAAGATCCCCATCCGGCACCTTGGATCAGGGTTATGCTTTCCTGTGCCATGGGGCAGGAACTGTACCCTCATTCCCAGTGGCAGGCACTGGCGAAAAACTGGGAGGCATTCTATCCCTGTGAGGGATTGGAGGCCGGAAGACTGCGGCTGTTTGCCCTTTTGCAAAAGACGATGCCGGAATTTGTCAAGTGGCTGGTGCACTACCGCCCGAAGGCCTTGCGCGGGAAGACCCTGCAAGATGCACTCTCGAACACTGATCTGCAACCGGCGCGCCTCGGGGCTATATATAAATCGTGGAAAGAAATGCCGCAGCTGATAAAGACCGCTTCTCCCACCCTTGTATTTGCCGTCATCGGCCAGGCGAAAATGAATGGACTGATAACCGCTGAAGAGGAAAGCCGGGTTTTGGCTGATATGCTCAGGTACTGGGCGCTGAAAATAACCCTGGACACAACGGCAGTATGTGCAGGAATGTCGCGTGCCCATCAACCGTTGACTGTCTGAAGGAAAAGGAGATGTCTGCATCACTATCCGCGCATAGGCCCCAAGTAAGATAACAGGAGGATGTCATGAAAAAAGACGAGATCAATGCCGACGTAAAGATAACGCCGAAAAAGCCTGATCCAAAGAAGGGTGATCGGATTCTTGAAGAGGGGATAAAAATCACCGGTGATGCTGCTGATCTGCTTCGTAAAGCACTGGCAGAGCCAAAGGAAGTTACGCTGACCCGTCCGGAAGCATTACCCACCGATGACCAGGCACTCTGGGTAGCCATCCGCAACAGGACGACGGCCGTCAATTTCGAGCGGTATCGAAATTTCATAGGCAGGGTCTTCTGTGACGACGGGGGAAATGAACAGAAACGGTATTTCAGAGGGAAGAGCGATCAGCTTAAGGATGTGAGAAACTTCGATGCACGCCTCAGCATTAATTCCATCGATTCCTATAACGTATTGCGGTTTGCCACCGAAATCTTCCTCATAATGGAATGCGGCGTGGTTATTGACAAGACCGGGGACCCGCTCTTTGGTGAAGATGAGGAAAACATCCGTTCCATCAATTTCGAGGAGGCAGACAGTTTCGAGGAAATCAAGGAAAGGCTGCAAAATTATCTGGGCAATACCACCTATCTTCCTTACCTGGACCGGATTCTCAATGCCCTGATCGAGGACTGGAAACTGGAGGAGAAAACGAATCCTTACTGCGGCGGCATCCTGGAATTCAGGTCCACCTGTCCGAGCCTTTTGGAGTTGATCTGGTCGTACTGGCTGGAAGAGGGAATGCTGGTACAGACCATGAATGCGATTGCCATGCGGTTCCAGAACAAACGGGGATTTTCCGACCGCGACCCCCTTGCCGAGCTTGAAATAGATCCGCTCAGACCGCTGAACAATCTGCTCTGGGGCTACATCCAGAACGAGCACAACCGGCTGACGGTTGCACGGAGGGCCTACGAGTACGATCATCACTACGGGCTCACCATTTACGGCAAGGCAGTGCCCAAGCTCCGGACCGCAGACAGCCGTTCAAAGTTCCTGGAGGCATTCCACAACCTGCTCTACCGCACCTCCATATTCTATCGGGAAGATGCCGATACCACGGTGATAGCCGATGCATTCCCGCTGTTGAAGGCTATCCGTGAGGTTCACCTCCTTCTGGCCGAAGGGGCTCACAACCAGTTTGGCGATCTGCCATGGACGGCGAGGGTGGAGATGCTTATCGAAAAATGGCTGCTGGCACGGTCGGAGACACAGCAATTCCTGCGGGGACGGATGATGGTGCCCTACAACGAGCCCTGGATGGGGCCTGTTGATGTGATGAAGAAACTTCAGGGATGGAATGATGTCACGATCACCCATTTCCACGATCTGTCAACCTTTGGTGAGCAGGTCCTCCTCTCTATCCGCTATGGCGACTGGATCAACACCAATATCGAGCAGCAGGCCAAGAATTGGGCCCGCTACTGGAAGCCGGAGATTCAGAGTTATATCCATGCCTATCGGGCGGTGACGGGAGTTGACCTGACCACCGAACCGGTTGATGCGACACCACCGTGGGTCTACCTGAAGCGACAGGAGGACCAGAAATTTGCTGGTCGCTTTTAGCGTGCCGCCATGCTGGATTTCACCTCTTCCCAGTACCTCGGGCTCCGGCACCCATTTCATGCCCTCGAACCCTGGACGACGTTTACTTTGGGCGGACCTGCAGCCCTTGCCGAACCGGAGGGATTTAAAGCAGTGGCCCATGCCCTGGCCCGGCTGCAGGGGTGCGAGCGAGGTGTCCTGGCCCCTTCCACCCTCCACCTCTTCTGGGACCTGTTCGGTCTGCTCGGGGATCGGCGGAATGCCATTTACTGCGATGCTGGAATATACCCCATTGCGCGTTGGGGGGTAGAGCGGGCGGCGGGAAAGGGGGCAGTCGTGCGGTTCTTCTCCCACCACAACCCCATAGCCCTACGCCAGCTCATGGACGGTTGTGAAAGGGGGACACGGCCGGTCGTCGTTGCCGATGGTTTCTGTCCGGCCTGCGGCAGTGTTGCACCGCTAGAGGAGTATCTTGCCTGTGCCAGGGAATATGGAGGCGTGCTGGTGATCGACGATACTCAGGCCCTTGGCATTTTCGGCCACTCCCCCGGTCCGGCTTTCCCTTACGGCAGGGACGGGGGTGGGGTCCTTCGCTGGTCCGGCATTCACGGAGATGACATCATGGTCATTGCCTCTCTTGCCAAAGGATTCGGTGTGCCGCTGGCGGTCCTGAGCGGCAGCAGCCTTATGATTCGGCAATTTGAGAAAATGAGCGGCACGCGGGTCCATTGCAGTCCCCCCTCCATTGCTGTTGTCCATGTGGCCCGGCGAGCTCTTGCGGTAAACCGGCAACGGGGAGACGAGCTGCGCCTCAGGCTGGCGATGTTGGTGGAGAGGTTCAGTAGAGGGGTTGATCGGGCCGGATTAGCTACGACGTCAGGGATATTTCCCATGCAGACCCTTGAAGAAACAGCCGCCATCGACGGAATTGCGCTCCATGCAAAGCTCCTGCGGGCGGGGGTTAGAACCGTATTGCAGCAGGCCGGCCGGGGTGGGCGGGGGCGTGTGACCTTAATTATTTCAGCCTTTCACGATCCATTGATGGTGGATCGGGCCGTTGCAGCATTACGGAGAGCAGCAGCAGATTGCAGATAGGCGGCGAGAGGAGGAGCGAAATGGGTATGACGAGCGGCTTTCAGTTGCCGGGTGAGCAGAAGCATGACTGGGAATGGCAGGGTGAAATCTTGCCGTTGGGACATGAATTCCAGCCCGAGAGGGAGATAATCATTTCTTCCTCCTATGAAGTGGCGCTGGCGCCCCTGAAGAGACTGCCCTACCCGAGATGGCAGGATGGCTTGCCGACGGATGCAGGGATCTATTTCATTTATAGCCATGGGAAACTGTGGTACGTGGGGAAAGCAGAAAACATCAATGCCCGATTCAAGAACAGGCTGAAAACCTTTCATGACTTCAACATAAAAGCTGGTGTTTCTGCAACTTTGCTGCGCCCCATTGAAGTGGCGTGGTATCAGATTAAACGTATCAAAGTGCCGTCAAAGCCGGCGATCAAGGTACACACCCGCGGATCAAAAGAACCCTGGCGCCCCATACCGGCATCCCAGGGGTTGCTCCGCGCCCTGGAACTGCATTTCATCAAGAAAAGTGGGGAACCGGAAGGTAATCGGGCGCGGGAGTGCCTGAGAATGGAAGGTAATGGGGCAATCAGGATAATCTATGGCAACGGCAGCGCTGAGACGGTCAGTGGCACCATCTTCTGCGGATCGGGAGACAGGTGACTCACCGCTGGAGCGAACGAACATGCCGCGAGAGTAGAGGATCTCCGCGGGATCGCCACCTCCGTTTACCTGATGAAGGAGCTGGGGCCTATGAGGGTATTGCCATGATCATCGATTGCCACTGCCATACCGGTAAGGGAGACGGGCTGACCGGGCCGTGGGACACGGCGGCCCCCTTGGAAAAATATATGGGACGTGCCGCCAGGGCCGGAATCGGCAAGACGGTACTTTTTTCCGTTTTTCACTCCGATTACATGGCTGCAAATCGCGCTGTTGCTGCCACTGTCCGCCGCAACCCCGACCGTTTTTTCGGTTTTGCCTGTCTGCACCCTGTGAATGATCGTGGTCGTGTCCGTGGGATGCTGCAGGAAGCCATTGAAGAATTCGGGTTTCGGGGCATCAAGATCCACCGCCATGACGGTCGCATCACCCGTGAAATATGCGAAGGAGCCAGGTTCTACCGAGTGCCGGTGCTGTACGACCTGATGGGTGAGGTCTCGGTGGTGGAACTGCTTGCCACGGAATATGCCGATGTGGATTTCATTATCCCCCATCTGGGAAGCTTTGGTGACGACTGGCGGGCCCAACTGGCACTCATTGATCACCTGGCACGCCATGCCAATATCTATGCTGACACCTCCGGCGTCCGGCGGTTCGACCTGCTGCAGGAGGCTGTCAGACGGGGGGGAGCGGAAAAGATACTATTTGGCAGTGATGGCCCATGGCTGCATCCCGGCCTTGAACTGGCTAAGGTGCGTCTCCTGGGGCTGCCGCCGGAAAATGAACGGCTCATCTCGGAGGGGAATCTTTGCCGCCTCATCTCCCGGGTCAATCACTGACAGAATGGCATGGTGGGCAGGGTTCTATCCTGTCCTACCTGCAACAGCTCATTGTGCCGTGCCGCCCGCCGCAGCTGCAATGCCCTGTCGGTAACTCCCAGCCTCTTCGCTGCACGCTGCAGGTTACCTTCCTCTGTGGTGACTGCTATGTTGACGGCCGTGTCTTCGGCGACCCGACCGATCTCTTTCAGACCGACCCCGAAGAGAAAAGCATTATGGATGGCTCGCTCGAATGATTCATCACACCAGTCAGAGGTTCCAGTGCCGAGGGGAGGACGCTCATCTTCCGGTATGTGGCCGATGGTGATGGCTCCCTTGCCCACATGCCGGTACATGATCCGGTTGATGAGGAGCTTGAGGTCCCGCACATTCCCCGGATATTGGCGTCCTACCAGGTACTCTTCAACTCCCCTGTCCAGTTGCGGCGGCTTCACATTCCTGTCGAAGAGTGCAATGAAGTGACGGGCCAGGGGAATGATGTCTTCGATTCGTTCCCGCAGGGGAGGCAGCCGACATTCCCAACCGGCAATGCGGTAGTAGAGGTCGTGGCGGAAACGCCCTTTTTTCACTTCCTCCAGCAGGTTGCGGTTGGTGGCGCAGACCAGACGGAACCGGGTTTTCTGCCAGCTGTTTCCCCCGACCCTTTTGTAACATCGTTCCTGCACCACCCGCAGAAGTTGCGCCTGGAGTTCCAGCGGGAGCTCACCAATCTCATCCAAAAATAGTGTGCCCCCGTCGGCAAGGGCGAAGGCTCCGTCGCGGGCAGATGATGCACCGGTAAAAGCACCCCGTTCATGGCCGAAAAACTCGCTGCCGCAAAGCCCTTCAACGATGGTTGTGGCGTCGACCACAATCAGGTCCCGTTTCCGTTCACGGCTATCCAGGGTATGCACCAGCCGGGCAACCAGTTCCTTTCCTGTTCCCGACTCACCGGTTACCAGTACCGATGCGTCGGTAAACCGTGCCACTTCGATGACTTGCCGCAGAGTATTCTTCCAGATGTGGCTTTTACCCACGAGATTATCGGTAATCAGCGACGATTCCAGGAGATCATCCACCTCCTGCCATCTGGCAAATCGATCAGCCACTTCTTCAATGTTGTTACCTTGATCATCCCAGGTCAGCACATCCGAGGCCCCCGCTTTAAGGAGCTGCCAGCTGTTCTGTGGTTGGACGGCAGATATGGCAATGACTCTTTCACGTCCCCGGTGGCTTGTCGCGCGAATAAAATCGCAGATGTCACGGCACTGCCCATCGAAAAAGACGATACCGGCACCATCGGCGGCATCTTTAAAGGGGACCGTAGCAACACCAGCGGCAGCAAAGCCGGTAACGATCTGCTCCTGCTGCCTACGGTCAAACTCCCCCCTGAAGTGAAGCCACACTGTTGCCATAGAGTCACACTCCGGACTGCGGCACTATCAATTTTAAGCTACCTCGTTCCATACCCGCCGCAGTTTGTCGGCGCTGAACCGGAGCAGTTCCCGGTCCGGGGTAAAGACCTCCAGCGTGATGGTACCGTCATAACCGGCCGCCTTGAGGCTCCTGATGCAGCTTTCCAGGTCGAGGGTTCCTGCCCCCAGGGGCAGGTGCAGATCGTCGGTGCCGCGATTATCGTGCAGGTGTACGTGCCGCACCCGGTGGCCATAGTGCTCCATGATGGAGGACGTCGTGTTGTGCCGCACCTGCAGGTTGGTGTGGCCGATGTCCAGATGCAGGCCGAGCTCCGGGATCGCCTCCAGGAAATGGCCCAGTTGGGGCACGTCATTGACGTTGCCGGGAAGGTTTTCGATCATCAGCTCCATGTCCAGGCGGCGGGCCAGGGGGAGCAGCTCGCGGATGCTCTTCAGGTTCTGCTCCACTGAAAAAGCCGCATCATGCATGGGGGCCTTGAAATCGGGATGGATATTCATGCAGCATGCTCCCAGACGGGCCAAGATTTGCAGCGTGCTGGAAAAGGCCTCGACCGCCCCTTCACGAACCTCTTCGAAGGGATGTCCCAAAGGAAGATAATAGGCGGTATGGCCGATGACTCCCAGCCCCGTCTCCTGTAACAGCTCCCGCATTGAATCCACATCTACCTGCCAATGACCGGCGGCAGGAGGCTCCAGGGTCAGGTCGATGAAATCGAGCCCCATCTCCGCCATCCAGAGAATTTCGTCTTCAACCCGGTGTTGCGGGTGATTCATGGCACCTATCCGCATCATGACACCTCCGCGGTAAACCAGTCATCTGCCTTGAAAAGGGTGGTTCTTGTCCTGTCGATCAAAACCCCGTCTTCTGCCGGCGGTCTCAGTTCCATGCCCATTCTTTCCCAGATGAAGCGTGGAAAGGCAGCCGCCCTGCCGGGGCACATCCAGCAAAAAAGGCTCATCAGCGAAGTCAGGACTGGCCAATCATCACCGACCCTTGCCAAGAGCCGCTCCCAGTCCATTTCCGGTCCCTGGGCGAAGATGATATTGAGGATGTCTGGCCAGTCTGCCCTTTCCCGGCGCAGGATATAGAGCTTCGACCAGACAAGCTCTTCCGGTGGAATCAGGCGCAGTTTCACTTCCCGCACGGTCAGCTCCCATCCCTTTGTTGCCCATACCTCGTCCACTGAGCCCCGGCCGTTCAGCATCCGCCATAACAGGTCGACAATAAAGCCACGCCGGGTGCCACGGAAGCTCCAGGTGGGATCGTAGCCCACGGCGTTGTATTCGGCAAAACCCTGGTCGGCCATGATCTTCATCAGTTTTTTCTGGTCGGGTTCCACCACATACAGGTCCATATCCTTGGTGTTGCGCACATAGCCCGAATAGGCTGAAAGGGCCAGGCCACCCCCGATAGCCAGCCGCAATCCGCTCTTCCCTGCCGCTTCCAGGAGCTGGCCGTAGACTGCCAGTTGGTCGTCGGCCAGCATATCTGCAAGGATCATTTCCGCTCTGGCTGGGGGAAAAACCATCGGTTTCCTCCATTTGTTAAAGATGGGCCCTGTTTAATAATAACACAGAGTTCGTATGCCGAAAACCTGCGCTCAATTTATTGTCATCGGGTCCGGAAAGGATACACTTTCCCTAAGACAGGCGATGGAGGTAGCGTAGTGGCGACAAAGAATCGGAGCCAATGGATTTCCCCAGGCGCTGACGGGGAATTCACGGGGCGAGGATCGGGACCGATGACAGCCGATTGTTCCTTCTGTCAAATAATTACCGGTGCCTTGGGGGTACCGACTGTTTTTCAGGATGCTATCTCCTGGGCTTTCCTCGATTATCGTCCCCTTTTCCCGGGGCATACCCTGCTTGTTCCCCGGCTGCACGTGGAGACCCTCACCGACCTGCCCCAGGAACTGGTCGCCCCGCTTTTTTCCAACCTCCGGCTGTTGACACGGGCGGTGGAGCTTGGCTGCGACAGCGACGGCAGCTTTGTCGCCATGAATAACCGGGTGAGCCAGAGCGTGCCCCATCTGCATATCCACATCGTACCCCGGCGGAAGAAGGATGGCTTGAAGGGCTTTTTCTGGCCCAGACAGAAATACGGAGCAGGCGAGCCGGAGGAAACGGCGCAACGGATACGGCATGCGTTGGCGGGCATGGTGCAGTCGCAGGAGTAGTCACTTCTTCCTGAGGCTACGGCAGTCCGGAACAGGAAGGGACTGGAGGCAGGGTGGCAATCATTATCGGCGATCTCCACGGCAACATTACCAAGGCAAAAGCCTTTTTCGCCCATAAAAGGGAGGAGATCCATATTTGTCTCGGCGACTATGTGGATTCCTTCACCGAACCGGGGGAGCGGCAACTGCAATGCCTGCAGCTTCTGATCGAGTCGCAGTCCCTGCTGTTGTGGGGCAATCACGACCTCCACTATCTGCCGTACCCCCTGTGGCGCTGCAACGGCTTCCAGCTGGGCATGGCTCCGATCTACCGTGATATTTTCGCCAAGGCCCTGGAGACCGGTCGCATCCAGGCCGCCTGTGCCGTCGACGGTTGGCTCTGTACCCATGCCGGTGTCCATCCTGCGCTCATGGGAAGGGATATGACGGCGGATGAGGCAGCGGCTTTTCTCAACGGGGAGTTTCCCCGGCAACTGGCCGCCCGCGGGGGCCCGCTTTTTTATGTGGCTGCGGCGCGTGGAGGCACCGATCCCTTTGGCGGCATCTTCTGGTTTGATCCTTTCCGCGAGGGGACAGAGCCCAGCAGAATGGTGGGCAGGCAGGTATTCGGCCATACGGAACGGAAAATGCCCCATGTTACCGACCACTGGGCCTGTATCGATACTGTCAACTCCCCCCAATGCTGGGTTTTCGATACGTGCACCGGGCAAGCTGTCAGGATTTGAGTTACCCTATTCCGGTTCCTCCCACTTCACCGGCGTCGGCTCATGCTTGGTCAGCAGTATGGAGCAGGGGAGTTTCCGAATCAGCGCATCGTTCTCACCGCCGAAAAGCATATGCTCGATACGCCCTTCCTCGTGGGTCGGCAGCAGGATCAGGTCAATCTGCTCCTCCTTGACCAGCCGCACCGCTTCCTTGACGGCATCATTGCCGGTCAGATATTCCTTGACGGGGAATCCTACCCTGGCTACCCGGCTGATCGCCTGATCCAGTTCCTCTTTGTACTGTTCCCGCCGGGACAGGTAATTCTTGTACTCCTCCCCTTTAATAAACAGGCTCGGAGCATTGACGGCCGCGCCAAGATCCACAGCAGTGGGGATGGGACGCAGTACGCTCAGGGAGGCGCCGAACCGTTTGGCCAGATTGATGGCTTCGTGCAGGATGTCCCCGCTGCTCTCGATCATGCGGATGATGAGAAGAATGTGTTTGATGTCCTCCATGGATTGCTCTCCTTTCTTGTTCGTGCGGATCGTGCTTCCGCAGCTTCAGCTCTCTTCCTCAGGATATTCTCACCTTCGGGAAGAGGATGTTGTTTTCCAGGTGGACATGGGTGTGCAGGTCATCCTCGAATTCCTTCAGCTTCTTGTAGGTCAGTGTGAAGGTATTGCAGACATCATCGGGAATGGCATAATCCTGGGCCAGATGCCGGATTTTATGGATAGCATCCCCCACCTCCACGTGGTCCTGGCTCAGTCGGTCCAGGGTCTGTTTTATCAATGCGCGGTCTTCTGGTGCCGGTTCTCTCCCTTCCTTTTTTGCCTCTTCGATCCGCTTTACTGCGGGAAACAGTACCTCTTCCTCTTCCCGCAGGTGAGCCATGAGATCTTCGGCAATGCGGAAAAAAATGTCTGCGATTTCAATTACCTCCGGATGTCTGGCTCCGTGAACCTCGGCTATCTTGCGGGCATAGGCCGCTATGCCGCCTGCTTCGTCCCTGATGTAGCCGTGGTGGGTGTTGACGATGTAATCGGCGAGAAATGGCAGGTCCCATGATGCGTAATTCCGGCTTCTATCCGGCGGCTCGACCTTGGCCGCCGCGATCTCCTGCAGAAGCGGCGCCGGGTCGAGTCCCTTCTCACGGCAGGCCGTGGCGAGCGTAACACTGCCACCGCAGCAGAAGTCGATGCCGTACTTCTCGAACACGCGAGCCATCCGATAATCCTCTGCAACGAATTCACCAATCGTCTTCCCAGCGGCGTCCGCCGCCTGTGATGTATCTTCCATGGCTATCCTCCTGGATTGGTGTACTTCATTTCTGGAATAATGGTAACACAGGCGGGAACTCTTGCCAGTTTCAGGAGACAAACTGATATTCTCTTTTTCACACAACTCACGGTTCCCTGTGCAAGGCTCTTTTATTGACTTTGCCTGCCCCCATGTCATTATTATTAATAATATTAAATTAAAGATGAAAGGAGCGCTGGATGAAAACGAAAAAGGGTACAGCTGTATTTTCATTGCTTGCCGTCACCGGTTTGATCCTGATTTCCTCCGAATCCTGGACCCAGACCACGAAACAGGTGTCGTCCGATGCGGTTCAGGAAGCACAGACCCCCGGGAAGGTGTCCATAACTCGACCTGAGCAGAAGAAGAACGAGCATGACTTGAAGGATATTTTTGCCGCGACAAAGGCTGAATCCTCTTCGGCAGCCTTCAAGGAACAGCCGGATGAGGGGAAAATGGAAGGCTTTGATTTCTACCGTGACCCGCTCAATTCAAAAAAACCGATGATGACTTTTGATGAGATCTATAAAACGGATGTGGCGGAAAAGCCCAAGATCATGGAAAAACAGAAGGAGCTCCTGGAAAAACGCTACAACCTGAAGCCGAATCTGTCCTCCGATGTAAAGATGACCAGGGGCAAGCCGATTGCAGTCGGTCCGACGGCTCGGCTGGCTGACGGTGCCACCTGGGATAGTCTTGCCGCCATGAATGCCGAGGATATCCGCGCCAAGAAAGCATTCCCCTATCCGCCGCTTCCCCATCCCAAGCAGGTCACCGGCGGGCAGGTGTTCCCCAAGATGCAGATCGACATGTTTCCCCGGCTGCAGCGCTTTGATGTTGATTTCGATCTTCCCGATGCCTTTCTGCCTGAATTTCCTCCGGCAATCTTTCTGCAGAACCGGCCGGAGCTGGGGGATGTTTCCCGTGGCGAGGTGGTGTCCATCAACAACTATTACCGGCTGTTCAAGGACTTGCTGACGCCGGTGCAGCTGGACGGCCTGAGGATGCTGGTAACACCTTTCCCCCAGGAGGAATTCAACCCTACAGACGACCGCAAGTCTGAGGAAGCCAGCCTGGGGATTGCTTGTCTGGACTGTCACGTCAACGGACATACTACTGCCCAATTCCATCTCAATCCCGATATCAGGCCCCAGGAACGCAGGTTTCGCCTGGATACGACCAGCCTGCGCGGCATGTTCAACCAGCAAATACACTCATCCAAGCGCAGCCTCCGCTCCGTGGAGGATTTTACGGAATTTGAACAGCGCACTGCCTACTTCAACGGTGATGAGATTCATGCTGCGAAGAAAGGGATGAACATACTGAGCCGCGTCCAGGTATCCCACATGGCCCAGATGCAGAACATGTTCGATGTTCCGCCGGCGCCGAAACTTGACGTTTCGGGGCGTCTCGACCCGGCCAAGGCCTCCCAGGCCGAGCTTGCAGGCGAGAAGATCTTCTTCGAGAAGGGGAAATGCGGCAACTGCCATGTGCCGCCGTTCTATATGGATCAGCAGATGCACGACCTGAAAATGGAGCGCTTTACCCAGGAGCCGGGTGACGGCCCCATGAAGACTTTTACCCTGCGTGGCATCAAGGAAAGTCCTCCATATATGCACGACGGCCGCTGCCTGACCTTGGAAGACACCGTCGAATTTTTCAACCTGGTGCTTGGTCTCAAACTGACCGGCGAGGAGAAGAAGAACCTGGTGGCTTTCATGCGGGTGCTGTAATCAGATGCGAAGGTGATAAGTACTCCGGCAATTAAAACATCACGATCCAGCTGTAGGGGCGCTGCTTGCCGCGCCCCTGCTTGCTGGGCCCCTGTCATCCATATGTTTCCGCCACCGAGACGAATACCTGCATTGACCAAAAGCGGATGTTCATGGTAGATAGTTCCCATACCCCCCAATCCCCTGCTCTGTAAGGGGGAATTGGACATAAGTGAGCAGGGGGGTGAAAGTGGGACAAGGATACTATACGATTCTGTGATATTGTGTCCCAGGGGGAGCTTTATGAGATATGAGGAGATAGTGAAGTTCCATGGCCATGCCTGTCCCGGTCTGGCCATCGGTTATCGGATGGCCAATGCCGCCATGGAAGCCCTCAAGGCAGTGCGTGCCGGGGATGAAGAAATTGTCGCCATTGTGGAGAACGATGCCTGCGGCGTCGACGCGTTGCAATGCATCAGCGGGTGCACTTTCGGAAAAGGAAACCTTATCTTCCGCGATTACGGCAAGCAGGTCTATACTTTATATTCACGCACCAGCGGCAACGGGGTGCGGGTCGTCTATCACGGAAACGGCGTCCCTGCCAAACTTGCCGGCGACCGGGCCGCTCGCGCCGAGTTCATCCTCGGTGCACCCGCCGATCAACTTCTGACCATGAACGAAGTGACGATGACAGAGCCGGAAAGGGCGGGAAGCCGTTCATCGGTTTTATGCGCTCGGTGCCACGAAGAAGTGATGGAGACCCGGCTGCGGGAGGTTGCTGGTGAGCGGCTTTGCGTTCCCTGTGCCGAGAAGGTCTCTGCCCATTAAATTCTAATCATGCAGCGGTTGCGGACATCAGCCCGGCGTGTTATTGTATTGTCTTTCATGGGCGCAAAATGATCACTGCCGGGGCAAGCAAGACATGTATCTGGAATATTACGGCTTCAGAGAGAAACCATTTTCCATAACACCTAATCCCCGCTTCATTTTCCTCAGCAAAAACCACCAGGAAGCCTTCGCCCATCTCCTTTACGGCGTAAACAGCCGTTGCGGCTTCATTCAATTGACCGGCGAGGTGGGAACCGGCAAGACAACGGTCCTGCGTACCTTTCTCAACCGGCTCGACGAGGACGGCTATCGCACGGCGCTCATCTTCAACCCGTGCCTGTCGTCGGATGAACTGCTCCGCACCATCAACCGCGATTTCGCCATTCCCCACGAGGATCTGAGCCGGGCGCAGCTCCTGGAGGTGCTGAACACCTTTCTCCTTGAGCAGAGGGAGGCCGGGCGGATAGTTGTCCTGGTCATAGACGAGGCACAGAATCTGGCCGCCGATGTCCTGGAACAGATCCGCCTCATTTCCAACCTGGAAACGGAAACGGAGAAGCTGATCCAGATTATTCTGGCAGGCCAGCCGGAGCTTGAAAAGCTGCTGGCCCGGACCGAATTGCGGCAGCTGAAGCAGCGGATACTGGTACGATACCATCTGCTCCCCATGGATTTCGAGGATACAAAGGGGTACGTGGAACATCGCCTGGAATTGGCCAGTGGCGGGGTGATCTTTTCCGCTTCAGCGCTCAAAAAAATCTTTCGCTATTCCGGCGGTATTCCACGTCTGATCAACATCGTCTGCGACAGAGCCCTCTTGGTGGGTTTTGCGGAAGGAAGCCGCGAAATCAGGGGTGGAATGGCGGGCACTGCCATTGCTGAAGTCGAAAACAGCAGGAGAGGTTGGTGGAAGCGCCTGTGGTGCAGGCTTCGGCTGGCCGACTAATTTCGAGGAGATGGGAGCATGCTATGAGTTCCATTCTAAAAGCCCTGAAGAAAGTGGAAGAGGAAAAAGCTGCCCAGCGTAATGCCATGCCCCTTGCCAGTGATGTGGCGAGGAACCGCCGCAGCCGAAAACCGGCATCCTTCTGGAAAATTCCTGCTGCACTGGTTGTTGTTGCCGTCACTGCGATACTCTCTACGTTCGCTGCCATGGGTGGTTTTACTACTGCTAAAACAAGACCAACCACACCTCCAGACGTGAATGGGGCGGTTACCTCCCTTGGCAAAGGGGCGACTCCCGTTGCCGTTCAGGTGCAGTCAGTCCAGTTTCCTTCAGATGGAACGAATGAACCGGCGGTCGTGCAAAAGCAGCAATCTGCACCTGTGCCAATACCAAAGCAGCGGGTTAAACAGCCTGCCGTCAAACCGGCTGTCCCAACATCGGCCAAACCTCCTGCCTTCGCCCCCGCAGTGGCTGTGCGAAGGGGAACGGGGCCTTTTCTTCGTACCACCAGCGGTTCGGTTTCAGTAGAGGAGAACCACCTCGACTTCAAAGTAAGTGGCATTGGCTGGCAGAAGGAAGGCTCGTCGCGACTGGCAGTGGTCAACGGTGTTGCCGTTACCCAGGGCGCAATGGTGGATGGGGCGAAGGTGGTGGAGATCCTTCCGGACAGGGTGCGCCTTTCCCAAGGCGGGAGTATATTCGAGATATTGCTGGGCAAGATCAATCAATACAGGTGAACCTTCAATGACAGTGGAAAATCAGGCAAAAGACATGGCCGCGTGGGAATCTTTATGTGAACAGTGCGGACTCTGCTGTTTTGAAAAGATAGAAGACGAATCGGGGGCAATCTTTTTCACCTCTACCCCATGCCGCTATCTGGATGTGGTGACCCGGGAATGCAAGATTTACGAGCGGCGCTTCCAGATCTGTCCCGAATGCATTCAGCTGACCGAGGAGCTGGTCAGGGAGCTGAATTGGCTCCATGATGACTGCGGCTATCGTAAGGCACAGGGGCTGAAAAGACAGAGAAGGGTGAGGGGTGAGGGGTGACGAGTACAGCTTTACATTTATGAACAGGAGTTCGCATTGCAAAAAAAGAACAATGAAGCTGCAATACTAAAACTGGTGAAGGGGGGGCGTGCGTCTTCGCTGACCTTCGCCGGACTTCCCTTCGTGGAGAAGGCCCGATATCTGAAAAGGCTTGGGGCCAAGGAACGTATGGACCTGATCATTGGCGATGCCGAAGGGGAGCGCCTGGTCCGGGAGATGGAGCCCCAGGAATTCTTCTGGATGGTGAAGGATGTGGGGGAGACAGATGCCCTGGACCTGGTCCAGCTTGCTTCGCCTGAGCAGTGCCTGTTCCTGCTGGATATGGAGCTATGGTCCAAGTGGTCCTTTTCCCATGACAAGGCGGTGGAGTGGTACGGTTACTTGCTGGAAGGGGGAGATGACAAGTTCAGGGAACTTCTGCCGAGCATGGATTTCGAGCTGCTTCAGCTTTTCCTCAATCGTGAAATCATCGTCGGCGGCGGCATAGGAGACATGTCCAATGACGAAGAGCGCCTGGCGGACTGGGATCACACCTTTGACGGCACATTCATGATTACCTTTAAAAATCCCAAACACAGCCAAGTTCTGGGCCGATTCATCGAAAGCATCAGGCGAATCGATGAGCAGCTCTATGTGGCTCTCATGGAAGGGGTCAAGAGTGACGTGGACCTGGAACTTGAGGATATCTGCTATCAGTTTCGCTCCGGTCGCCTGGCCGATCTGGGTTTCCCCCCCCTTGACGAGGCACTTTCCTTCTATGCAAGGGTGAAGCCCTCTTCCTTTAGCCTTCATGGGGACAAAAAACAAATTGCAATCGGTTCGACGGCAGCTCTGCCGGTGCCGGTCAGTGCCGATAACGCTCTTTTACAGCGAGCACTGGCTCTGGCTGATTCGGAAGAGTTGTATATGGAGCTTAACTACCTTATCAATAACGCCCTGGTGGCGGACGGGACCGCACTTGCCGACACCGAGGTAATGCACATGGTGGTTACCCGGGTCTATGGTTACCTTAACATGGCTTTGGAAACCATATGCGGCGATGATGCAAAAAAAGCCGGTGAGGTCTTGACTGGGGAATTTCTGAAGAGGCTTTTCCAGCTTGGCTACAGCATTATTTTGGATCTGAAGACCCGCGCCGAAGGCGTTACTATCGAGGATTACGCGGCGAATAAGCTCCTCAACGGCCTTAAAAACAAGCGGCCCAGGTTCTATCGCGGCCTGGATGCGGATACGGCCGATGGCTACCGTGAATTCCGTTCAATGGCCGATGTTGCCAAGGTCGATGCATTTCTGCGCCGTATGGGAGTCTGAAGGTTCTGGTTAATTTTATTAAAGATTGACAAATTATTGTAGCGGCTATAAAATTCGAGGTCTTTTTCTTGAACTTTTAGTCCATAAATATGGTTGAGGAGGGTTTAAACGATGGAGATGAAGGATTACATTTTTACCTCTGAATCGGTTTCCGAGGGTCATCCCGACAAGGTAGCCGACCAGGTTTCAGATGCTATTCTCGATGCTATTCTTGCCCAGGATCCCAGATCCAGGGTTGCCTGTGAAACACTGGTCACAACCGGCATGGCGGTTATTGCCGGAGAGATCACCACCAATGCCATTGTCGACTATCCGAAAATTGTTCGCGAGACCATCAAGGAGATCGGCTATAACGATTCGGCCATGGGCTTTGACTGGGAAACCTGTGCCGTTCTCACCTCTATCGATAAACAGTCCCCCGATATCGCCCAGGGTGTTGACGAGGGCGCCGGGCTTTTCAAGGATCAGGGGGCCGGCGACCAGGGGCTGATGTTCGGCTACGCCTGCACCGAAACTCCGGAACTGATGCCCATGTCGATCCTCCTTTCCCACAAGCTGGTGAAAAAGCTTGCCGATGTGCGTAAAGCCGGCATCCTCGACTTCCTCCGTCCCGATTCAAAATCCCAGGTTTCCATCAGGTATGAGAACGACAGGCCGGTTCATGTCGACACGGTCGTTATTTCCTCCCAGCACACTCCGGAGGTTTCCTACGAAACCATCAAGGAGGGGATCATCGAAGAAGTCGTCAAGAAGATCATTCCTGCTGAATTGATGAATGACTCAACCCGCTTTCTTATCAACCCCACAGGCCGTTTCGTCATCGGTGGCCCCATGGGTGACTGCGGCCTGACCGGCCGCAAGATCATCGTCGATAGCTACGGTGGCCATGGTGCCCATGGTGGCGGCGCTTTCTCGGGCAAGGATCCCTCAAAGGTCGACCGTTCCGCAGCCTACATGGGACGCTATGTGGCCAAGAACCTGGTTGCCGCCGGTCTTGCCGAGAAATGCGAAGTGCAGGTGGCTTATGCCATCGGCGTTGCCGAGCCTGTTTCCGTCATGGTGGATACCTCGGGCACCGGCAAGATCCCTTCCGCGAGGATTGCCCAGATCGTCCGCGAAGTATTCGACCTGCGTCCCAGGGCCATCATCGAGCAGCTCGACCTGCTCCGTCCTATCTACAAAAAAACCGCCGCTTACGGCCACTTCGGCCGCGAGCTGCCCGAATTTACCTGGGAGAAGACCGACAAGGTTTCCCTGATCAGGGAGAAGGCGGGACTTTAGAGGCGGTGATTGGTGATTGGTGATTGGTGACGTGTTTAAAAGGCCGGGAGAAATTTCTTCCGGCCTTTTCTATTGAAGAATAACTTCGAAGTTCGAACTTCGAACCCCGTTTTCACACTCCCCGTGAAAAGCGGTACCCAACTCCGCGCACCGTCTGGAAATAGACCGGTTTGGCCGGATCAGGTTCGAAATACTTGCGCAGCCTGACGATAAAATTGTCCAAAGTGCGGGTTTCGGCATCGGAAGCATAGCCCCAGACGTTTTCCAGCAGCACTTTTCGCGGGATAGCCTCACCTTCCTTCTGAAAGAACAGCGACAGCATCTTCACTTCCAGGTCCGTCAGATCAATCTCTCCCTGGGGTGTTTTTGCCCGGTAGGAGAGCAGGTAAACCTGATTCTCGCCGAAACGGTAACCTTCCTCAATCGGGTCCGGTCTGTACCATGCAGAGCGTCGAAGCATCCCTTTCACCCGCAGCAGAAATTCGTCCAGGTTGAATGGTTTGGTCAGGTAGTCATCTGCTCCCCCTGCAAGTCCGGCGATCCTGTCCCGCTCATCGGAACGGGCAGTCAACATCAGAACCGGCACCCTTGCATCCAGCTCCCTGACTTTTTTGCAGACAACAAAGCCATCGATTCCGGGGAGCATCACATCCAGGATAATCAAGTCGAAGCGTTCGAACTTGACCCGTTCCAGTGCCTCCTCACCGCTCTCCACATGGCTCACCCGAAGATTTTCAAGCTCCAGGTTGAAGCAGATGCCTCGCGCCAGATGGATTTCGTCTTCCACCAGAAGTATGTGCGGCTTATCATTGCTCATGCTGACTTTCTCCTGTTTTCAGGATCTACCAGCGGCAGAGTGATATGGAATGTGGAACCTTTGCCCAAGCCTTCGCTGGTTACGCCGATCTTTCCGCTATGGGCGTTTACCACTGATTTTACGATGTACAACCCCAGACCGGTGCCGCGGATGTTATCGCCGGGGGTCCGCACCCTGTAGAAGAGGGCAAAGATCCTGCTCACCTCATTTTTTTCAAGCCCCTTGCCTTTGTCCTGAAAGTCGAGCTGACAGTTTTTGCCGCTTCTCTTCAAGGTTACCCTGATGTCTGGTGAAACCGGGGAGTAGAGCAAGGCATTCTCGAAAAGGTTGCGCAGGGCCATCTCCATCCCCTCACTATCTATTTGTGCCATCAGACCTTCTTCAACCTCCACATGCAGCCGTCCCCCCTCGGGCAGTTCCGGGCGCTTTTTCTCCATGTATTCCCGGACAAAAGCGGAAAAATCAATGGTCTTCTGCTCGACGGCAAGTTGGCGGTACTCGATGCGGGTAGCCATCAGGAGATTGCTGATGAGATTGTTGAGCCTTCCCGTATCCGAGAGCATGGTGTCCAGGAACAGGTCGAGCTTTTCCTGGGGGGGCTTGCGCAGCTTGATGGTCTGCAGGTGAAGCTGGATCGAAGCCAGTGGAGACTTCAACTCGTGGGTCAGTTGGGAAATAAAGCTCCTCTGTTGCCGATAAAGCTTGGCCTGGCGCCTCCAGTAGAGGAACATGACGTAGACCCCGGCGAGGATTGCCACCAGCAAGATTAGCCCCTCTACCAGCACGACCCAGTTAAGGCCATGGCCGATCAGTTCCGGCTTGTAACGCTGGGCCAGGTCGCGGAATTCCCGATTCCGGCCGAGGAACCAGTAGATCCAGAAGATCACCAGCAGGATCCAGACCAGCTGGATACCGATCAAGGCAATAAGAGGGGTGAAGATTCTTTTATACCATTTCATGGTTTTTGTGTAGCACTCGCCAGCTCGATTTGCAAGGGGATTTAACTCGCCGGAAGGTGGCAGCCCTACTTCTTAATTAGTCAAAAAAATGAGATTACGCTTTTCTTTTACCTGCAAAAAAGATATTTTGGGGATCACATTCGATTAAAATTAATAAACTCGCGAAAAAGGTAGCGTCAATGTTCAGGATTATATATAAGCTACTGGTGAAGATGATGTGTTTTGCAATATTTACCACATTGGTTATGCCGGCGACCGGGCAATGCGAGTTCTACCAATACGAAGACGAAAACGGCGCCGTCAACTTTACCGACGACCCGGGTAAGATCCCGAAGAAGCTGAAAAAGAAACATAAAGTGCGGAGCGATGACGATGACAATCCACAAAACTCGGTCATGCGCGTCAGGATCCTGAGGAACAGGGTGCTGTTACCGGTAACCCTCAGCTATCGGGGCAATGAAGTCAAGGCCAACCTTGTGCTGGATACGGGTGCAGAGGTTTCGACTATCAGCTCAAGTCTTGCGGCACGGCTTCGCATCAGGCCGGAAGACGCAGACCTGGCCTATGCACAGGGGATCGGTTCAGGCATCCAGGTTACCGGCCGTGTGAGCCTCGACTATATGCTGGTGGGTCCGAATCGAAAATACGACATGGATGTAATCGTCGTCGAGAGCGGCGGTTACGATGGTCTTCTCGGCATGAACTTCTTGCGGGAACTCCGTTATCACGTGGACTTCAACACCAGCACCATCAAATGGGGGGACTAATCCCCCCAATGCTGTTGCTTCATTACAATCTGCCTCCCTCTGCACCCGCCAATTGACGATTGATTTCCGTTCCCCCTTTTACAATACTATTACATTAAAAAGTCCCGTTATCTGTTATGTTTCAAGGGCAGAACAGCATGTACGCCACCCGTCGCTGGAGGACAGGATCATGTTCAAGCCCTTGAAAATTGGCAAGTATGAAACACGGTACCCATTGGTTCAGGGAGGGATGGGGGTTCGTATCTCTGCGGGTTCCCTCGCCGGTCATGTCGCGAAATGTGGCGGAGTCGGGCTGGTGGCTGCACCGGGCATCGCCCTCAACAGCGGCCTGTATGACGGGTCCAACTATTTCGATGCTGATCTGGAAGCATTCAAGGCAGAACTGCATAAGGCATACGAAATTGCCCCTGACGGCATTATCGGCGTCAATGTCATGGTGGCTCTTTCCGATTACGAGAAACTGGTAGGAGCTGCCGTCGAGGGTGGAGCTAAGGTTATTGTCTGCGGTGCCGGCTTGCCATTGACCCTGCCGGGACTTACCGCCCATGCCCCAGATGTGGCGCTGGTTCCCATTGTTTCCTCTGTACGGTGTGCCCAACTGATAGCTAAAAAATGGGAGAAAGGCTACAACCGCCTCCCCGATGCGGTGGTTGTGGAAGATCCTGATACGGCTGGCGGTCATCTGGGAGAGAAGATGGAATGCATCGGCACCGGTGAGTACGATCAGTATGCAACGGTGCGCGGGGTGAAGGAATTCTTCCGCACAGAATATAATATTGATATGCCGGTCATTGCTGCCGGAGGCATTTGGGACCGCGCCGACGTGCTTCATGCCCTTGAACAGGGTGCTGACGGGGTGCAGATGGCCAGCCGTTTTGTGCCCACGGTGGAGTGCGATGCCGATGATGCATTCAAACAGGCTTATCTGGATTGCAAAAAGGAAGATATCGGTCTGATCATGAGCCCTGCCGGCCTGCCGGGGCGGGCGATCCTCAAAAACCAGGATCAGATTGTCCTGTACGACGAACTCAGGAGCTCGGTTTGCACCACCGGTTGTCTGAAGAAATGCTCCTACAAAGAGAGCGGCGAGCGTTTCTGTATTGTCAAGGCCCTGGACCGCGCCCAGCGTGGAGATGTGGAAACTGGTCTTATCTTCTGCGGCACCAATGCCTGGAAGGCCGATCGGATAACAACGGTGCAGGAAATATTTGACGAGCTGTTTGCTGAATCTGCCGTGGCGGAAAGAGCGGCATAGATCACATCAACATACAATTCAAATGCGGCCCGCGGTTCTCGGGGGCCGTTTTGTTTTCCGGCCCTTTCCCCCTATGGTTCTTAATCCTCTGACAGTATCCCCACGATTTATTCATCCTTAAAAAAGCCTGTACTCATAGTTCATGTGTGCTATGCTTATCCCCTGCCTGTCAATTCAAACGCAGTGTGAAGTTGCCTGGAGGAAAAGCCGTTGCCCAACTCCATGATGCATTGCCAGATCTCAAGTCACACCCATGATCGTTATACCCATGCCTGGCCTCTGTCATTTCATGCCCTTTGCCGGTTAGTCATCCTTCCGTGGATAACTGCGCTCATCCTTTACTGGCCATTACCAGCTTCTGCCCGACCGGGCGCCGACTCGTCGGCACCTGTCATTGTCGGCGGGGACCGGGACTACCCCCCCTATGAATTCATTGACAAGAATGGTCATGCGGCGGGTTTTAATGTTGAGCTGACCAGAGCCATTGCCGAGGTCATGGGCATGGACGTGCAGTTCAGGCTGGGTGGCTGGTCGGAGATGCGCTCGGCCTTGCAATCGAACCAGGTTGATGTCCTGGATGGTATGTCTTACTCAGAAGAGCGGGCAAAGGAAGTGGATTTTTCCCTGCCCCACGCCATGATCAACCATGCAGTCTTCGCCCGCCGGGATTCACCCACGGTAAACTCACTGGCTGAATTAGCAGGGAAGTCCGTTGCCGTCCATGGGGGCGGGATCATGCACGACATCTTGACCCAGCAGGGTTTCTCCGGCAGGCTCGAGCTTACGGCAACGCCGGCAGATGCCCTGCGCCTTCTGGCTGCAGGTAAGACCGACTATGCCATTGTCGCCATCCTCCCCGGAATGTACATCGTCCGTGAACTAAAGCTGACAAATATCTATCCGGCAGTGCGCAATGTGGCCACTCACCGCTATTGCTTTGCCGTTAAAAAAGGCAATGCCGAACTGCTCTCGCGATTCAACGAGGGTTTGGCTATTCTTCGCAAAACCGGACAATATGACGTGATCTACAACAAATGGCTGGGGGTGATGGAGCCGGAGCATGTGGACTGGAAGACCGTCGCCAAATATGGTGCGGTCGTTGTTATCCCACTGGTGATGCTTTTAGGTGGTTTTGCCCTCTGGTCGCGCACGTTACATCGGCAAGTAGCCGTTCGTACTGCTGATCTGACCAGAGAAATCGCCGAGCGCAAACATGCCGAGGAGGAGTTGCGCCTGAACCAGCAGCAGCTTGTCCAAGCTGATAAACTGGCTGCATTGGGGGTACTGGTTTCCGGCGTTGCCCATGAGATCAACAATCCCACCGGCTTAATCCTACTTGATGTGCCGATTCTGAAACGGGCTCACGCCGATTCAGAGCGCATCCTTGAGCAGCATTATCAAGCCAACGGGGATTTCAGCATCGGCGGGATACCCTACTCAGAAATGCGCCATGAGATCCCTAGAATCCTGGACGAGATGCAGGATGGGGCGAAACGGATCAAGAGGATTGTCAACGATCTGAAGGATTTTGCCCGCCGGGATGATTTGGCTGAGAAACAGCGGGTTGATTTCAATGGCATCGTGGAGACGGCGCTACGACTGGTTGATCCTACGATTCGCAAGGCGACCAACCATCTGCAGATTGAGTATGCCCGGGAAATGCCGTCAATCATGGGCAACAGCCAACGGATTGAGCAGGTGGTGGTTAACCTGATTCTGAACGCATGTCAGGCTTTGCCCGATGCGGAGCGGGCCATTGTCATCAGCACCCGTTATAACCGTACTACTGCCAGCGCCATATTGGTTGTCCGTGACGAAGGTGTCGGCATTGACTCAGAGAATCTGTCACGCCTGACGGATCCCTTTTTTACCACAAAGAGGGAAAGCGGGGGGACCGGTCTTGGCTTGTCGGTTTCTGATGGCATCATCAAGGAGCACGGGGGCCGTATATTTTTTAAGTCAACCCTTGGTGCCGGCACTACCGTTACCTTGTCCATACCGGTCATTAAAGAGGAGCAGACGACGTGAATGCAATGGACCAACAGTATCCTACTTTCCGCATCCTGCTGGTGGACGATGAGCCTGCCTGGTTAAAATCCCTTTCCCTCACGTTGCGAAGCTGCGCTGGACTTACCAATATCAGTACTTGCCAGGACAGCCGCGAGGTTATGGGATTACTTGCCCAGGGAGGCATCGGCCTTGTCCTCCTCGATCTGACCATGCCCCATCTATCGGGGGAAGAACTCCTTAAACAGGTTGCCGAGCAATATCCGGAAACGACCACCATTGTCGTCAGCGGCCTGAATCAGTTGGAAACGGCGGTCCGTTGCATGAAACTGGGCGCCTTTGACTACTTCATCAAAACCGATGATGAAGACCGGATTGTGGGAGGTGTACTGCGGGCGGTCCGGATGAAAGAGATGCAGCTTGATTATCTGGAGATGTCGAGCCGGCTTGCTTCAGGGGAATTGCAGCATCCTGATGCTTTTGCCGCCATTGTTACCGCCGATCGAGCCATGCTCAATGTCTTTGCCTATGCGGAGGCGGTGGCGAAGAGTCCCCAGCCGCTGATGATCACTGGCGAAAGCGGGGTCGGTAAAGAGCTGATTGCCCAGGCCGTGCACCGGTTGAGCGGTTGCCGCGGGAAACTGGTGACAGTCAATGTGGCAGGCCTCGACGACACCGTCTTTGCCGATACCCTCTTTGGCCATGTGCGGGGTGCCTTCACCGGTGCAGATCAACTGCGCCGGGGGATGGTTGAGGAGGCAGCTGATGGTACGCTCTTTCTAGATGAGATTGGCGACCTGAGCATACCCTCACAGGTGAAGCTGTTACGCCTTTTGCAGGAGGGGGAATTTTTTCCCCTGGGTTGCGACCAGCCCAGGCGGCTCAAAGCACGCATAATCGTTGCCACTCACCAGAACCTGATGGAAAAGGAGTCGGCAGGAACCTTTCGTCGCGATCTCTTTTATCGTCTGCGTACACACCAGGTACATGTCCCTCCTTTACGGGAACGGCCCGGAGACATAACCCTGTTGCTGGATCATTTTTTGAGAGAAGCCGCACAAGCGCTGGGTAGAAAGAAACCTACTCCTCCCCGGGAGCTGGCCCAGTTTCTCGTTATGTACAGCTTTCCCGGCAATGTGCGCGAGCTTAAGGCAATGGTTTACGATGCGGTCAGCATCCACCGTGATCGAATGCTCTCCATGGAGTCATTTCTCAAGGCGGTCGGACAATCTCAGCCCCCTGTAAAAGAGTCCCCCTCTCCCTCAAGACAGAATCCCTTTGCCGGTTTTGTCGATCTCCCCACCTTCAGTGATGCGGCTGCTTTTCTTGTTGCCGAGGCCATGCATCGCGCCAACGGCAATCAGACCATGGCGGCACGTCTGCTTGGCATCTCCCAGCCTGCTCTGAACAAGAGACTCAAGGCAATGCGTCCTGAACCGGTATAACCACGGGTTATACAATAATCTCCGGCTATCATCGCCTTAACATGCTGATTCAATTGATGTAAATCAGCAACACAGCCTGCTGTTATAACCTCAGGCTATAGGCCTTGGCTGTCCAAAGATAGCAGTTTTAGCACCGCTTTATGCTGTAATACCAGCATGTTAGGCTTTTTTGTGCCGCTTGGCATTTTCCATGCTCTTATGGGATAGATACGAAAGGGAGCCATCCGGCCCCTTCAATATTAGCCCAAGTGGAGGTGTCTCATGGCAATGTTCTGGATTCAATTCGTGCTCGTGCTCGGTGCCGTTCTCATCGGTATCCGTAGAGGAGGGGTAGCCCTCGGCCTGATCGGTGGGTTGGGCGTAACCTTACTGACCATAGGCTTCAGGAGTGCTCCTTCTGAGCCCCCCATTGCAGTAATGCTGATCATCCTGGCAGTGGTTACTGCCTCAGCGACACTGCAGGTAGCAGGTGGTCTGGACTACCTGGTGCAGCTCACCGAGCGGATGCTCCGTGCCCACCCCAAGTATGTGACCATTCTTGCCCCCTTAAGCACCTTTTTCCTCACTGTCTGCGTCGGAACTGGCCATGCGGTGTATGCGCTGTTGCCCGTTATCGCCGATGTGGCCATCAAGACCGGTATTAGACCGGAGCGACCCATGGCTATCTCCAGTGTCGCTTCCCAGATGGGGATCACTGCCAGTCCGGTGGCTGCCGCGGTGACCTTTTTTCTCGGTTTTGCCGCCAAAGCAGGCCACCCGGTTACCCTGATCGACATCATCTGCGTTACCATGCCGGCTGGGATCATCGGCGTGCTCGCAGCTGCAGGTTGGAGTTTCAACCGTGGCAAGGACCTGGACAAAGATGCCGAGTTTCAGGCCCGTCTGACAGATCCCGACTTTCGCAAAGCCCTTGATGCAGATGTAACAACACTGGACAAGAAAATTTCCACCACCGCCAAGGTTTCAGTAGCGCTGTTTTTTGCCGGCGTAGCCACCATCATACTTTTTGCGGTCTGTCCCGAACTGCTGCCCATGGGTGCCGATAAAAAGCCCGTTGCCATGACCACGGTCGTACAATTCATTATGCTGGCCTATGGCGCCTTCATAATGTTCTCAGCCAACGTCAAAGCAAAAGACATCGCCCATTCAAGCGTCTTTATCGCCGGCATGATTGCTGTCGTCTCCATTTTCGGCATTGCCTGGATGAGTGATACCTTCATCTCCGCCAACAAAAAGTTCCTCGTAGACAATATCGGCATCATGGTAAAAATTGCCCCGTGGACTTTTGCCATTGCAACCTTCTGCATATCGGCCTTCGTCAAGAGCCAGGCTGCGACCCTTGCCATTACCCTGCCTCTCGGCCTTGCCCTCGGCCTGCCGATTCCTTTGTTGCTTGGTCTGATGCCGGCAAGCTATGCCTACTTCTTCTTTGCCTTCTATCCCAGTGACCTGGCGGCTATCAATTTTGATCGCACCGGCACTACCCACATCGGCAAGTACTTACTCAATCACAGCTTCATGATCCCGGGCCTCATCGGCGTAGGGATGTCGACAATCACCGCTTACCTTATTTCCAGCGCCATTCTTTAGGTCTGGTTACTACAAGATAAAAACAGAGGCTGCAGGAATAATCTGCAGCCTTTTTTTATGCTTGACAGCTGACATTTTACTCTTGACCGAGGGCATCAGAGAATGTTATATCAAGAAAAATTGATATAATATATTACCTTCACTTGATATGACCATGCTCGAAACTATAAAAGCACTGGCGGATCCATGCCGGCTGCGTCTTCTCGCCATACTTGATTCGGGGGAGTTTACCGTCCAGGAATTGACCTCTATACTCGGCATGGGGCAGTCGCGTATTTCGCGTCACTTGAAAATACTGACGGAGGCGGGAGTGCTTGCTGTAAAAAGGCAGGGAACCTGGAGCTATTACCGGGTAGGGGATGCCAATGCTTTTTTCACCGCCATTTCTCCTGCCATGAAAACGGAGCTCGAAACGCTGGACAACCGGACTCAGGATGTTGCGGCCGTGGCCCGGGTGCTGGAAGACCGTCGCCGGCGCAGCCAGCAATTTTTCGATCAGCATGCCCGCCAGTGGGATGCCCTTGTCTGCACTCTGTTGCCGGTGCCGGAATATGTAGCACAGTTGGTTCGGTTGGTGCCACAAAAGTCAGAAGTTTTAGAGATAGGCGTCGGCACTGGAAATCTGCTGCCTGAGCTGGCCAATGTCGCATCCCGCACTATCGGCGTTGATCACTCACCGGCAATGCTTGAGGAAGCAGGGCGCCGGGTAGCGGCGACAGGATTGCACGGGGTTGAGCTGCGTCTGGGAGAGATGACGCACCTGCCTGTTGCCGATGGCGGCGTGGGATGCGTGGTGGCCAATATGGTGTTGCACCATGCTGCGGACCCGCTTGCCGTTCTGCATGAGATGGGGCGGGTTTTAGTTGTCGGCGGTGTTCTGGTAATTGCCGACCTGGCAAGGCATGAGCGGGAATGGGCGCGGGAACAACTGGCTGATCAGTGGCTGGGCTTTGAGAAAGAGGAGCTGATTGGGTGGATAAAAGCTGCAGGTTTTAATCATGTGGCTTGTCATCGATATGAAGGAGCAGCCGGCCAGGAGTCGGTGTTCCTGGTGCAAGCCATCAAAGATAAAGGCTGACTTTGTCGGAAAATATAGTGAAAAAGGAGAATACACATGCCACAGGATTTTAAAGTAGCCGATCTGTCCCTGGCTGAATGGGGAAAAAAGGAGATCAGGATTGCTGAAACGGAAATGCCTGGTTTGATGGCCATTCGCGAGGAGTATGCCGGTAAACAGCCGCTGAAAGGGGCACGCATCACCGGTTCGCTGCATATGACCATCCAGACTGCGGTTCTCATCGAAACACTCAAGGCGCTTGGTGCTGAGGTACGCTGGGCCTCGTGCAACATCTTTTCCACCCAGGATCATGCCGCTGCCGCCATTGCTGCCCAGGGCATTCCCGTTTTCGCTTACAAGGGGGAGTCGCTGGAAGAATACTGGGACTACACCCACCGTATTTTCGAATGGCCCGATGGCGGTTTTTCCAACATGATTCTCGACGATGGCGGCGATGCGACGCTTTTGCTCCACTTGGGAACCAGGGCGGAGAAGGACGCGAAGGTGCTGGAGAAGCCCGGTTCGGAGGAAGAGATCATTCTTTTTGCCGCCATCAGGAAAAAGCTGGACACAGATCCCACCTGGTACTCTACCCGCATTGCCCAGATCAAGGGGGTGACGGAGGAGACCACCACCGGCGTGCACCGTCTTTACCAGATGCACGAGCGGGGGGAACTGCGCTTCCCGGCCATCAACGTCAACGACTCGGTTACCAAATCCAAGTTCGACAACCTCTATGGCTGCCGCGAATCGCTGGTGGACGGCATCAAGCGGGCAACGGACGTCATGGTGGCGGGCAAAGTCGCCCTGGTCTGCGGCTATGGGGATGTGGGCAAGGGCTCCGCACAAGCCCTCAGGGCGCTGTCTGCTCAGGTGTGGGTGACGGAGGTCGATCCCATCTGCGCTCTGCAGGCTGCCATGGAAGGGTATCGCGTGGTGACCATGGATTACGCCGCCGACAAGGCGGATATCTTCGTCACCTGCACCGGCAACTACCATGTCATTACCCATGAACACATGCTGAAAATGAAGGATCAGGCCATTGTCTGCAACATCGGGCATTTCGATAACGAGATCGAGGTGGCGGCCCTGGAAAAATACCAGTGGGAAGAGATCAAGCCCCAGGTGGACCACGTGATCATGCCGTCGGGCAACCGGATTATCCTGTTGGCCAAGGGGAGACTGGTGAATCTGGGTTGCGCCACCGGCCATCCCAGCTATGTCATGTCCTCTTCCTTCGCCAACCAGACCATCGCCCAGATCGAGATCTTCAGCAATCCCGGCAAATATGCGGTGGGGGTCTACACATTACCCAAGCACCTGGATGAGAAAGTGGCGAGGTTGCAACTGAAGAAGCTGAATGCCCAGTTAAGCATCCTGACCAAGGAGCAAGCCGATTACATAGGCGTAAATGTGGACGGGCCTTACAAATCTGAGCATTATCGGTATTAGACGCATGATGTCGGCTGGACTTTTTTTTCTGAAATAAGTATATTCATTGTGGTTATGGGCCGCCGATTTTTTTTCGGCGGCTTTCGCACGTCCAGCAATAAAAGGAGCAAAAGATGAAGAGTTTGACTACTGCAGTAGTGTTGGTGACTCTAATGGCTGGAAGCGCCTCGGCCATGTCCAAGGAGGGGTGTGGCGGGGAATGTGCCTCGTGTCATCCTCTTTCTGTGAAAGAGGCCAATGCACTTGTAAAAGACCTTGGGGGGCGGGTAACAAAGGTGAAATTTCCGGCCATGCGTGGCGTCTGGGAGCTTGACATGGAGAAGGATGGTAAAAAGGCCGTCGCCTACCTGGATTACGGCAAGAAACACGTCATTCCCGGCCCCATATTCAATCTGGCGACTAAAAAACCCATAAGTGGCGGGGCACAACAGCCGGCCGGAGTAACCAAGGTGAATCCGGCTCTTCTTACGCCTGCCAACTCCATAATTCTCGGAAATCCTCAGGGGAAAAAAAGGCTTTTTGTCTTTACCGATCCAGATTGCCCCTTTTGCGCAAAACTGCATGTGGAGCTGAAGAAGCTTATCGCCATGGATCCGTCGGTAGTCGTGTACGTGAAACTGTTCCCGTTGAAAATGCATCCCGCAGCCTACGACAAATCCCGGGTCATACTCCAGGGACCGTCGGCCAAGCTTCTCGACGATGCCTTTGCCAAGGTGACCTTGCCTGCTCCTGGCCCTAATACGCCGACCAAAGGTGTGGAGGAAAATATCAAGCTTGCCGGGCGGCTCGGCGTCAATTCTACGCCGACGATGATTTTTTCCGATGGCAGGGTGGTGGCCGGCTCAAAGTCTGCCACTGAAATTCAGGCTCTTTTTAAGATTAAAAAGCCGCATAAATGATGACCAACATGGATGAAAAGAAAGGCCTGTCGATGGGACAGGCCTTTTTCTTATTTCGTGGAATTTTCTTTTTTGTTTTCTCCATCCTTTTTCCCCCGACCCGCGGTGGAGCATGCGTCGGCCATTCAGGTGGAGACGCCGAGACGTGGGAGGATATATTTCTGTAAGACTACCCACAAGACGAGAAATCCCAGCACTAAAAAAATCTCTTGCATGAAAACCTCCTTTTTCCCAATAAAGTAACATATATTCTAAAAACTGCATACAACGAAAATCAGACTTGCAAAAAACGGTTGACATACCCATTGTCTATCGCTATAGTGAAAATCATTTTCAATCCGGAGAGGCCTGTGAAGCGTGCCAAGAAAAAAGCTTTCAGCGAGTTTATTGCCCAGAAGGGCCTCAAGTCCACGCGCCAGCGTGACATTATCCTCGATTTCTTCCTGTCTTCGTCGGAACACATGAGCCTTGAAGAGCTTTATCTCAAACTTCGGGCAAAGCACCCGGCCATCGGCTATGCCACGGTCTATCGCACACTGAAGCTTTTCGCCGAGTCAGGCATAGCCCGTGAAATCCAGTTCGGTGACGGACAGACTCGTTATGAGCATGTGACTGAAGGGGAGCACCATGACCATCTGGTTTGTACCCGCTGCGGCGCCATTGCCGAGTTTGAGAACGAGACCATTGAAAAGCTGCAGGACGAGATAGCTGCCGGTTACGGCTTTCTCATCAAAACACATAAGCTCGAGCTGTATGGCCTATGTGCCAAATGCCGCAGATAAAATTTTTTACCGCACATTTGAAAATGACTATCAATTACAACTAAGGAAGTAAACCCAAATGGATGTATTCAAGAAAAAGGCTTCATGTCATTCCAATGCCAGTGCATCAACCGGTGCGGCCAAGAAGGTCGCACTGGTGGGAAACCCTAATGTGGGGAAAAGTGTCCTTTTCAATGCCTTGACCGGTGCTTATGTCACGGTTTCCAATTACCCCGGCACTTCGGTAGAGGTGGCTCGCGGTTCCGCCTCGATCAACGGCGAAGTATGTGAGATCATAGACACGCCGGGCATGTATTCTCTCCTGCCGATTACCGAGGAGGAGCGGGTAGCCCGCGAGATTCTACTCAAGGAATCTCCCGATGTGGTTCTGCACGTGCTGGATGCAAGGAACCTGGAGCGGATGCTGGTCATGACCCTGCAGCTTATCGATGCCCAGTTGCCGGTGGTGCTGGTGGTGAATATCATGGACGAGGCGGAGCGGATGGGACTTGTAATCGACATCCCACTCCTGCAGGAAAAACTCGGCATTCCGGTCATAGGTGCTGCCACCGCCAAAAAACGTGGCCTGGAAGAGATCAGGAAGGCCATTACCGGCTACAGCAGGAAGACTCGTGCGGTATTCGGCTACAGCAAACGGCTGGAGGCGGATATCGAAAGTGTCGCTCAGCTGATCAAGTGCGACTATCCGTTAGCGAAAAAATCGCTGGCGCTGCTGCTCTTGCAGAGGGACGAAGAGGTAACCGCCCTCATTGCCGAACGTGAAGGTGAAGGTTTTGCAGCCGTTTCCGACAAAGTGCGCGAGAAAACCTTCGAGCGGCGGGAATCCTTTAACCTGGACCTGTCCATGGAGCGAAAAGGTATAGTCAAAGGACTCCTTGCCGGGGTTTTCAATCTGCCGGACAAGAGGGTCGTTACATTTAATGAGCGCCTTTCCAGTTGGGCGGTCAGACCCTTAACAGGGATACCTTTGTTGCTGATAGTTCTTTATTATGGCCTTTACCAGTTCGTCGGTGTCTTTGGTGCCGGTACGCTCGTTGATTTTCTCGAAGGGACTCTCTTTGAAGGATATTTCAACCCCTGGATCACAGAATTCATCAAAGGGGTGGTTCCCTGGGAAGTCATTCAGGAACTTTTTGTCGGAGAATACGGTGTGCTGACCCTTGGTCTGCGTTATGCAGTGGGAATCATTCTTCCCATTGTTGCGACCTTTTTCCTCTTCTTTTCCATTCTTGAGGACAGCGGCTATTTTCCGCGGCTGGCGTTGCTGGTAGACAGGGTCTTCAAGAAAATCGGCCTCACCGGCCGTGCCGTCATTCCCATCGTTCTCGGTTTCGGTTGCGATACCATGGCTACCATGGTTACCCGTACGCTGGAAACGGTGCGTGAGCGAATTCTCGCCACCCTGCTGCTGGCTCTGGCCATTCCCTGTTCCGCACAGCTCGGCGTTATTCTGGCGCTTTTATCCAAGGCGCCCGGGGCTCTTCTGGTCTGGAGCATCAGCCTTTTGCTCATATTCCTTTTAATTGGATTTCTTGCGGCCCGCCTTGTGCCCGGCGAGACCCCGATGTTCTATATGGAGCTGCCACCCATGCGGCTTCCCCAGCTGTCCAACGTTCTAACCAAGACCTATACCAGGATGCAATGGTACTTTCTGGAAATCCTGCCGCTCTTCATACTGGCATCGGTGCTGCTGTGGATCGGCAAACTCACTCATTTTTTCGAGAAGTCAGTGGAAGTCATGAGCCCGGTAATGTCCATGATGGGACTGCCCAAGGATGTAGCTGTCGCCTTCATCTTCGGCTTCTTCCGTCGGGATTATGGGGCTGCCGGACTGTATGATCTGCAGACCAAGGGTATACTGGATGGACGGCAATTGACGGTTGCAGCGGTGACGCTGACCCTCTTCATTCCCTGTGTGGCCCAGTTCCTGGTCATGAAAAGAGAGCGAGGTTTAAAGGTCGCCTTGGCCATCGGTGTCTTTGTCAGCGCTCTTGCCTTTGGCAGCGGTTATCTGCTCAACCAGTTCCTGCTCGTCACCAAGCTGGTGTAACAAGAGGTTATCTCAATGAAGTGCGGCTATTGCGGACACGAATTCAGCCAGGAAGAAGGCATCACCGGTTGCGGGAAATGCGGCAAACCGGGGAAATGTAGCATGGTACGCTGTCCACGCTGCTACTATGAGAATCCACCTGAAATGAAGGTGTTGAAGAAACTAAAGGGATTGTTGGTGAAAAACGATAAAGAATAGCAGGTTAAAACAATACAAGGAGCATGTATGAAGTTATCGGATAAAGCGGAAGAAATTTTGGAAGCGCTATGGATTGCCGTTGAGGAGGAAGGAAAAGGCTTTGCCGAGATCGATAATATCGGCATTCCGGCCGGTGATCCAGCCTACCAGGAGTTGACCTCCCAGACCCTGGTCGAGGTAAAGGAGGGGCGGGTCTACTTTCGTCCGGAGGGCAAGGTAGAAGGCAGGCGTACGATCCGCCGCCACCGGCTGGCAGAACGGCTGCTCATGGATGTGCTGAATGTACGTGGGGAGGCCGGAGACGACAAGGCTTGCCAGTTCGAGCATCTGCTCAACGAAGGGGTCGATGCCAAGGTCTGCACCATGCTCAACCATCCCACCACCTGTCCCCACGGCAAACACATTCCGCCCGGGGAGTGCTGCGAGGAAGCGAAAAAAAGCGGTGATCTGGGTGTTGTCCCCCTCACGGAGCTGAAATCGGGCGAAGAAGGGGAAATAGCCTATATCCAGACAGAAGACAGTAAAAAGATGCAGAAACTCATGGCCATGGGGGTGCTTCCCGGCAACCGCATCATCCTCTCCCAGACCTTCCCCACCTACATTTTCAGGGTAGGTTTTTCCGAATTTGCCATCGATTCGGCCATGGCCCGTGAAATTTTTGTCCGAAAGTAGGCGGCGTTAAAAGTCTATAAATAGCTGCCGATTTCCTGTAACTTAGTATACTTATAGATGTGTACCTGCTGAAGAGGCATGTTTTTCTTGAATAAAGGACGCAAATTTATTACCCTTCACCGGCGTTTGGACTACGGACCGGTCCACATACAAATCACGCTTTGGAGGACACATCAATGAAAAAAAATTCTGTCATGCTGACGGCTGTTTCCCTGCTCTTCGCCGCCACCTCAGCATTTGCTGCCACCGGCACGCTACCCAAGGGGTACGAAAAGTGGGAGAAAAGCAAGGAAAAGGTAGTCAGTGACAAGAGTTCGCTTTTCTATGGGGTTCACAACATCTATGTGGACAAGAAAGCCATGCCCGCCTACAAAGCCGGAGGAAAATATCCCGAAGGCAGCCGCTTTGTGGTCGATTACTACAAGTTAAAGGAAGAAAACGGCAAGCCGGTAAAAGGTAAAAAGAACATGATTGTCCTGATGAAAAAGGACAAGAAATTCAAAGAAACCGGCGGCTGGCAATTCGTCGGTTTCACCGGCGAGGGGAAGGCTTCCAAGCTTGACCCGGTGAAAAACTGCTATGAATGCCATCTGAAAGAAGCAAAAGATAGAGATTACGTCATTTCGAAGTATACCGATTTCAAATAACAAACCCCCGCGAGAAGTCTCCATCTCAAAAAGCATCACAGGACCTGTGGTGCTTTTTTATTTTCTAAAAATTATTTATCCCTCAAGCTATTCCGCCTTCTGACGATATGTTTAAAAACAAGGGTGGTGCACTGCCTTTACATCTGCATGAAACAGGGTTGAAACTATGTTTATGGATAACAACGTGCCGGCCTTCAATGTCAAATCCTTGCCATCCTCCTGGCCTGCACGCCTCGCCTCGGCAAGCCGGCTATTGATGGAGATATCAGGCACCACAGAGGAAGAATTCCTGGCAACCGGGGCTAGGCTCCACGATTTTTACGACCGGGCCGGACAAATCTCACAAATGTCTTCGGAGATGGCCGGCCAGGTTTCCGGCGAAGAAATTTCCCATACCATTGGCCGCCTTCGGGAGATACTTGTCCAGATGGACGAGTACCTGGTCCATGGGGAGAAGGAGACGGAACAGAGTTCCCAAACCTTGCGCTCAATTCTTCTTTTATTGGACAGGACTGCTGCTCCCCTTTCAGGTTTCAGGAAAATAAACAAGTCGCTGCGCATGCTCGGTATTTCAACCAAGATAGAAAGTGCACGTCTTGGGCAGAGCGCTGCAGGATTCGATACGCTGGCAAACGATGTCGCTCAGCTTTCCATTCAGGTTCTTGAAAAGGCGGGGACAATACTTGAACAAAAGGAACTGCTGACCTCTGTGATCCGCCAGACCCTGAACCAGGTTCTTGATCTGGGCATAGAACAAAAGGGTCAGGTAAAGGGAATACTGGAAAGAACCCAGGCAAGTCTTGCTGCCCTGACTGAAGTCAATTCCCGTTGTTCCACGGCTGCATCTGCCATAGCCGAAGCTTCGGGAGTCGTGTCCCGAAACATTGGCGAAGTTGTCATGTCCATGCAGTTCCACGATATAGTCCGTCAACAGATCGAGCATGTGGCCGAGGCTCTGGATGATCTGCAGAACAGCCTGGAAAGCGAGGGAGAAGACCGGGATGGGATGGCGCCCGCTCTGGCGCAGACTGCTGTCGGTATTTGCCAACTGCAGGCGGCACAGCTATCCCATGCCAGCGATGAACTCAATGGCGCTGTGGGGCGTATTGTCGACAACTTGCACGGCATAGCGGCAAAGGAAGCACGCCTTTCCGAAGATACCAGTGCCATGGCAGGTGTGGCAGATCAGACGGGAAGCTCTTTCCTGACGGGACTGGAAGCCGATCTCACCGTGGTTGGCGCCGTTCTGGACCAGAGTTCCCAGCTCAATCGTGCCCTGACCAAGGCCATGAACACCGTTGCCGAAACGGTAACGGAGATTACGGCGTTTGTCAGCGATATTGAGTTCATCGGTGAGGAAATCGAACTCATCGCCCTCAATGCACAGGTGAAAGCTGCCCTGACCGGTGACGATGGTGCCGCGCTTGGAGTCCTTGCAGAGGCTATTCAACGGCTGTCGGTGGATGCCATTGCCCAGACCTCTGCCGTTTCCAATATGTTGACCGAAGTTACCAATGCCACCGAAGGACTCTGCAACAGCGCCAGGGCAGATGCGACCGAGCTTGACCAGGAAGTGGAAGAAATGGTCAGTTCACTGCCGGGGCTGCTTCAATCCCTGCAGAGAGTGAATGATTCACTTAGCGAATGTCTGAAGAACATGCAAGGGGCTGTTGAAACGCTTTGTACAGATATTGACGCAGCAACCAACGGCATTACGGCCCATTTTCAGGTGACCCAGGTGATCGACCAGGTAAGGAGCGAACTGTGCACCATTATCGATGAAGCCCGTCTCATCGCTCCGTCATCTGATGCTGAAAACGGCAATCTGATGCAGCTTGCCGACCGCTACACCATGGACAGCGAACGCAAGATCCATCATTCCATGATCAAAAAAGAAGAGGGAGCAAGTACTCAACCTGTACCTGCCGATCCTGTCAGCGAAGTTTCTTCGCCGGCATCCGATGGGCTGGGAGATAACGTGGAGCTGTTTTAATATTCAGCGTCAGCTTTAGGAGGAGAATCTGTTATGGGTGAACTGAAGGTGACCATGGCCAAAGCGGAAGGGAACCCTGCTGCCTTGGTTGTAAAAGTCAGCGGACCGCTTACCGTCCAGAACGTTGGAGAATTGAAAACTTCTCTTTTGCAGGCATTGGAGGGAGGGGAACAGCTTTGCCTCGACCTGGCCGGGGTGACGGAGGTCGACCTGGCAGGCCTGCAACTCCTATGCTCGGCTCACCGCAGTTCCCTGCACCTTAACAAGCATCTCTGCATTACTACCGGTGATAGTGATATTATTGATACGGCGAGCATGGAAGCAGGTTTTCAGCGCCATGTGGGATGTGCCCAGGACAAGGAAAAAAGCTGCTTTTGGGTGGGAGGGAATGATTGATGGGAAAGATAATCATGACGGCGGATGATTCTGCCAGTGTCCGACAGATGGTCAGTTTTACCCTGAAACAGAACGGGTACGAGGTGGTGGAAGCGGTGGACGGAAAAGATGCGCTGCAGAAGCTTGGCGGACAAAAGGTCGATATGCTCATCACCGACCTGAACATGCCGAACCTGGACGGCATCGGCCTGATCAAGGGGGCGCGGGCTCTGCCTGCCTGTAAATTCATTCCTATCGTTATGCTTACCACGGAATCCCAGGACAGCAAAAAACAGGAAGGAAAGGCCGCCGGGGCAACCGGCTGGATAGTAAAGCCTTTCAAGCCTGAACAGCTGATGGCGGTGGTGAAGAAGGTGCTCGGATGATGGACCAACATCAAGAGGCATTCAAGGAAGAGGCTTACGAGCTTCTGGCAGAGTTGGAAACGTCCCTCCTGGAGCTTGAAGAAAGGCCTGATGATGAGGAAGTGATCGGCCGGGTCTTCCGGGCCATGCATACCATCAAGGGATCGGGGGCAATGTTCGGTTTTGAAGACATTGCCGCTTTTACCCACGAAGTGGAAACGGTTTTCGATCTGGTGCGCAACGGTCTGATTCCGGTAACCAAAACACTGGTCAACGTTACCCTGGCCGCTCGCGATCAGATCAAGGCCATGCTTGATGCTTCAACCGGGGGCGCTGTGGTTGACGTAGCCTGCACCGCAGAGATCATTGCCACCCTGAAGAGCATGCTTCCCGAAACGGAGTCTGAAAAATCATCGGCGAACCTTCAACCGGCCGAAGAGGCAAAAGGGGGGCAGCAGGAATCGGCTGAAGTTACCTACCGGATCCGTTTCGAACCAGACCAGGGTATTTTCATGCGAGGAACTAATCCCCTGAGCCTGGTCAAGGAATTGAGGGAACTTGGTCAGAGCCGGGTAATTGCCCAGGTGACCAACCTGCTTCCCCTGGAGGAGATGGATGCGGAGAGCTGCTATGTTTACTGGGATGTGATTTTGACCACCAACAGGGGAATTGACGCCATCAAGGATGTATTCATATTTGTAGAGGACGATTGCGAGCTGAAGATCGAGGCCATTGACAGTGGGGCACCTTTCGCCGGCGAAGATGGCTACAAGAAACTTGGCGAAATACTGGTGGAACGGGGTGATCTGAGCTTCGAGGAGATGAAGAATATCCTGTCCCAGCAGAAACGATTTGGGGAAATTGCCATCGAGAGCGGGTTTGTGGAACCGGAAAAAATCATCTCTGCCCTTGTGGAGCAGCAGCATGTGAAGGAGGTCCGGCAGGAAAGGCAATCCCAGGAGAACGCTTCCAGCATCCGTGTTCCTGCAGAAAAACTGGACGTTTTGGTAAACCTGGTGGGAGAACTGGTCACGGTCCAGGCTCGTCTTAGTCAGACCTCCGCCGGGCGCAGGGATGCGGAACTGATGTCCATCGCCGAAGAGGTGGAGCGTCTGACCGCAGAATTGCGGGATAACGCTCTCAACATCAGGATGCTGCCCATCGGCACCACCTTCAGTAAGTTCAAACGCCTGGTTCGCGATCTTTCCAACGAACTGGGCAAAAAGATTGAAATGGAGACTTCCGGCGCTGAGACGGAGCTGGATAAGACCGTCATAGAAAAGCTCAACGATCCCTTGGTGCACCTGATCCGCAACAGCATCGACCACGGCATAGAAATGCCCGAAGAGCGAGCGGCAGCCGGCAAGCCGGCACAGGGGACGGTGCATCTCTCCGCCGTTCATTCCGGCGACAGTGTCTTCATTACCATCAAAGACGACGGTGCAGGACTGGATAAGGAGGCCATTCGGGCCAAGGCCATAGAAAAGGGGCTTATTCCGCCCACCACAGAACTGTCCGAAAAAGAGATTTTTGCCCAGATATTTGCTCCCGGCTTTTCCACTGCTAAAAAGATCTCCAGTGTCTCCGGGCGCGGTGTCGGAATGGATGTGGTCAAGAGGGCCATCGAAGCGTTGCGCGGCACCATCGAAATAACCAGCAAACGGGGAGAAGGCACCACCATTACCGTAAAGATACCCCTGACCCTGGCCATCATCGAAAGCCTGCTGGTTCAGATCGGCGGCGACCGTTTCCTGCTTCCACTTTCACTGGTGGATGAATGTGTGGAATTGACCGGCAGCGACATCGAAAAGTCCCATGGAAGAAATCTGGCCACCGTTCGTGACCACATGGTGCCATACATCCCACTCCGGGAGAAGTTCCGGATCATCGGCAATGCGCCGGAAATCCAGCAGATCGTCATCACCCAGGTCAACGGCATGCGTGTCGGCTTTGTGGTCGACCACGTCATAGGCGAGCACCAGACGGTTATCAAATCACTGGGACGGGCTTATAAAAATGTCGAGGGCATATCGGGAGCGACGATTCTGGGTGACGGGGCGGTTGCACTGATCGTGGATATCCCGCAACTGATAAAGGAAGTGGAGGCGCAGAGCCTGCAATAGGTTGTTTAAGGGCAATCTTATGTAATGTGGTTAGAAAGGGAGGAAACATTTCATGGACATCAGCAATATGAAACTTGCTACAAAATTGTACGGTGGTATTGGTCTGATCGTCGCAGCTCTTGTGTGTGTTGTCCTGTTCCAGGTGATAAAGATGCGGGAGCTGGGCAATGTCCAGGATCACGGAGCCGACCTGAGTGGCAACGCAGTCGCCATTCAGGAAGTGCAGGTGCGGCTTGAGGCTCTGTACGGCATAATGGCCGACGCTGTTATCAATCGCAATCTTGCCGAATCACGCAAGGAATTCAAGGACGCTAAAGACAACCTTCTGAAAGATGTGGATAATGTGCGTAAACTGGCCGATACGGCGGAGGAAAAGCAGTTGGCTGAAGCCTTTGCCGTCAATCTCGCCAAATATCAGGACCTGTTTGAAAACAGGCAGCTGCCCGAGTTGCAGAAAGGCGCCGGCTCCAGCACGGAAGAGCTCCGCAGGATAGACGCTCTGCTCGATGCAGCACGGGATGCCGCAATCGAGCCGTTGCATAAGATTGTCGTCTCCATCAAGAAGGAAAGCACCAATGGTGATGAAATGTTCGATGCCTTGAGGCAGCGAACCTCCACCATATCCATTGTTTGCAGCGTAGCGGCACTGATCTTCTCGGTCATTTTCGGCTGGCTGCTGGTCAGGAACGTGCAGCGGCAGTTGGGGGGAGATCCTCTCTACGTGGTCGAGATAACACGCAAGGTCGCAGCAGGTGACCTGTCAATGTCCATAGACACCACAGGCAAGGATGAACGAAGTTTGATCTTTGCCATGGCGCAGATGATGTGTACCATAAAGGCACTGGTCGACGATACCGGCGTGCTGGTAAAGGCGGCCATCGACGGCAAGCTCGATGTAAGGGCTGACGCCGACAAGCACCATGGGGAATTCCAGAAAATAGTTCATGGAGTCAACGCGACCCTTGATGCCGTAGTAACCCCTCTGAACGTGACGGCCGATTATGTTGCCCGCATCTCAAAGGGTGACATGCCTCCTCAGATAACGGAGGAGTATAAGGGGCAGTACAATCTGATCAAACAGAACCTTAACCTGCTGATCGATTCCACTAACCGTATAGCAGCAGCAGCCAGGGAAGTGGCAGACGGCAACCTGCAAGTTGAGCTGAAGGTTCGTTCGGAGAATGATGAGCTGATGAAAGCATTGTCAGCCATGGTGGCCAATCTTGTGGAAATCATCGGCAATGTGAAATCTGCCGCAGACAACGTTGCAGCCGGCAGCCAGCAGCTTTCCGCAGGTTCCGAGGAAATGTCCCAGGGAGCAAGCGAGCAGGCTGCCGCTGCCGAAGAAGCATCCTCTTCCATGGAAGAAATGACCGCAAGTATCAGACAGAATGCTGACAATGCCATGCAGACCGAAAAAATCGCCCTGAAATCAACCGCTGACGCCCAGGAAGGGGGAAGGGCCGTTGATGAAACAGTCCTGGCCATGAAGGAAATAGCAAGCCGGATCACCATCATAGAAGAGATAGCCCGGCAAACGAACCTGCTTGCGTTGAACGCAGCCATTGAGGCGGCCCGTGCCGGTGAGCATGGCAAGGGATTTGCCGTTGTTGCTTCCGAAGTACGCAAGTTGGCCGAGCGTAGTCAGAAGGCAGCGGGTGAAATAAGCGAACTTTCGGCTTCCAGTGTCGACATTGCCGAAAAAGCAGGTCAAATGCTCAGTTCCATACTTCCCGATATTCAGAAGACGGCGGAACTGGTGCAGGAGATAAATGCATCCAGTAAAGAGCAGGATACGGGGGCAGAGCAGATAAACAAAGCAATACAGCAGCTTGATCAGGTTATACAAACCAATGCAGGTGCTTCGGAAGAGATGGCCTCCACTGCCGAAGAGCTGGCGTCCCAGGCCGAACAGCTGCAACAGGCAATCGCCTACTTTAAAATCGACAGTTCGGCAGTGGACAAACGACCGATAACCGAAAAAAAGCCGGTGCAAAAGCAACAGGCTAAAGCTGACAAATCTCTGAAAAATGCCAAAGCCAACTGTTATTCAAAAAAGGCCGTGGGCCATGATCTTGATATGCAGGAACCACACAATGAATTGGATTCTGATTTCGAGAAATTCTGAGTAAGGGCAGGAGGTAACAGAGATTCTTATATTTCCAGTTATATGAGAGGCGCTGCTCATCGTTGCAGCGCCTCTCATACCTCATCTTTACTTAGACCGACAGCCCCGGATAACAGCCTGAGACCCACCCCCCAATATACTCCCATGCTTATCTTTGATGACTCCAGAAATTAGTAATTACCTACCATTTTACTATTAAAATTATTTCCACATTCTTTATAAAAAAAGTTTAGAAAAAAAAATAAATTCCGAAAAGTGACATTGTTGAAGCAGAATTTTAATCTCCTTTATTCATCCTTGATGGGGATGCTTGAAGATTAGAGCTGCTCCATCTGCAAATGAACCATATTTCCAGGTTCAATCACATCAACGTGGAGGGGTAAATGTTCAAGAACATGAAGATCGGTACCAAACTGGGAATCGGGTATGGCGTTGTTCTTTTGCTTATGGTGTTAATGGGAGTGCTGGCCTATGTGAATGTGAGCAGGTTGAGCAACAGTATCGATGAGCTTGCCGCAGACAGGTTCCCTAAGACCGTCCAGGCCAACGATGTTATCGATCAACTGAATATTGCCGCCAGAGCTACCAGAAACGCCATCCTTACCGATGACAGGTCGGAGGCAGCTAAAGAAATTGGCCGTATACCAGATTGTTCCAGGATAATTAATGACAGGATGGAAAAACTCAAGGCTGCTATTCAAGATCCGAAAGGTAAGGAGCTCTTTTCTGCCGTTGAAGTTGGCAGGGAAAAGTACCGTGATGATCTGAAACAATTGATCGATCTCATTAATCAGGGGAAGAACGCACAGGCGAAAGCCCTTCTTTTCGGCAAGATGAGGACGAGCCAGCAGGATTATATGCAGGGCATAGCCGAGCTTATCGCCTATGAGACCCAAGAGGTGAATCGGATCGGCAAGGAGGGTATAGCACTTGGCAAGCATACCATAACGATTATTCTGGCGTGCACGATTTTTGCTCTGTTGCTGGGCGCTACAATCGCGTTGATCATCACCCGAGCCATTACCAAACCTGTTGCAGCATGTATTACCGCAGCCAACAAGATAGCCGGCGGCGATATGGATGTGGCTCTGGATGTGACGGCTCAGGACGAAACCGGAAAACTGCAGGCAGCCATGCAGACAATGGTTGAAGCCATAAAAGCTTTAGTGGCAGATGCCAACATGCTTGCCCAGGCGGCACAGGAAGGCAGGCTGGCAACCCGTGCCGATGCAGCCAGGCACCAGGGAGACTACCAACGGATCGTTGCAGGAGTCAATCAGACACTGGATGCCGTTATCAACCCTCTCAACCTGGCCGCGGAATATGTGGACCTGATCAGCAAGGGGGACATCCCGACAAAGATAACCGATAACTACAACGGCGACTTCAACCAGATAAAGATCAATTTGAACAACTGCATCGACATTATGCAGAGGCTGCTGGAGCAGACCGACATCCTCATTCGCGGTGCTGCTGAGGGTGAGCTTGACAAACGTGCCAATGCGGAGCTTTTTACCGGTGGATGGAAGGACCTGGTGAGCGGTGTCAATAATATCCTCACCAATATCGTCAATCCGCTCATGCTGACAGCAGACTATGTAGACCGCATTTCCAAGGGCAACATGCCACCGCTGATAACAGCCGAATACAAGGGGCAGTACAACATTATCAAGAACAACCTGAATCTATTGGTGGATTCGACCAACGGCATCACAGCGGCAGCTAAGGAGATAGCCGGCGGCAATCTGCAGGTGGAGCTCAAGATGCGTTCGGCCGAGGATGAACTGATGCAGGCTTTGTCCGCAATGGTGGAGAAGCTTGTAGCTATTATAAAAGAAGTGAAGTCGGCAGCGGACAACGTGGCCGGCGGTAGTATGCAATTGTCATCGGCGGCACAGGAAATGTCCCAGGGGGCAAGCGAACAGGCGGCAGCAGCCGAAGAAGCATCATCATCCATGGAGGAGATGACCTCGATTATAAGGCAGAACGCCGACAACGCACAGCAGACGGAAAAGATAGCGGTGAAATCGGCCGAGGACGCCAAGGAGGGGGGCAAGGCCGTTGCCGAGACGGTGCAGGCCATGAGGGATATCGCTGACAAGATTTCCATCATCGAGGAAATCGCCCGGCAGACCAACATGCTGGCGCTGAACGCAGCCATCGAGGCCGCACGCGCCGGAGAGCACGGCAAAGGATTTGCCGTGGTGGCAAGCGAGGTAAGGAAGCTGGCCGAGAGAAGCCAGAACGCTGCGGGCGAAATCTCCACCCTTTCCGTTTCCAGTGTGGAGGTGGCTGAGAAGGCAGGCCAGATGCTGGCAAACATCCTTCCCGACATCCAGAAGACTGCTGAACTGGTGCAGGAGATCAATGCCGCGAGCAGGGAACAGGATTCAGGTGCGGAGCAGATCAACAAGGCGATCCAGCAGCTTGATCAGGTCATTCAGCAGAATGCAGGAGCTTCGGAAGAGATGGCTTCAACGGCCGAAGAGCTTTCTTCCCAGGCGGAGCAACTGCAGGATAATATTTCCTTCTTCAGGATCGGTGCGACGGAGCCGGCAAAGCAGGCTAAGGACAAAAAGAAATCTGCCAATGCTACCCATGCCGCTCCTGCAATGGACAACATCAAACACGCCAAGGCCAATGGATATCACAAGAAGGTGGTCGGGCACGATCTGGATATGAATGATGACCATGACAACCTGGACGGGGATTTTGAAAAATATTGATTACAGGTAAAAGAAGAGGAGCCGGATAACTTCCGGCTCTTCGCCAAACTTGCTATGCTCAGGCAGCAAAGGGCTGGAACCCAATCCATCGGGTCCAGCCCTTTTTCATTCTCCAGCCTCCCGATTTGCTCCAGATTTCCCGCCACTTTGTACATGTTTTACTATTTGATTCTACTGTTTTGCGTGCTGAAATTAGAAAAATTTACCTTCAAGTTCTCCGTAATATTACCGAAGAATGTCGGTAGCGACGGAATTCAAGGTAAATGGCATGCAACGGCGGAGGAAAATCATGTTTAAAGAAATGAAGTTGGCAACGCGTTTGGCCCTGTCTTATGGCGTGATCATCGTTTTGATGGTGATTATGGGGGGCATCTCACACCTGGGGTTGAAAAAAATCAATGATGCTGTCGAAGTTCTGGTAACGGACAAATGGCCGAAGACGGTCCAGGCCAACGCAATGATCGGTGAGGTGAATGTGGTTGCCAGGGCGTTGCGCAACATGCTCCTGACCGATGACAAAACCGTCATGCAGAAGGAACGGTCAAGGGTAATCGACGCTACTGCAGCCATCAACAAGCACTATGACGAGCTGGAAAAGACGGTCACGAGCGAGAAAGGCAAAGGGCTTCTAAATACGCTCCAGGACGCACGTGCCAAATACGAGGCGGAAATGGCCCACGTTCTTTCAGTCATAGATGCGGGAGATAAAAAAGCTGCGACAGGCTTGCTTTTCGGCAAGTACCGTCAATTGCAGACCGCATATCTGGAGGCATCGTCAGAGATGATCAGGTACCAGAGCGGTGAAATGGACCGGACCGGCAAAGAGGCGGTGGAGACCTATGGCAGAATTTCCCTGCTTATCTACGTTCTTCTGGCTGTCTGCTTCGCCTTGGCGGGGGTGATCGGCTGGCTGGTGACGAGAAGCATCACCAGGCCCATAGCACAGGCGGTTGACATCAGCAACCGGGTTGCCGCCGGCGACATGAGCGTGGAAATAGGCAATACGGGCGCCGATGAAACAGGCCTGCTTTTAAACAGCATGAAGAAAATGATCGACCACATAAAAATGCTGGTGGACGATACGGATATGCTTGCCAAGGCGGCCGTGGAGGGCAAACTTACCCTGCGCGCCGATTCCTCTAAACACGAAGGAGATTTCCGCAGGGTGGTCGAAGGGGTCAACGCGACCATTAACAGGCTGGTAGGCCTGTTGGACAGTATGCCGGCTCCGGCAATGATAATCGATAATGACTTCAATATCCTATATATGAATGAATTGGGCGCCCAGGTGGGGGGCAAGACGCAACAACAGGTGCTCGGCGCCAAATGTTACGACCATTTCAAGACGTCAGATTGTAAAACCCACAACTGTGCCTGTGGAAGGGCGCTTCAGACCGGGCAGCCGGCAAGCAGCGAGACCGATGCCCATCCTGCAGCCGGCATCGATCTGGAAATCTCCTATACCGGGGTTCCGTTACGTAACGATTCCGGCCAGGTAGTCGGGGCTTTCGAGGTGGTGAGCGATCAAACAGCAGTCAGGAAGGCTGCCCGCCTTGCCGCAAAAATTGCCGATTACCAGAATAAGGAAACGAAAAAGCTGGTGGAAGGGCTGGGAAGGCTGGCACAGGGTGATGTGGATTTGACGGTGGTACCGGAGTCTGCCGATGGCGACACCATGGAAGTAAAAGCGACCTTCGAAAAAATTGCCGAAGCTGTGAATAAATGCGTAGAGGTTATCAACGGCCTGAACACCGATGTAGCAATGCTTGCCCGGGCTGCCATGGAAGGACGGCTGAATATCCGTGCCGATGCCGGCAAGCACTCGGGGGCATATGGTGCCATCGTCCACGGTGTTAACGAGACCATTGGCAGACTGGTGGGCTTTCTCGACAGCATGCCGTCACCGGCCATGATTATCGATAATGATTTTACCATCCTCTATATGAATGACCTGGGGGCAAGGGTAGGTGGAAAGACCCCCGCCCAGGTGGTGGGAACCAAATGCTACGATCACTTCAAGACATCCGATTGCAAAACCGCTCAGTGTGCCTGTCAGCAGGCTATAACCGGCGGAATCGAGGCAACCAGCGAAACGGATGCCCATCCTGCCATCGGTGTCGATCTGGATATTTCCTATACCGCAGTGCCCATAAAGGATGGCCATGGCCATGTCATGGGTGCCCTGGAGGTAGTAACCGATCTGACCGCTGTGAAAAGGGCGGCAAGAGTGGCGAAAAAAATAGCCGACTTCCAGGCGGTGGAAACGAACAAGCTGGTTGATGGCCTGGAACGACTGGCGAAGGGAGAGATCAATTTCACCATTGCCACCGCACCGGCAGATGACGACACCAAAGAGGTGAAACAGACTTTTGACGTTATCGCCCATGCAGTGAATACCACTGTTCAGGCAACTCAAACCATTACGGAGGCTGCCAAACTCGTTGCCGGTGGGGATCTGACCGTAGAGATCAAGGAACGTTCGCCGGAAGATGAACTGATGCATGCCCTTTCGGCGATGGTTAAAATGCTGAATGAGGTGGTATCTGACGTTAAAAAAGCGGCCGACAATGTGGCGGCCGGAAGCCAGGAATTGTCTTCGGCTTCCACCGGAATGTCCCAGGGGGCCAGTGAGCAGGCTGCGGCCGCCGAAGAGGCATCTTCCTCCATGGAGGAGATGTCTTCCAATATCCGGCAGAACGCCGATAATGCCATACAGACGGAAAAAATAGCATCCAAATCGGCCAAGGATGCCCAGGAGGGTGGGAAAGCGGTACTTGAGACCGTTGCTGCCATGAAGGACATCGCCGGCAAGATATCGATCATCGAAGAAATAGCCCGCCAGACCAATCTCCTTGCCCTCAATGCGGCCATAGAGGCGGCCCGGGCAGGCGAACACGGCAAAGGGTTCGCAGTGGTGGCCAGCGAGGTACGCAAGCTGGCCGAGCGAAGCCAGCGAGCTGCCGCGGAAATTTCGGAGCTGTCCTCAACCAGTGTCGGGGTAGCTGAATCGGCAGGAAACATGCTCAGTAAGATCGTTCCCGACATTCAGAAGACGGCAGAACTTGTACTGGAGATAAGCGCCAGTAGCAGAGAGCAGGATGCCGGCGCCGAGCAGATCAACAAGGCAATACAGCAACTGGATCAGGTGATTCAGCAGAATGCAGGCGCTTCCGAAGAAATGGCATCCACAGCCGAAGAGTTGGCTTCACAGGCTGAGCAGCTGCAAAGCACCATAGCCTTCTTCAAGATCCGTGACGCTATTGCCGTGAAACGACCGATGGAACAAAAAGTCATTCCCCAGGTGAAACAAAAGGTGCAGCCGGTCAAGGAGATAAAAAAAGCCAAGGCCAACGGTTATGGGAAAAAGGCAGTGGTCGGTCATGACCTGGATATGACGGATGGACACGACAATCTGGACAGTATTTTCGAAAAATACTAAAGGGATTTTGGTTCCCGGCAAGGCGCGGCGACGCAGCTCCAGCTGCCGCCTTGCCGGAGGAGCAACACAGCCGGGGCCAAGGTGAAGCGAAAGTGCCTGGTTCAAAAGAACCAGGCACTTGAGTCTGATGAAAAAGCCCTATCTGCGGCGTTGCCCTTACCAGTCGTCGCTGCGGCGTACCGTTAAGTACGCCTCACTCCTCAGGTTTCGGGCGCCTTGCACCTAGGGCTTTTTGATCAGCCTTACATATTGTGACTTCGTCAGCAATCTGAAGTGCCTGGTTCAAAAGAACCAGGCACTTTTATATTTAGCTTTACCTTTCATGTTAATTGAATATAATAAACTACTTCAAACTTTATCCCGAAAGGATGATGATGCCGAACGGCTCCAAGGATTATAATATCCTGGTTGATGGGGATGGCAGGGGTGCCCAGCTGTTGGGGCTGGTCTGGACTGTAGTGATTGCGGTCATGGCTATCGCACTTCTCACCGACATTGAGGAGATGGTCGGTTTGATCAATACTTTTGGCCTCGTAATGTTATGGATAGTGGGGATTGGCGGGATCTGTCTGGGAAGCAGAAAACTGCGGCAAAGCGAAGAGAGATTATACTCTGCTGAACAGGCTCTGTGGAAATCAAAGCAGAATCTTGAACTAAAAGTCATGGAACGAACTGCGGAACTGGAAAGGGCCAATCTGCGGCTCAAAGATGAGGTCGAAGAGCGTTTGCGTGCAGAAACCGCTTTACGAGCATCGGAGATGAAATATCGCATCGTAGCCGAGAATACCTATGGCTGGGAGTTCTGGCTGGATGTGCAGGGCCGGTTCATCTATTCGTCACCCGCCTGCAAGGAGATCACCGGTCATGGAGCCGAGGAGTTCGTGACGGATCATGAACTTTTTCGCCGCATTATTTTTCACGAGGATCTGAGGTGTTATGAGACTCACAGAAAAGAGGTTGAAGAGGGGCGCAAAACCGATTCAGTTGCTTTTCGCATCGTCAGGCCGGACGGCAGTATGCGCTGGATCGGCCATGTCTGCCAGCCTGCCTACGATGACGAGGGCAATTTCATCGGTACCCGGGGGAGCAACCGTGATATCAGTGGCCGCAAACGGACAGAAGACGAGATACGCATGCTGAACGAAGAACTGGAGGCCAGGGTAAGAAAAAGGACTGCCCAACTTGAGGCTTCCAACCGGGAACTGGAGGGATTTTGTTATGCCATATCCCATGACCTTCGAGCTCCGCTGACGCGTCTTGAAGGATACAGCCGGGCATTGCTCGAAGACTGCGGTGATACCCTCGACAACCAGGGGCGCACCTATGCGGAAAGCATTGAGAGGAACAGCAAACAGCTGAAAGAGGTCATAGATATACTTCTCGAATTGACAATGCTGACCCGTAGCGACCTGATGGTGGAGGAGATAAATCTGAGCGAGATGTGTCATGAAATTATGAACGACTTGCAAACTGCGTATGTCGGACGCAACATCGAGTTGTTGGTGGCGCCGATGGTCATGGCCAGAGGAGACAGAAACCTGCTGATGGTGGCCCTTAGAAATCTCCTGGATAATGCCTGCAAGTATACGGCGAAGCATCAACAGGCGACTATCGAATTCGGCGTGATGGAGCAGAAAACACGAAAGGTCTTTTTCATCCGCGATGATGGTGCAGGCTTCGATATGAAATTCGCCAAAAAGATGTTCAAGCCGTTCGAACGTATTCACCGCTCGGAAGAATTTTCCGGTGTGGGCATCGGGCTTGCCACCGTGCAGAGGATAATTCAGCGCCATGGCGGGCGGATCTGGGCAGAGGGAGAGATTGAGAAAGGAGCGACATTCTTTTTCAGCCTTTAACGGGTCATCGGAGTTTCCGGATGGCCACTAAATAGATTCTTGACCAAGCCATGGGTTTCCATGGCTTTTTTTGTGTCTTTTTTAGGTTCATGTTCATAGTAAATGGAAAAAACCTTTAAGAAATAAGGTTTCTTTCCGATAAGGCTTACTAGTAATTCAGAAAATAGCTGGTCTTATAAAATTTTACTACGCAAGACATCAAAATGCGGAAAGGAATAAAAACAATGGAACAGGCAACCGATCAGACTGGAGCGACTCAATATCTCACTTTTACCCTCGATGACGAAGTTTTTGCCCTGGATATCGGCAAGGTACGGGAGGTGCTGGACTACACAACGGTGACCAAGGTTCCCCAGACCCCTGATTTCATGCGCGGGGTGATTAATCTGCGCGGCAATGTGGTGCCGGTGGTGGACATGCGGCTGAAATTCGCCATCAATGCCACGGAGAATACCGTCAACACCTGCATCATCATTGTCGAAGTGGCTGTGGACGGCGAGGTCACTATTCTTGGCGCCATGGCCGATTCGGTACAGGAAGTGCTGGACCTGGAACCGGATCAGATCGAGCCGCCTCCCAGGATCGGCACAAAAATGAGGACCGATTTCATCAGTGGCATGGGAAAACGGGATGAGCAGTTCATCATGATACTGGACATCGACAGGATTTTTTCGGGAGAGGAACTGGCTGCGGTGCAGGGAGAAAACATCGCTGCCGCAGCTAATGAATAGGTCATTGAATTGCGTGGCTGAAAAAGGAGGTATGTAATGAAGTTAAGTAACCTGAAAATCGGAACCCGCTTAGGTTTGGGGTTCAGCGTCATATTGGCAGTTTTTGTCATTGCCATTGCCATAACTGCTTTGAGGCTCAATACTGTGCGCCATGAAGCCAGTGAGGTGGTGACGGAATCTCTGCCCCACCTGATGGCTGCCTACGAGATAGATATAGAAATTACTTCGATGGCCGAAGCAATAACAGATGCTGCTGCTACACATGACAGGGAAGGTATTAAGGAAGCTGAAGACAGCTCTAGGAAGGTGATGGAAAACCTTGAGAAATTCAAGGAGATGTTTCGCAAGGAAAACGACACGGCCAGCCTGAAGGATGTTGAGGCGATTGAGAACCGGCTGAAAGATTTCCTGCAACTGGGAGAACGGATGGTGGATGTTTTCATTACCAGTGGCCTGGCAGAAGGAAGCAAGGTTAATGCTGAACTGGATAAAGCACGCGGGCCGTTGGTGGAGCTCGTTGAAAAGTTGCAAAAAGCTCAAAGCGACGAGGCCATCAGGAACTCCCGTGAAGTGGTCAATCAGGCCATAAAGGTATCGACCATCCTCCTTTCCATGGGGGCCGGCGCAATTCTGCTGGGCTGCATCATCGCTTTCTTCATGACCCGCAGCATCACCAAACCCCTCAATGACGCAGTTGGAGTATCCAACCGTCTGGCAGAAGGTGATCTGACAGTGGAAATAGATGCTACCAGCCAGGATGAGACCGGTATTCTGCTTGCTGCCATGAAAAATATGGTTGAGAGGTTGAAGGAAATTGTTGCCGAGGTTAAGACCGCTGCCGACAACGTGGCGTCGGGTAGCCAACAGATGTCATCGGGCTCGGAAGAAATGTCCCAAGGGGCAAGCGAGCAGGCAGCCGCCGCCGAAGAGGCATCGTCCAGCATGGAGGAGATGTCCTCCAACATCAGGCAGAATGCCGATAACGCCTTGCAGACGGAAAAAATCGCGGTCAAATCCGCCGGTGACGCCCGTGAAGGGGGGAAGGCAGTGGAAGAAACGGTCCATGCCATGAAGGACATCGCCGGGAAAATATCCATCATCGAAGAGATCGCCCGCCAGACCAATCTCCTGGCGCTCAATGCCGCCATAGAAGCCGCCCGTGCCGGAGAACACGGCAAGGGTTTTGCCGTCGTGGCTTCCGAGGTACGTAAGCTGGCAGAGCGGAGCCAGAAGGCAGCAGCAGAGATCAGCGAACTGTCCGCTTCCAGTGTGGAGGTGGCGGAAAAGGCAGGGGATCTTTTGACGAAGATGGTGCCGGATATCCAGCGAACCGCCGAACTGGTGCAGGAAATCAGCGCCGCCAGTAGAGAGCAGGATACAGGGGCCGAGCAGATCAACAAGGCGATCCAGCAGCTGGACCAGGTGATCCAGCAGAATGCGGGGGCGTCCGAAGAGATGGCCTCCACCGCCGAAGAGCTGGCTTCCCAGGCAGAACAACTCCAGTCTTCAATTTCCTTCTTCAGGATAGGTGACGGGGAATCGGTGAGAAAGAATACCGCGAAGGCCCCGTCTCCAACCAAAACCGTTCAGCCCCGCAAGGTGAAGATCCAGCATATTGCCCGTGCCGAAAAGGCGAACGGCTATCCTGCCAAGACTTCAGTTGGTCATGACCTGGATATGACAGGCGGAGTCGACCATTTTGATAAAGAGTTCGAGAAGTTTTAGATCTCGCTGTTGTAGTCACCGAAGCCGCGCTTTGCGCGGCTTTTTTTTTAAATAGTTAAACCATCTAAAGAAAAATATGCGTCAGACGATAAGTAATCATGCTGCTTTGAACAGATTTGTCGAAAAGGGGGAGTCTATGGAAGGATCTCAGATTGAAGGTGCAACACAATACCTTACTTTTACCCTGGATGAAGAAGTCTTCGCCCTGGATATCGGCAAGGTGCGGGAGGTGCTGGATTACACGACGGTGACCAAGGTGCCCCAGACCCCCGATTTCATGCGAGGTGTCATCAACCTGCGCGGCAATGTGGTGCCGGTGGTGGACATGCGGCTGAAATTCGCCATCGATGCCACGGAGAATACCGTCAATACCTGTATCATCATCGTCGAGGTGGATGTGGACGGTGAGATCACGATCCTCGGTGCCATGGCCGATTCGGTGCAGGAGGTGCTGGATCTGGAGCCTGATCAGATCGAGCCGCCACCGCGAATCGGCGCCAGGATGAGGACCGATTTCATCCGCGGCATGGGCAAAAGGGATGAGCAATTCATCATGATCCTGGATATCGACAGGATCTTTTCCGGTGAAGAACTGGCTGCGGTGCAGGCCATTGATGACGATATCTCACAGGTTTCCAACGGCTGACTTTTACCAGTTGATAGTCAAAAGGAGGATAGCAATGAAGGTTTGGGACTTGAAGATTGGAATGAGGCTAGGCCTTGGCTTTGGACTGGTGCTGGTCATGTTGCTGCTGGTAGGGTTGGTTGGCTATTGGGGGGTAAACGCCGTATCGGGTACTACAGTGGCTATGCTGGACGGCGATGCGGTAATAGCCCAGCATTCTGCCCGTGCCCGGGCCAACATCCTCGGATTGCGGCGTTATGAAAAGGACACGTTCATCAACATCGCTTCCATGGATAAGGTGGATGAGTACTTCAAGAAGTGGAACGGGGAGCGGGAAAAGGTCGAGGAGCGGATTGCCTCCCTTGAAAAGGTAGCCGTGACTACGCAGGACAAGGAGCAGGTAAAGATCATCAAGGATAAGCTGGCTGGATACGCTGCCGGTTACAACAAAGTCTATTCCCTTATAAAAGAGGGGAAAATCTTGACTACTGCCGATGCCAACAAGGCCATTGGCGATGTGAAGGATGAAAGTCATAAAATGGAGGCGACGGCCGTTGAATTTGCCCAAGAGGCCAATAAACGCATGGAAGGGGCGAAGAAACTGGTAACGGCGAAACAGGACAAGACGGTGGTGATGATGCTTATCGTCAGCCTGATCGCCATAGCTGTTGGATTCCTGATCAGCATCCTCATCACCCGCAGCATCAAGAAACCGATTTCGGAAGCGGTTGATGTCGCCAATAAGCTGGCGGATGGAGACCTGTCGGTGGATATCGTGGTTATGTCCGGCGATGAGACCGGTCAGCTGTTGAGTGCCATGAAGAACATGATCGACAGTCTGCGTGAATCGGCGCTGGCTGCGGAAAGGGTGGCAGCAGGGGATATGTCCGTCGAGATAAAAATCCGTTCGGACAAGGACCTCCTGGGTCAGAACCTGACGGCAATGGTTGCTGCCATCAAGGGCATACTCAAGGAAACGGTCACCCTCATTACAGCCATTCAGGAAGGAAAGCTGGATCGGCGCGGCGACACCTCCGGTTACCAGGGGGGATGGGCCGATCTGTTGACCGGAATCAACAGGCTGGTGGATGCCTTTGTAACGCCATTCAAAATGACCGCCGATTGTGTCAATCGCATCAGCAAGGGTGACGTACCGCCGCAGATTACCGATGCCTATCAAGGGGATTTTAACGAGATCAAGAACAACATCAATCAGCTGATAGAGGCGATGAACAATGTTACACTGCTGGCCCAGGAGATTGCGGGGGGTAATCTCCTGGTCAAGGTGGAAGATCGCTCGGCAAACGACCGCCTGATGCAGGCCCTGGCCCTGATGGTGAAAAAGTTGACGGAGATTGTCACCGAGGTCAAAAACGCTGCCGATAACGTGGCCTCAGGGAGCCAGCAGATGTCGTCGGGCTCGGAAGAAATGTCCCAGGGGGCAAGCGAGCAGGCGGCAGCTGCCGAAGAGGCATCATCCAGCATGGAAGAGATGTCATCCAACATCAGGCAGAACGCCGACAACGCCCTGCAGACGGAAAAGATAGCGGTGAAATCTGCCGGCGACGCCCGTGAAGGGGGCAAGGCAGTGGAAGAAACGGTCCGTGCCATGAAGGACATCGCCGGGAAGATATCCATCATCGAAGAGATCGCCCGCCAGACAAACCTGCTGGCGCTGAATGCAGCCATAGAGGCCGCCCGTGCGGGAGAACACGGCAAGGGTTTTGCGGTGGTTGCCTCCGAGGTGCGCAAGCTGGCAGAGCGGAGCCAGAAGGCCGCAGCAGAGATCAGCGAACTGTCCGCCTCAAGCGTTGACGTGGCGGTAAGGGCTGGGGACCTGCTGACGAAGATGGTGCCGGATATCCAGCGAACCGCCGAACTGGTGCAGGAAATCAGCGCCGCCAGCAGAGAGCAGGATACCGGCGCCGAGCAGATCAACAAGGCGATCCAGCAGCTGGACCAGGTGATCCAGCAGAATGCGGGGGCGTCCGAAGAGATGGCTTCCACTGCCGAAGAGCTGGCTTCTCAAGCAGAGCAGCTCCAATGTTCAATCTCCTTTTTCCGAATTGAGAATGTCGAGCAGGGGAGAAAAGCCGCTGCCAGGGCACCTGCTTACCAGAAAGACAAGCAACCCCAAAGGATCAGGATTCAGCACATGGGCAATGGGGAAAAGGCCAACAGCCATCCATCCAAGTCTGCCGTAGGCCATGATCTGGATATGGACAGCGGAGTCGACCACATGGACGTGGATTTCGAAAAATACTGATCTGTCCATATCTCTTGTATCTGAAGGGCAGAAGTCCGTTGGCGTCAGCCGGACTTCTGCCCTTTTCCATGCTCGTTTTCTTTAGCAGGCTGTTGAAAAACTATTGCGGACCCGCGGGGCCTGAAGGGCCGGTCTGCTGTGTTGCCGCTCACTCGGAAACTCAACGTACATCACGGTACGTTTCGCTCCCTCCTTCACTTGAGCCTTGCATCCCGACCTCCTCATCACGTTTTTCAACAACCTGTTAAACAATAGTCTCCTTGATCCGATAAGTACTCCAAAGAACTACCTGCTGCAATCTGCAGGAGTATCACAGGGAGGTGATAATGGACCATGCTTCCGACGCTGCTCTGAATGGACGTCAATCCTTGTCGACAAAGGATTTTAACCGGTTGAGCCAGTTCATATACGATGAGCTGGGCATAAAGATGCCGCCGGCAAAAAAAACAATGCTCGAGGCGCGGCTGCAGAAACGGCTGCGTACCCTGGATATATCTTCATTCAGTGACTACTGCGAGTATCTTTTCAGTAGCGAAGGGATGGAAGAAGAGATGGTCCAGATGACCGACCTGGTGACGACCAATAAGACCGATTTTTTCCGCGAACCTGAACACTTCGATTATCTTTTGAACAGGGTTCTCCCCGAATGGGAAAACAAGCACAGGGGGAAAAAGCTTATGGTCTGGAGCGCCGGCTGTTCCTCGGGAGAGGAGCCATATACCCTGGCCATGGTGCTATCCGAGTTTGGTGAAGCCTGTCCTGGGTTCAGATTCGAAATTTTGGCTACCGATATTTCCTCACGGGTCCTGGAGAAAGCCAGGCTTGCCATATATGAGGAAGAGCGGGTGATTCCTGTCCCCATGGCCCTGAAGAAAAAGTATCTGCTGCGCGGCAAAGACAAAAACAATCCCCGGGTGAGGATTATCCCTGCCCTGCGCGACAAGGTCCATTTTCGCAGGCTGAATTTCATGGATGGCGATTTCGGCATGCGGGAACAGCTGGATATTATTTTTTGCAGAAATGTCATTATTTATTTCGACCGTCAGACTCAGGAGCGGCTCTTGAACCACTTTTACATGCACATGGCTCAAGGTTCGCATATTTTCATGGGGCACTCCGAAACCCTCAACGGATTAAACGTGCCACTTACGGCGGTTCATCCGACTGTCTACAGGAAACTCAGATGAGAGGAATAATCTCGAATTTAAAGCGTGGTGGCCATGAAAGATAAAATTCGCGTGCTCGTTGTGGATGATTCTGCTGTGGTTCGGCAGACGATGGTGGAAATCCTCGAGTCTGACCCCCAGATCAAAGTCATTGCCACGGCAGCTGACCCGTTTATTGCCGCTGACCGCATCAGAGACGAGGTGCCTGACGTCATAACCCTTGATGTGGAAATGCCTCGCATGGACGGTATTACCTTTCTCCACAAGATAATGAGCCAGCACCCGATTCCGGTGGTGATGTGTTCCAGTCTTACGGATTTAGGCTCGGAGACGGCCTTGAAAGCTTTGGAATACGGAGCTGTGGAAATTATCCAGAAACCGCGGATGGGAACGAAGCAGTTTCTGGAAGAATCCAGGATGAGGATCTGCGATGTGGTCAAGGCTGCCAGCCAGGCCAGATTAAGAAAGGTGGCGGCAAAGCCGCGTGCCATTGCCCCGAAACTGACAGCTGACGTCATTATGGCAAAACCGAGTTCCAAGGCTATGATGCAGACCACGGAGAAAGTTGTGGTGGTGGGAGCCTCCACCGGGGGAACCGAGGCATTGCGCGCCTTCCTGGAGGTCCTGCCTGCGGACAGCCCGGGAATAGTCATTGTGCAGCACATGCCAGAAGGTTTTACGCGGGCTTTTTCCCAGAGGTTGGACGGAATATGCCGGGTTTCCGTGAAGGAGGCGGAAAATAACGATACGGTGGTGCGTGGGCGGGCTCTCATTGCCCCTGGCAATCATCACCTGCTGTTGAAAAGAAGCGGCGCCCGCTATTACGTAGAGGTTAAGGAGGGGCCCCTTGTCTCCAGGCATCGCCCGTCTGTCGACGTGCTCTTTCGCTCGGCAGCCCGCTATGCCGGTAAAAATGCCGTGGGGGTTATCATGACTGGCATGGGGGACGACGGCGCCAAGGGAATGCTGGAAATGAAAGAGGCGGGGGCAAAGACCATCGCCCAGGACGAGGCGACTTCGGTGGTGTTCGGTATGCCGAATGAAGCGATAAAACTGGGGGGGGTTGATCTGGTTCGGCCTCTGGATTGCATAGCAAGAGAAGTTATACGCCTGTGTGATTAGCCGGCTGCACAGTGGCGTAGCAGAGAGATGCAACCAGCATTCAGGGAGACATTGTGGGGCAGGAAAAATTCTTTCTAGGACGTCAACCGATTCTGGACATAAACCAGAAGATAATCGGCTTCGAGCTTCTCTTCCGCTCGGCGGAAAGTCTCTGTTCTGCCAATATCACCGACAGCTTCCAGGCCAGTGCCAGTGTCATAATCAATGCCCTCACTGACTTCGGCACTAACGAGGTACTTGGTCGGCACAAGGGGTATTTCAACGTGGACCTGGAGATGCTCATGAGCGACAGCCTGGAACTTTTGCCCCGGGAACAGGTGGTGGTTGAGCTCTTGGAGACCATCGAAATAAACAGTCAAGTGATCGAGCGCTGCAGGGAACTCAAAAAGCAGGGTTTTACCATAGCTCTTGATGATCATGAATACAACCCGGCCTTTGAAGAGCTTTACACGCTGACCGACATTATCAAAGTGGACATCCTCCAGACCTCACCTGAGAGAATTCCGGAAATGATGCAGCTGTTGAAGCGCTGGCCCCTCACCATGCTGGCGGAAAAGGTGGAGACAGCCGAACAATACGCTTTCTGCTCAGCCCAAGGTTTTCAGTTGTTTCAGGGCTATTTTTTTGCCCATCCGGTAGTCTTGAAACAGAAGCGGGTGGACATTGCCCAGCTGACACTGACAAAACTGCTGGAAAAGGTGATGAGAGAGGCGGAGTTGAGCGAGATCGAGGAAACCTTCAAGGAAAACCCGAACCTTACTTACAACCTGCTGCGGCTGGTGAATTCGGTGGCCATCGGCCTGAGAGAGAGAATCAAGACCCTGCGTCACGCTCTTATGGTTTTAGGGCTGCAGCAGTTGAAACGGTGGATCATGCTGGCCCTTTATGCCAGCAAAAGCGACCAGGGGGTATTCAGCCCTCTTCTGGAAATTGCGGCAAGCAGGGGCAAACTGATGGAACTTCTGGTCAAAAAACAGCAAGCCTTGCTCGTTAACACTGATTTTTCGGATCGTGCGTTCATGACCGGTGTTCTTTCTCTGGTTGATTCACTGTTTGAGGTTTCCATGGAAGAGATGGTGCAGCAGCTCAATCTGGATGATGATATCCGCCGGGCTTTACTGGCTCGGGAAGGGATTCTCGGCCATTTTCTGCAACTGACGGAGACGGTTGAACAGGCCGATTTCAAAATGGCGAGCCAACTGATGAACCGGACGAAACTGACACCCGATCATCTTCTGGAAGCCCAACTGGAGACGATTAACTGGACCAATGGCTTGACAGGCATGGTCTAATTCCCTCCTTGACACGACCCTTTCTTTTGATGTAACTTACTTTGTCCCGCCCGATGAGAAGGGACACATTCCACTTTTTCTTGTTACGGTCCCTCTATCCTATGAAGATAACTGCAATTATCCCCGCAAGATATGCTTCGACCCGTTTCGAAGGGAAAGCCCTGGCTCAGATTCAGGGAAAGCCCATGGTGCAGCATGTTTACGAACGTACCCTGAAGGCATCGCTGGTCTCGGAAGTTATCGTGGCCACCGACGATGAGCGTATCGTTGCGGCTGTTCGTGCTTTCGGCGGCAGAGCGGAAATGACCTCCAGGTCCCATGAGACCGGCACCGACCGCCTGGCTGAGGTGGCTGCCCGGCTCGATTCGGACATTATCGTCAATGTACAGGGAGACGAACCCCTCATAGATCCGGCAATGATCGATGAGGCCATCAGTCCCCTTGCCGAGGACTCTTCCCTGCTCATGGGAACACTCAAGACACGCATCAAGAGCCTGCATGACTTTCTCAGTCCCAACGTGGTCAAGGTTGTAACCGATTGGGAGGGGTATGCCCTCTATTTTTCCCGTTCGCCGCTGCCGAACTTTCGCGACAAATGGAATGATCTGAAGGACGAGGCGTTCTCCTCACGTAAGCTGCTCTGCTTCAAACATGTGGGGCTGTACGTCTACAGGCGCGAGTTCCTTCTTCAGTTCGCCCAGATGTCACCCACCTATCTTGAGATGGCGGAAAAACTGGAACAGCTCAGGGTTTTGGAGAATGGTTATCGCATCAAGGTGGTCGAGACCGATTTTGAATCGATCGGTGTCGATACACCTGGTGACCTGGATAAGGTGCTGGAAAGGTTGAAGGACCGGGGATAAGCTTTTCCCCATTGATATTACAGGAGTTACTGCGATGAAAACCAAATTTATTTTTGTAACCGGCGGCGTTGTGTCCTCCATCGGCAAGGGACTCGCCGCCGCTTCTTTGGGTGCTCTGCTGGAGTCCAGAGGCCTCAGGGTAACCCATCAGAAGCTGGATCCCTATATAAATGTGGATCCGGGAACCATGTCACCATTCCAGCATGGCGAAGTATTTGTTACCGATGACGGTGCCGAAACCGACCTTGACCTGGGGCATTATGAGCGCTACACCTCAGCCCGCCTTTCGAAAAAGAGCAATTTTACGACCGGACAGGTTTATTTTTCGGTAATTGAGAAGGAACGGCGGGGTGACTATCTGGGGGGGACGGTCCAGGTCATTCCCCATATAACCGACGAAATAAAATCGAAGATCATCGAGAACGCCAAAGGGTCGGACATTGCCATTATCGAGATCGGCGGGACGGTCGGCGACATAGAATCGCTCCCTTTCCTTGAGGCTATCCGCCAGTTCAAGGCTGACCGTGGCGCGGCCAATGTCCTTTACCTCCATGTGACGCTGGTCCCGTTCATCAAGACTGCCGACGAATTGAAGACCAAACCTACCCAGCACTCGGTGAAAGAGTTGCGGGAGATCGGCATTCAGCCTGATATTCTCATTTGCCGATGTGAGCAGGATCTGCCCCGGGACATGAAGGCAAAGATTGCCCTCTTCTGCAATGTGGAAGAAAAAGCAGTCATAACCTCCCAGGACGCTGAGCATATCTATGCCGTTCCATTGGCTCTTCACCGGGAAGGTCTGGACGAGCAGGTGGTGGAAAAGCTCAATATCTGGACCAAGGCTCCAGACCTGGCCCCATGGCAGCAGGTCGTGGAAAAGCTGATGAATCCAAGTCACGGCAAGGTACGTATTGCCATCGTCGGTAAGTACGTCAACCTGACCGAATCGTACAAATCGCTATCCGAAGCCCTTACCCACGGCGGCATTGCAAATGATTGCCGGGTACACCTGACTTACCTGGATTCGGAAAAGATAGAGCAGGAGGGCATAGACGGCCTTCTTGAGGATGTGGACGGGATTCTGGTGCCGGGCGGCTTTGGTGAAAGGGGTACCGAGGGGAAAATAAAGACAATCGAGTTTGCCAGGACGCGAAAAATCCCGTTTTTCGGCATCTGTCTCGGCATGCAGATGGCGGTGGTGGAGTATGCCCGCAATGTTTGCGGCTTGGAGGATGCGTTTTCCAGCGAGTTCAAGCCCGACTGTCTGAATCCGGTCATACATTTAATGGAAGAGCAGAAAGGTGTCAGCCGCAAGGGGGGAACCATGCGCCTGGGGGCCTACCCCTGCACCTTGACCAAAGGGAGCTTTGCCCAGAAGGCGTACGGGACACTGGATATATCCGAGCGCCACCGTCACCGCTACGAGTTCAATAACAAGAACCGCACTGTACTTGTGGAAAACGGGCTGGTCCTTTCTGGTGTTTACAAGGAAGGGGATCTTGTTGAAATTGTCGAGATAACAGACCATCCGTGGTTTGTCGGTTGCCAATTCCACCCTGAATTCAAATCAAAGCCGCTCAATCCGCATCCTCTTTTCAAGGCGTTCATTGCCGCTGCGCTGCAGAACAAAAAAGCGTAAAAGACACAAGGGTGCGAAATCGGTGCCCCAAAGGAAGCGAAATGGTTAAGGAAATTTCGGTCGGCAATATAAAAATAGGTGGAGATCGCCCACTGGTGTTGGTGGCGGGCCCTTGCGTCATTGAAAACGAAGCGGCAACCCTGCGCTGTGCCGAGCGTCTCATGACCATCTGCAATGGTGTCTCCATGCCATTGATATTCAAGGCCTCATACGACAAGGCCAACCGCACCTCGGTAAACTCCTTTCGCGGTCCTGGCCTCAAGGATGGCCTGAAGATTCTGAAAAAGGTCAAGGAATCACTTGGCGTCCCTGTCCTTTCCGACATACATTCCATAGAACAGGTGGAGCCTGCCGCCGAGGTGCTTGATGTCATTCAGATCCCGGCTTTTCTCTGCCGCCAGACCGATCTGGTGGTGGCCGCGGCCATGAGCGGCCGTGTCATCAATATCAAAAAGGGACAGTTTCTGGCCCCCTGGGATATGGAAAACGTGGTGGGCAAGGCGGTTTCCACCGGCAATGACAACGTGATCCTTACCGAGAGGGGGGTCTCCTTCGGCTACAATAACCTGGTGTCGGACATGCGCAGTTTTCCCATTCTGAGGCAGACCGGCTACCCTGTCATTTTTGATGCGACCCATAGCGTGCAGTTGCCCGGTGGCCTTGGCGGTTCTTCAGGCGGTCAGCGGGAATTCGTCGAATATCTAGGGCGAGCGGCAGTTGCTACCGGCATAGACGGTATTTTCATGGAAGTACATGAGGATCCGGAAAAAGCGCTCTGTGACGGCCCGAATTCCGTGAAGCTGGATGATCTGCCTGCCTTGCTGAAAAAGCTGAAGGCCATCGATGCCATTGTCAAATAGTGGCTTTAACCATTTGGGCTTGAGAAAAATATGAGTATTTTGGAAGCAGCAAAAAATGTATTCCGGATTGAGGCTGAGGCCCTGCTCGCTCTGGCTGAAGGCGTCAACGGTGATTTTGAAAAGGCGGTAAGGCTGATCCTCTCTTCCCGCGGCCGGGTTGTCGTTACCGGTATGGGCAAGTCCGGACTCATCGGCCAGAAGATTGCATCCACCCTGGCTTCCACCGGCACCCCCGCTTTTTTTCTCCATCCGGCAGAGGGGATTCATGGTGACCTGGGTATGATCATCAAAGGAGATGTGGTCATAGCCATTTCAAACAGTGGCGAGACGGAAGAGGTTGTGCGCATCCTGCCGATCATCAAGCGTCTCGGTGCAGATATCGTGGCCATGACCGGTAACCCGTCGTCAACACTGGCCAAGTCGGGGGATGTTTTTCTCGATATTTCGGTTAAAGAGGAAGCCTGTCCGCTGGGATTGGCGCCTACCGCTTCCACTACTGCTACCCTGGCCATGGGGGATGCACTTGCTGTGGCCCTTCTTCTTGAGCGGGGCTTCAAAGCGGAGGATTTTGCCCTTTTCCATCCGGGCGGCGCGTTGGGGAAAAAGCTGATCCTCAAGGTGGAAGACATCATGCACCAGGGAAATGAAGTTCCACTGGTGAAAGTGGGAACGCTTATGCGGGAGGCATTGTTCGTCATCACGTCGAAAGGCCTTGGCATTACAGGCGTTGTCGACGAGACCGGAGCCATGGCTGGCGTCATTACCGACGGAGACTTGCGGCGTGCCCTGGAAAAAGGACTCGATATCATTAACCTTCCCGTGGACGACCTCATGTCCATGAGTCCCAAACGTATCAGGCGCACGGAAATGGCCGCCAAGGCGCTCCAACAGATGGAGCAGTTCTCCATTACCTCACTTTTTGTCTTTGAGGATAGGGGCTCAATCCCGGTGGGGATCATTCATCTTCATGACCTGCTGAAGTCAGGAATCGCCTAGGAGTACCAATCATGGAAGAGACTCTTACCTTGACCGACAGGTTGAAAAACATCCGGCTGCTTCTTCTCGATGTGGACGGGGTGATGACCGATGGCCGCATCATTTTTGACTCCAATGGCATAGAGAGCAAATTCTTCAACGTCAAGGACGGTCACGGCATCAAAATGGTGCAGAGGGCGGGGATAGAGGTGGGTATCATTTCCGGGCGGGAATCGCAGGTTGTGGTCAACCGGGCGGCGGAGCTCGCTATCGGCATCGTTTATCAGAAGTGTCTGGACAAGCTGACACCGTATCTTAAGATACTGGAGGCGACCGGTCTGGACCATTCTCAGGTAGCTTTTGTCGGTGATGACGTGATTGATATCCCTGTTATGAGGCGGGCCGGTTTTGCTGCTGCACCTGCCGACGCCGTGGCGGAAGTTATTCCTCACGCCCATTTTGTGACTAGAAATCGAGGTGGCTGGGGCGCAGTTCGCGAGGTTTGTGATCTTCTTCTCAAGGAGCAGGGGGTATGGGGAGAGATAACGGACCGTTATTACAAATGAGCCCGATCTGATACCATTTTTTACTTGCTTTTCCGCTGTTCCTTCACCCGGTTTTTATCCTTCTTCAATCTCCATGCCAAATTTTTAATTGCCCGCCACAAAGCGCTTTACAGCCATTTTTTATGATGCTATACTTCCGGTAAATTATGCTGAGACCGAAAAAGATCAGGCTTATCCTTGCCATGGCCATAGTTCTGGCCGGTGTTTCCCTGATAGCTACCGTCATGTTAAAGGTCGAGCAGAGAAAGCCGCCAGCTGAGAAGCTTGACCCTCTGCCCGATAATGTGGAGATGGCACTGCAGAAGGTTCATTACAGCGAGGTGAAGGATGGGATTAAAAAATGGGATCTTTTCGCCGACCAAGCCCTCTTTGATATGAAGAAAGAGGCCTTTCACCTTAAAGGTGTCCGCCTCGTACTTGTTGCAGAAACCAGAATCGGTGACATCACTCTCACTGCCGATGGGGCAGACTACTACAGCAAAACGAAGGATGTGGAATTGTCGGGAAATGTCGTAGCCAAAAGCGATACAGGCATGCATTTTTCTTCTGCAACAGCCAGGTTTGTCGGTGCCAATGCCTTGATAAGGACCGACGATCCGGTAAGATTCACGGACGGCAGAATAGAAGTCAGCGGTGTCGGCATGGAACTTAAAACGACGACACGGGATCTTAAGATAAAGAAGGGTGTAACTGCAGACATAATGAACGGGCACAGCAAGTGATCAATAAAATCAGCAGTGCATTTACCATATTGCTGGTGCTGACGGCTACCGTGTTTGCATCGGGTCTTTCGGGTAGCCTCAGAAGCAATCAGCCCATCAAGATAAAGTCCGACGAGCTTTTTACCGATACGGCCAACAGGACCGCCACATTTGTCGGCAAGGTTTCGGCACGACAAGGGGACCTCATTATCTATTCCGAAAAGCTAATTATAAAATATTCGGAAAAAGATCAGGATGTTGATAGTGTCGAGGCGAGTGGCAACGTAAGGGTGATCCAGGGGGACAGGCAGGCTACGGCAGGGCATGCGGTTTATGATAACAAGGCCGGTAAGATAGTGTTCGATGTGTCGCCCAAGGTTTTTCAAGGGAATAATATCGTCTCCGGCAAGGTAATCACTTATTTCGTTGAAGAACAGAGAAGTGTGGTGACCGGTGGTGGAAATGGCGCTGATGCACGGGTAGAAGCTGAGATTCATCCTAGGGGCAGAGGGAAAGATGGCAACTCAAAGCCCTGAAAACCTTTTGCATAGCAGTGACCTGAAAAAAAGCTTTAATCGCCGGACGGTTGTCAACGGCGTCGATCTTCAGGTGGCCTCAGGCGAAGTTATCGGCCTTCTCGGGCCAAACGGGGCCGGGAAAACGACCACTTTCTACATGATGGTTGGTCTGTGCCGGCCGGACAGTGGAAAGGTCTTCCTGAACGGTGAGGATATCACCGAGGAGCCGATGTATGTAAGGGCTCGTAAAGGAATCAGCTACCTGCCCCAGGAGCCTTCGGTTTTTCGTAAGCTGACAGTCGAGGAAAACCTGCTGGCTGTGCTGGAAACCATGAAGTTATCCAAAAGCCAGTGCCGATTGAGGGCCGAAGAACTGTTAACCGAGTTCCGCATCACGCATATCGGCAAAAGTAAAGGGTTTGCCCTTTCTGGTGGCGAACGGCGCAGGGTGGAAATAGCCAGGGCGCTTGCAACCGAACCTCGTTTCATATTGCTGGACGAGCCTTTTGCCGGAATCGATCCCATTGCCGTCATTGATATCCAGAACATAATAACTGCACTGAAGGGCAAGGGTTTGGGGGTACTTATCTCCGACCACAATGTGCGGGAGACCCTTGGAGTCTGTGACAAGGCATACATTCTTAATGCCGGTGAGGTGCTGGAATTTGGTGACCCGATCCGGATTGCGGAGAGCAAAAAAGCCCGTGAACTTTATCTTGGGGAAAAGTTCAGGCTTTGAAACTATTGTAGTTTCTTAAAAACCAAAAGCAGCACTCCCTCAGTGCAGAGGTGTAAATTTTTATGGCCATTGAAATGCGCCAACAGATGAAGCTGAGCCAGCAACTGGTGATGACTCCCCAGTTGCAACAGGCAATAAAGCTCCTTCAGCTTTCCCGTCTTGAGCTACAGGATGTTGTTCGCCAGGAACTCGAGGAGAATCCGCTTCTGGATGAAGTCCCTGAGGCTGAAGAAACAAAAGAGGTTGAGCAGCTTGAACTGAGTGAAAAGGAACCTGAACCCGAAGTATCCGTCACTGAATTTCAAGAAGTGACTGCCGGTGCGGAAACTCGGGAAATGGACTGGGAATCCTATCTGGACGGTTATAATTATAGTGCTGGCGAACAATACTATGACGACGAGGAAAGGCCTTCATTTGAAAATTTGCTGACAAAGAAGAGTACGCTGTCCGATCACCTCATGTGGCAATTGAGCCTGACCCGGCTTTCCGACGAGGAGATGCAGGTAGGTACTGAAATTATCGGTAATATAGATGAGGATGGTTATTTTCGTGCTTCTCTTGCCGAAGTAGCCACTGTCTGCGGAACCAATGAGTCTGCTGTCGAAACCGTATTGAGGCGAGTCCAGGAGTTTGATCCTCCAGGGGTCGCTGCCCGTGACCTGGGAGAATGCCTCCTGCTTCAGGTCAAGGTATTGGGTATTGGTGGGAGTCTGGTCGAGTCCCTTTTAACCCATCATCTCAAGGATCTGGAAGCGCGTAAATACAAACAGGCAGCAAGGGCTCTGGGAGTTGACGTCAATGACGTACTTACGGCAACGAGAATCATAGCCGGCCTGGACCCGAAGCCTGGCAGGATGTTTGGGCAGGACGATGTCCAGTACATCTCGGCCGACATCTTCGTTTACAAGATTGGTGAAGAGTACGTTGTCATGTTGAACGATGAAGGTCTGCCCAACCTGCGCATCAACCCCCTTTATTATAGTGAAGGAAAGGCCGGTTTAAATGCAGACGCCAAGGCTGAGGAGTACATCAACGACAAGATGCGTTCTGCCCTGTGGCTTATCAAGAGCATTCAGCAGCGGCAGCGCACCGTGTATAAGGTGGCAAAGAGTCTGGTGAAATTCCAACGGGATTTCCTCGACCGGGGCATTGAGCATTTGCGGCCACTGGTGTTGCGGGACATTGCAGAAGACATCGGAATGCACGAATCAACCATCAGCCGTGTGACAACCAACAAATATATGCAGACGCCACAAGGGCTTTATGAACTCAAATACTTCTTCAACAGTGGCATATCCACCAATGAAGGTGATTTTATCGCTTCCGAAAGTGTGAAGAACAAGATCAGGGAAATAGTGGATGCGGAGGACCAGCGGAAGCCCTACAGCGACCAGCGTCTTGCCGAGCTTCTGGCTGCTCATAATATAAACATTGCCAGGCGTACCGTCACAAAATACAGGGAAATGTTGCGTATCGGCTCATCTTCCGAAAGAAAAAGACATTTTTAGCAGCTTGGCCGATTGCAGGTGTCTGTGCTGCTGAGACAGGCTCTTGCTTATAATAAACGACAGGAGGTATCTAGTTATGCAAATTACCACGACATTCAGGCACATGGACCCGAGCGACGCCCTGAAAAGCTACACGGAAGAAAAACTGGAAAGGGTAAAAAAATATATCGATGAGCCGATTGTGGCCCAGGTATTTCTTACCGTGGAGAAGATCCGTCATTCAGCCGACGTGACCATCACCGCCAAGGGAATTACTATCAAAGCGGCGGAAGAGACCAATGACATGTACGCAGCTGTCGATGCCGTAGTCGACAAGATTGAGCGCCAGCTGCGCAGGTACAAGGAACGGATCAAGGCTCACAAACCTGCCACCGACAGCCGCGAAAGGATAGTTCAGAAAAGTATAGTCGAGGCTGAAAGCATTGAGCAACAGAAGGAACCGGTTATCATCAGGACCAAGACCTTTTCCCTCAAGCCAATGTCCGTGGAAGAAGCAGTAATGCAGATGGATCTTCTTCACAAGGACTTCCTTGTTTACACGGAAGCTGCCACTGAAAGCATCAATGTGATTTATCGTCGCAAGGATGGCAACTATGGTCTGATCGAGCCGAACAAAGAGTAAGCGCCGCTGTGGGTAAAATGACCATTACAAGATTCCTTTTGCCTGAGGATATCGTCGCCGATCTCATGTCCAGGAAAAAGGAAGAAGTCCTGGCAGAACTGGCTGCTAGAATAGAATTGCGGCAGCCAGAGATCGGCCGGGCAGAGCTTCTCAAGATACTGCTTGAACGTGAAAGGCTTGGCAGCACCGGTATAGGAGATGGTGTTGCCATTCCTCACGGCAAGGTGAAAAATGCCAAAGAGCTGATGCTGGTGTTCGGTCGCAGCCTCGCCGGTGTCGATTTCAATTCCCTTGACGGCAGACCGGCACAGCTGTTTTTTCTTCTTGTCGCTCCCGACCAGGCTGTTGGCGAGCATCTGAAGATGCTGGCGCGTATTTCCAGAATCCTCAAAGATTCAACCACCCGCAAAAGGCTTCTGGACGCGCCGGATGCAGCCACCGTTTATAATGTAATCAAAGAACAGGACAGCAGCTATTGAATACCATCAGTCTTTCCATTAAGGACCTTTTGGACGACAAGGTTTACGGTCTGGACTTGAAGCTGTTTGCGGGTGAAAAAGGTCTTTCCCACCGGCTGTATAGTTCGCGTATTCAAAAGCCCGGCCTGGCTTTGACCGGCTATACTGAGCATCTCCATCCCGACCGCCTCCAGGTCCTCGGCAATACGGAGATTTCATATCTCAGGCAGATTCCAGAGGAATCTGCCATCGTTTACATCGAGAAACTCTGTACCTTTCCCATCTCCTGTTTTATTGTCACGAAAGGACTTAATCCTCCCGCATTTCTAAAAAAAGCAGCAGAGAATGCCGGTATTCCATTGCTGGGTACTCCCCATCAATCTTCCACTTTCATTTCCCTGATAACCAAATTTCTTGAAGAAAGCCTTCTGCCAACTACTCATATTCATGGCGTTCTGGTAGACGTGCTTGGGGTAGGCGTTCTCCTCTTGGGCAAGAGTGGCATAGGCAAGAGCGAATGTGCACTGGATCTTGTCATTCGCGGACATCGATTGGTGGCTGACGACATCATCCATGTGAAAAAGAAGATGCCTGCCGCTCTCGTGGGGCAAGCTGCGGAAACCATCCAGTATCACATGGAAATCCGGGGCTTGGGCATCATCAATATCAAAGACCTTTATGGAGTTTCCTCTATCAGGGAAAAAAAGATCATCGATATGGTTCTCGAGCTGGTTGAATGGGATCCCGACCAGGAATACGACAGACTGGGAATCGATGACCGGGTTTATACAATTCTTGGTGTCGAGCTACCCCATTTGATGATACCTGTCCGTCCCGGGCGAAATCTAACTTCCATTATCGAAGTGGCTGCCAGAAATTTCCTGCTTAAGGGGATGGGCTACTATTCCGCCAGGGATTTTCACGAAAAGCTTCTTGCCCGCATGGAAGTCAGACCGCTGGGCAATGAGGTGGAATGAGATGCGCATTCTTATCATTACAGGCCTTTCAGGTTCCGGTAAATCCACCGCTGTTCGTGCTCTTGAAGATGAGGGTTTTTTCTGCCAGGACAATCTGCCCGTAGCTCTTTTTCCCACGTTTGTCGATCTTGTGGACAATGCCAAGGAGCGGATACGGGATGTGGCGCTGGTGATGGATATCCGCGGCAGGGACTTTAACAAGGGATTTGAGAAGGTATTCCAGGAGATAACTGAAGCAGGCCATCTGGTGGATATCCTCTTCTTTGACGCGACGGACGAAGTGATTATAAGACGCTTTTCCGAGACAAGGAGGCGTCATCCCGCCATTGACAGCGGCTCGGTGCCGGAAGGAATCCGCTCCGAGCGGCAGCAACTTGCCGGCTTACGCAGCTTCGCCACCCAGATCATCGATACCTCTGAGCTAAACGTCCACCAGTTGAAGGACCTTGTCATATCCCTGGTCAAGGGAGGCGAAGGGGGCCGTGAGATGACCGTACACCTTCAATCCTTCGGCTATCGCTTCGGCCTTCCCCTTGAATCCGATCTGGTCATGGATGTGCGTTTTCTGCCTAATCCGTACTTCATTCCTGAGCTTAAGGAATTCTCCGGGCTAGATCCCAAAGTAAGGGCATACGTGTTGAAACATGATGAAACCGGGGAATTTCTGACGAAGTTCAAAGAACTGCTGGAATTTCTTCTGCCCGGTTACAAGCGTGAAGGCAAATCCTACCTGACCATTTCCATCGGTTGCACTGGGGGCAGGCACAGGTCGGTGGTCATCGCTGAAGAAATAAGAGATTTTTTTAAAAGAAAACAATTGAACCTGAAAGTTTCCCATCGGGATATGGAAAAGGGCTAGAACTATGATCGGATTATTGTTGGTTACCCATGCCGGCCTGGCAGAAGAACTGCTTGCGGCTGCGGAAATGATAGTGGGAAAGATTGAACTGGCAGAGACCGTAGGCATCAAGGCTGATGCCAAGGTGGACGGAATAATGGCTGACATCAAGGGAGCCATCGGCAAATTATCCGGAAAAGGGGTAATTATCATGACTGACATGTTTGGCGGTACCCCTTCAAACGTCAGCCTTTCTTTTCTGGAGGATGACAAGGTGGAGGTGCTGACTGGCGTCAACCTGCCCATGGTCATCAAATTTGCCACGGAACGAAAAAGATGCGGCGTGAGTGAACTGGCGCAAAAACTGAAGGAATGCGGCCTGGAGAGTATTACTGTGGCAGGTGAATATCTGAAGAAGTAGCTGCACCGGAAGAGGGATGATCGAATATGCTTGAGCAGGAATTTACCATAGTCAATAAGCTCGGTCTTCATGCCAGAGCTTCTGCGCTTTTCGTCAAGACTGCCAGCCGTTTTACTTCGGAGATCAGAATCGAACGGGAAGGTGTTGAGGTGAACGGCAAAAGTATCATGGGTATCATGATGCTGGCTGCTGCAAAAGGGAGCGTTATCCGGGTGAAAGCTGAGGGGAGCGACGAGGTTGAGGTCATGGAAACCCTTGGAGATCTCATAAGAAATGGTTTCGGCGAAGATTGACAATATGGTTTTGCAGGGGATAGGTGTCTCTGCCGGCATCGCCATAGGCCAGGCAAAGATTGCCGACAGGGCACGTGTTGCCGTTGTTGAAACAGCGGTGAAAAGACATGAGATCCCACTGGAGTTGGATCGCCTGAAAAAGGCGATGGCATTGGCTAAAACCGAATTAGAAGGTGTTAAAGAGGCCGTAGCGGCCAAACGTGGTGATGAGCATCTTCACCACATCGATACCCATCTGCTGCTTCTCGATGATGCGATGCTGATTGAAGAAACATCTGCATTGATCGAGAAGGAGGGCATAAATGCAGAGGGGGCGCTGAAAAGAACTTTGCACCGGCTGAAGGACTTTTTTAGCGGTGTCGAGGACGAATATCTGCGCGAACGTAGCGCCGACGTTGAAACAGTGGTCGAGCGTATCTTGCGCAACATGGTAGGTAAAAAGCACGAACCCCTCACCGGCATCGACGGCAAAGTGATCGTTGTTGCCCATGACCTCTCCCCATCGGACATTCTCCAGATTGACAAGACAACGGTAATTGGTTTCATCACAGAAATGGGGGGCAAAACTTCCCATACCTCCATATTGGCACGTGCTCTGGAGATTCCCGCTGTAGTGGGTATGGAGCGTATTGCCAGCGTGGTAACAGAGGATGCCATCATCATTATCGATGGCTTTACCGGCGCCGTTATTCTCAATCCCGACCAGGAAACTTTCCGCGACTATCTCCGCCGCAAACAGCATTACGAATATGTGGAGCGCGAGCTGCTCAAGCTGAAGGACCTTCCTGCCGTTACCCTTGACGGTTTCGCCATGAGCCTGAAGGCAAACGTGGAGATAGTGGAAGAGGTTCCATCTGTAAGGCGGCATGGAGCTGAAGGTATTGGACTCTATCGCACTGAAATGCTCTTCTTTAACCGGGAGAACCTTCCGGACGAAGAAGAGCAGTTTCTTGCCTATGCGGAGATCGTCAGGGAAATGGCCCCTAAACCGGTGACCATCAGGACTCTGGATGTGGGGGGAGATAAGGTTTTGACCGATCTGAACCTTGGAGACGAGGCCAATCCTGCCCTTGGCGTCAGGGCTATCCGCCTGTCGCTCATGCAGCCCGAAGCTTTCAGAGCACAGCTGCGTGCCATACTCAGGGCCAGCGCCCATGGGAAAGTACAGGTATTCTTTCCGATGATCTCGGGTGTCGATGAGGTAAGGCGGGCCAAGGCTATTGTCGAAGAGGTCAAGCAGGAGCTGAGGAGCGCTTTCATCCCATTTGATGAGGAGATCGAGATCGGCATCATGATTGAAATTCCTTCTGCCGTCATTATCGCCGATCTTCTGGCCAGGGAGGTTGATTTCTTCAGTGTCGGAACCAATGACCTTATCCAGTATTCTCTCGCCATCGACCGCACCAATGAACATCTCTCAGCCCTTTATGAACCGTTGCATCCGGCAGTGCTCAGGTCACTGAAAATGGTGGTGGAGGCTGCCCACGGGGCAGGAATCGCGGCCTGCATTTGCGGCGAGATGGCAGGCGAACCGGAATATCTGCCCATACTGCTTGGGCTTGGTTTCGATGAACTTTCCATGAACGCCGTTTCAATACCGCGAGTCAAGAAAATCCTCCGACGTTGCACAAAGAAAGAGGCAGAGGCCGTTGCTGACCGTGCCATGACCTATGCTACCGCACAGGAGGCGGAATCCTACCTGAGAAGCGTGATTGCCGCCCGTTTTTCCGACAGCTTCGACTGATTCGCATTCCAACAAGTATCCTCACATTGCCTTTAAGAACGCTTCTACCCCTATTGCCAGACTTTTGCCTGCGGCGTTGGAGTTTCTTGCCAGTCTCAACAGTTGCGGAATGATCCACGGTTTTTTCGCGACAGTTACGAGAATTTTTGTCATTTTTATATTCATTTCACTGTCGGTGAATTCTTCAAGGCTGAAGCCCAGTTCCTCTTCAGCTGCATCACTGATGGCGCGCATGGCGGCAAAAGGTATACCCGCTTCTACAGCTGCTGCAGCTACAGCTGCTGATTCCATTTCCAGCGCCGGATAGGGACAATTCTCGGGCAATGCCTTCGCAAGTGTGCTCTTCCCGGTGATCTTCAGGGTGGTTATAAAGGAGCTTCTGTAAATGTTGTTTTCTGCAGAGGCTTCTTGCCGGACCAGGCAATGCATCCGGTTGACCAGTTCCGCTGACGGCATTGCTTCTTTCCTGAACCGAGTTCCATCGTAACTGAAAACCTGGTCAGCCAGGACAAGGTCTCCCACGCGTGGACCGGCTGTCACGGCGCCGGCAAAGCCGAAATTAATAATGATATCCGGACTTGCTGTCTTAATAAGGAACCGGGTTGCTCTTGCGGCATGCTTCGCTCCCATGCCTGACCGGACAAGAACAATCTTTTTGACATCTAAGCCGAACCGAAACAATTCAAAGGATTCTCTTTTCTCCCTTTGATAAATGCCGATACGCTTCAGCAGCGGATTCACTTCTTCCGGCATGGCGGCGATAATTCCGATAGTGGAAATATTCATAAGCAAAACTCCCTGGGACTTCTTTGTCGGAAGTTAACAGAGATTGCCTTGTCCGGCAACAGTAAAGAGGGCAGGGGCTTTAATCTTGACAACCAGGCTACCTATCTATATTCTAACCGTTTGTTTTTCATGAACATGGCAGCAAGACAGGAGTTCTTGATGAAACCGTTATTTTTGAATCCACCCACTTTTGAAGACTTTGACGGCGGTGCCGGTGCCAGATACCAGGCCTCCCGTGAAGTAACCTCTTTCTGGTACCCTACCTGGCTCTGTTATCCGGCAGGCATGATCCCTGGCAGCAGGGTGGTCGATGCCCCTGTTCAGCGGCTTACCCTGGAGGACTGCCTGAAGATAGCCCTGGATTACGATATGGTCGTTATGTACACCTCAACGCCGACACTGGCCATCGATGTGGAAACGGCGCGACGGATCAAGGCGCAGAAACCCTCTACCGTAACCGTCCTGACCGGCCCCCATGTCTCGGTCCTGCCTGAGGAATCCCTCAAGTTTGCGGCAGGCGCTGTGGACCTGGTTTGCCGCGGGGAATTCGACTACTCCACAAAGGAGCTGTGCGAGGGCAGGGCCTGGCAAGAAGTTGACGGCATCACCTTCATCATGGACGGCAAAATCATCAGTACTCCTGATCGCCCCCCGATCGAGGACCTGGATGCACTGCCTTTTGCCAGTCAAGTCTACATGCGGGACCTGCCGGTCAATGAGTATGTCATCCCCCATTTCAAGCATCCCTATGTATCTATTTACTCCAGCCGCGGCTGTCCGTCCAAATGCATATACTGCCTCTGGCCTCAGACCTTCTCCGGCCGCGCCATGCGTGTCCGGAGCGCCGAGAACGTCTATCAGGAAGTGAAGTGGATTGTGGAAAATGTTCCTGGTGTCAAAGAAATCTCCTTTGATGACGACACCTTCACTGCCAACCGCGAGCATGCACGGGCCGTGGCCGAAAAACTCAAACCGCTGGGCATTTCCTGGACCATAAATGCCCGGGCCAACTGCGATTACGAAACCCTTCGCATCATGCGCGATGCGGGCTTGCGCCATGTGGTAGTCGGCTTTGAAACCGGCAACGAACAGATCCTCAAGAACATCAAAAAAGGGGTGACCAAGGCTCAGGCAATTGAGTTTACCCGCAATTGCAAGAAACTTGGCCTTTCCGTCCATGGCGCCTTCATCATGGGACTTCCTGGTGAGACCCGCGAGACAATCCGCGAAACCATAGAGTATGCCAAGGCTCTCGATCTAAATTCCATCCAGGCCTCGCTCGCTTCACCATATCCCGGTACCGAGTTCTATGATCTGTGCAAGCAGGAGGGATGGATCACCTCCGATTCCTTCCTTGATGAAACCGGCCACCAGACCTGTGTCATCAACTATCCTCACCTATCCAACAAGGAAATCTTCGACGCTGTTGAACTTTTCTACGACAAGTTCTATTTCCGCCCCAAATATATCCTGCGCAGCATTGGCCGGATGATTGTCAATGGCGAAGAGCGGCGCAAGTTGCTCAAGGAAGGACGCCAGTACCTGGAATACATGCGCAAGCGCAAGCAGGCCAGTCAGGGCTGTAACTAGCCATCATGAAAGAACTGATTATCAATGCCGATGATTTCGGCCTTTCCCGCGGCGCCAACCTCGGCATCATCCGAGCCTGGCAGGAAGGTATCCTCACCAGTGCCTCGCTGATGGTAGGAGGTCTGGCCTTTGATGAGGCAGTATCTTTGGCAAAGGCCAATCCTGGGCTGCAGGTGGGATTGCATCTTACCCTGCTGCAGGGAAGGGCTGTGGCGAAACATCCCGGCTTCCCCACCCTGGTCGACCGGGAAGGCAACTTTACCAACGATCCGGTCATGGCCGGCATGCGGTATTTCTTCCTCAAGCCCCTGCGCAAACAATTGGCTGGAGAGATCGAGGCGCAAATTGAGAAATTCCTAGCCACTGGCCTGCCACTGTCACACATCGACGGTCATCTGAACATTCATATGCATCCGGTTGTCTTCGACATACTGCTGCAGTTGATGCCAAGGTATGGCATTACCAGCTTCCGCCTGAGCAGGGAGCGATTTTTCGACAATATTGTCCTCGACCGACAGCGAATGCTCGGCAAAGCGGCTGATGCCTTCATCTTTGCTTCTTTGGCAAAACGCTGTCGACCAGAATTGGAAATGCGCAAAGTTTCGTTCGCTGGAGAGGTGAAGGGATTACTTAATTCGGGCTGCATGACCGAACCTTATCTGCTGAAAGCCCTGGAAAGGTTGCGGCCGGGCCTGTCCGAGATTTATTTCCATCCCGGCTGCTACCCTTGCGATGAACTGAAAAAATGGATGCCCGATTACCTGCATGAAGGGGAGTTGGCGGCCCTGACCAGCCAGGTGGTGAAAGAGAAGCTGATGTCGCTGGGAGTAATCCTGCGCAATTACCGTGGAGAAAAGAAGGCTTATGCTTAAGACTCTAATTGTAATGCTTGTGGCCATAACGGCCGGAACAATCGGCGACATTCTCCTGGCGAAGGGGATGAAGGAACTGGGGGACCTTTCCTCCATGAATCTGCGCGGCATTCTCAATGTGGCCGTTCAGGCGCTGACATCGCCGAAGCTGATCATAGGTACCACCATGCTGGCAATTTTTTTCTTTCTGTGGTTGGCGGTGCTTTCCTGGGAAGACTTGTCGGTGGCTCTTCCGATGCAGGCATTGAACTACGTACTGGTTGCTTTCCTCTCCCAGTATTTTCTCCATGAGACCGTCACCCCCATGCGCTGGGCCGGTACCGTACTCGTTTGCGTCGGGGTCATGCTCATTACCAAAAGCAGTGGCAGCTAGCAGGCTGCTGGCCTGCTAGTTTTTCTTCTGCATATCTTTAACCGCCTTTTCGAATTTCTGCTGGTCGAATCCCTTGAGAATGACCTCGTCATTGCCGATGACAATCACCGGCACCCCCTGGCTTTTATACTTCTTTGTCAGGTCGTCCATGGCGTCGTCATCTACTTCAACATCCCTGTTGAGGAAAGGAATGTTGTTCCTGGTCAGATATTCCTTTGCCGCCTTACAATGTGGGCACCAGGACACGGAATAGAGCACAATCCTCGGATATTTTCGTTGGGCCGCTGCGGGTGGTTTCAGAGGGCTTTGCAGACTTTCTTCCATGGCTGATGCCTGACAGATTGTCGCGGTGCACAATAAAGCAGAGATGATCAGGATTCTGGTTGCAGTTTGCATGACAGCTCCCACTGTTCTCACTTTCCTTTTGTTTTGGCGGTAACAAGTTGTCTGCGGGTCAGGTTGAAGGTGATGGCCTTGGCGATGCCGGGTCTGCGGACCTTGAGCATCACCTTTGTGCCGGCAATGCCTCGCAGACGGTGATCTACCATATCCTGAAAGTTACTTCCCTCAGTGGGCTTGCCGTCAATTTGGGTTATTATGTCGCCTGTTTTTAACCCCGCCAGATGCGCCGGGCCTCCTGCCACCATCTGGCGAACTACGATCTGGCCGTTGGCCCAGGGTACGCCGTCTATGCCGATGCCGCCGAAATTGCTGGCGGAGTTGGCTGCCATGGCCTGCAAAGCCGTAAGGGTGAACATGGACAAAGTGATGGTAAGAGTTTTAAGCATACCTGCTAAAATATACTCCCAGCCTTAACCCTGTCAACCATGGATAAGCTGGAGGTTTGAGGTATGCTTTATAATTATGCATTCGGGAGAAATGGCCATGACTGGCAGAATCAGGATATGCGACGCATTGACTGCGAAAGAGGCGGGTGGAGAGCTTCTGGTAAAGGGATGGGCGAGGACGGTACGGGCAGGCAAGGACGTAGCTTTCCTTGCCGTCAATGACGGCTCATGCATAGCGAACCTGCAGGTGGTCGTCGAACCAGATATAGTCAACTATCCGGAAGTGAGCAGGCTCGGCACCGGCAGCGCCGTGGCCGTAAGGGGTGTTTTACGTGAGTCGCCTGCAGCTGGACAGAGGTATGAGCTTTCTGCCACACAGATTGAGATCATCGGCCAGGCAGACGAATCCTATCCACTACAGAAAAAACGCCATAGCTTTGAATACCTGCGGACTATTGCCCACCTGAGGCCCCGTACCAATACCTTCGGCGCTGTCTTCAGGGTCCGCTCATCCCTAGCCCAGGCCATTCATCGCTTCTTTGCCGAGCGAGGCTTTCTCTATGTCCATACACCCATAATCACCGCAAATGATTGCGAGGGGGCAGGGGAGTTGTTCCGCGTCACGACCCTCAATATGGCAAAGCCGCCGCTGAAGGCAGGCGAAGTTGATTATTCCGGCGATTTTTTCGCCCAGGCAACCGGGCTTACCGTCAGTGGACAATTGGAGGGAGAGCTTTTCGCCCAGGCATTTTCAAATATCTATACCTTCGGCCCGACTTTCCGGGCTGAAAATTCCAATACGGCGCGTCATGCGGCAGAATTCTGGATGATAGAGCCGGAGATGGCCTTCGCTGATCTTATGGCTGATGCGGCTCTGGCTGAAGACTTTTTGAAGTTTCTCTGCCGTCATGTTCTGGACAACTGCACAGAGGATATGCGGTTTTTCAACGACCAGATCGACAAGGGCCTTCTGTCGCGGATCGAGGCGGTGGCTTCATCATCCTTTGCCGTCATGGAATATACCGAGGCAATCGATCATCTGAAAAAAGCGGCTGTCCCTTTTACCTTTCCTGTTGAATGGGGACTGGACCTGCAGTCGGAACATGAGCGTTACATAACCGAGCAGGTTGTTGGAGGTCCTGTTTTCCTCATCAATTATCCAAAGGATATCAAGGCATTTTACATGCGGCAGAATGACGACGGCAGGACGGTTGCAGCAATGGACCTGCTGGTGCCCAAGGTGGGAGAGATCATTGGCGGCAGCCAGCGGGAAGAGCGGTTTGATCTGCTTCTTGAGCGCATGGGGGAGCTGGGTATAAATGAAGAAGGGCTCTGGTGGTACCTGGACAGCCGCCGCTGGGGCTCCTGTCCACATGCCGGCTTCGGTTTGGGATTCGAGCGCCTGCTCATGTATCTTACCGGCATGGAAAACATCCGCGACGTCATTCCTTTTCCCCGTACGCCCAGGCATGCCGAGTTTTGATAGCAGCTGCGGCGATCGAATTAATGGACGAAGCCCCGGCAATCTCATACCGCTAATTTTGCAATCAATTTAGCCATCTTTAAGGCATCGGCGCGGCAGCCGATGCCTTTTTTCTTTATAAAAAGCGCTTTTTTATGTATCTTTCCCCAGTTGCCTTCAGGCTATTCTTCTCCCCACGACTCAATTCCGGAAAGGTTTTATTTATTATGATTAAACATCAGACCACCATAAACCGCATTTTCAAACTATCCGGTATCGGCCTTCACACCGGCCGGGAGGTTACCATGGAATTCCTGCCCCGGCGGGAATTCGGCATTGCCTTTGTCTTCAATGGTCAGCTGGTACCTGCCCGTTACGACATGGTTGCCGACACCCGTCTTTCCACACAGGTTGCAGCCGGGGAGGCATCTGTCGCCACAATCGAGCATCTTATGGCGGCCTTCTATTTTTCCGGCATCACCAACTGCCTTGTCTATATTGATGGACCTGAGGTGCCGATCATGGACGGCTCGGCTTGGGAATTCTACCATGAGCTCTGGCGCGCCGGAATTTATGAGTTTCCCGAGTCGGGGGTGTATCTGAAAATTCAGCGCCCGGTCGAGGTCCGGCATAACGACGCCTTTGTCCGGGTCAAACCCCTTAACACCCTGGACATCACCATGACCATCGAATTTCGTCCACCAGTTGGAAAACAGCGCAAGCGTGTCATGGACGTGGAAAATGCCATTTCCATCATAAACTCCCGTACCTTTGTCCTGCATGAAGAGATTGAGGCTATCAAAAAAGCCGGTCTGGCCAAGGGAGGATCCCTGGAAAACGCCGTCGTCATAGGTGGCGATAGTATCGTAAACCCCCAGGGGCTTCGCTACAAGAAAGAGCTGGTGAACCACAAGATTCTCGACCTGATTGGCGATTTTTATACGTGTGGCTACCGTTTGCTGGGCAAGGTGGAGGCCCACAAGACCGGGCATTACCTGAACAATCTGTTCCTGCGTGAGGTGTTCGCAGATCCTGCCAATTACGCTGTCTACTGAAATGTCTCAGGAACGGAGGAACTCGGACGGCGCATCAGGTTTAGAATGGCATGGTCGGTTGCTATTCCGTGTCTGAACATGGTTCTGATTGACACATTCATAATCATTCCTGAATCATCATGCCGCCCCGTAAAAACCTGGTGAACTCCGCCTCAGGCAGTGGCGATGATAGGAGGTAGCCTTGTATCTCGTTGCAGTTCCGGGTACTGAGGAATTCAAGCTGGCTGTGGTTTTCCACTCCCTCAGCCGTAACCTTAAGATTCAAATTGTGGGCCATGGCAATGATTGCACTGACAATGGCCGTATCGTCGGGATTATTCGGTACATCGCGGATAAAAGACCGGTCTATCTTAACCCTGTTGATCGGGAAGTTCTTGAGGTAGCTCAAGGAGGAGTATCCGGTACCGAAGTCGTCTATAGCCAGACTGACTCCCATTTCCTTCAGTTTGTGCAGGACGGTAGTGCTCTCTTCCGCCTTGGACATGAGCATGCTTTCAGTTAGCTCCAGCTCCAGTTGACTAGGCGCCAGCCCCGTTTTCTTCAGCACTGCTTCAATCAATTCAATGAATTTTTTCTGTCTGAACTGTATCCCGCACAGGTTTACCGCTACCCTGAGCGGCATAAATCCCGCATCCATCCAGGCCCTGTTTTTAGCACATGCTGTCTGGAGAGCCCATTCACCTATGGGTAGGATCAGACCGGTTTCCTCTGCCATCGGTATGAACCTTGATGGAGGAAGCAGTCCAAGGTCAGGATGCTGCCAGCGTATCAGCGCTTCCATCCCCACAAGCCGTCCACTCTTCAGGTCCATCTGCGGCTGATAGAAGATGACGAATTCATTTCGCTCCAGGGCCCTGCGAAGGCTGTTTTCCAGGATGAGATGCTCAAGCGCCTGGACATTCATCTCCCGAGAGAAGTACTGGAAGGCATTTTTTCCCTGATCTTTAGCCTTATACATGGCAAGATCTGCATTTTTAAGCAGACCTTGGACGTCAGTGCCGTCTTCAGGATAGATGGCAATGCCGATGCTGGCAGTGATGAATATCTCCTGATCATTTAAAACCAGTGGCTTGGAGATGGCCGCGAGAATTTTTTCTGCAATCTTGTTCAGATCTTCAGCATGTTCGATGGCAGAGATGATAATGACGAATTCATCCCCTCCGATTCTGGCAACCGTATCGGTTTCCCTTACGCATTCTGTCAGACGCTCGGCGACAGTGGCAAGCAGGCTGTCACCTGCCACGTGTCCCAGTGTGTCATTGATGCTTTTGAATCGGTCAAGATCAAGAAACATGATAGCAACCTTGCGATTGTCACGTACTGCCTGAACAATGCCCTGTCCTAGCCGGTCCTGGAGCAGCGAACGGTTCGGCAAACCCGTCAGGGTATCATAGTAGGCAAGTTGCTGAATCTCGTCTTCTGCCTTTTTTCGGTCGGTGATGTCCCTGACGATTGCCAGTTCTACCTGTTTTCCCTGCCAGATTGTTCTGGCCGTAGTGACTTCAACCGGAACGCAGCTACCATTCCTATGGGCCAGCATAATTTCAAACTGCTTGGGGACGAATTCACCTGCATCTGTTTTTGCCTTTCGTTCGATAATCATTTGCAGGTGGTCCGGGTGAATGATTGTTTCAATGGTGGTCAAAAGCATCTCTTCAACACTGTAACCGACGATCTCTGCGGCTCTCTTGTTGACATAGGCAAGATGGCTGCTGTCAGTGATTATCTGAAGGCCATCATTGGCATTGTCAGCCAGGGCTCTGAAATTGCTTTCGCTCTCTCGCAAGGCATTCTGATGCTGATCGAGTGAAAGTATCATGCTGTTGAATGCATTAATCAGTGTTCCCAGTTCATCTTTTCTTTCAAGATTGATCAGATTATGCAATCCGGATTTATCAGGGATTGCTTCCACATGGCGGGTGATGAGTGAAAGCGGTGAGGTGAGGCGTTGCATCAGAAACCAGACAAAAAGGAGGGTTACTGATGTACCGACGGCCATGACAGTAATGAAATAGATCCTGTTCGTCTTAAGTGGAGCATAGGCTTCGACGATGGGATAACTTGCTGCTAGAATCCAATCGGTAGTTTTAAGGTGTTTGAATGAAGAGAGTGTCTCAATCCTTCTTGAGTTACGGGTTTCTCCACTTCCTTCGAATCCGGCGATTGATTTATCAAAAAGCCTGTTAATGCCCACAGGTACATCTCGGTGCATGATACGATTTTTCTCGGGATGGGCGATTATTGTACGGTGGTTATCGAAAAGGTAAACGTAACCTGTTTTACCGATCCGGGTGTGGGAGAGATCCTCAAGAAAATTCTGGCCCAGAAGGTCGAAACTCCCGCCGAATATGGCAGCCAGCTTTCCGTTACTGTAAATCGGCACGGTGAGCATGACACAGGGGTGCCCAGGATTATGGGTGGAGAGGTAGGGACTTGATATGACCGGCCTGCCTCTGGCCACCGTGTCTTTAAAGTAGTCGCGAAAGGAAATGTCCCGTCCACGCCGGTGCTCACGGTATGGACTCTCGGCAACAATCTTCCCTTCAGGGGAAAAGACGAAAATTGCGTTATCGAACAAAGCGAGCAGTGAATACCTGTTGTCCAGGAAGCGCTGAGCCTTATGGGAATCCCTGAGCTCTTCGAGGGTTATATTTGCTGCAGCTGCCAATAGGGAGTTCTGGGCTATTCTGAGCTTGTCATCTACGTTTTCGGCAAGGGCACTGACGAGGGTGTATTGCTGATTTGAGATACTCTGCTTGTATTCGCGCTCAATGTAAGAAAGGGATAGGAAGGCCAGTATTGCCAGAGAGCAGACAAAAAGGGAAGATACCGCCAGTGCCATTGTTATTTTAAGGCTGAGTTTCCTTATGTCAAAGTCCTTCCCGAGGTTGTTTCCAAGGAGAATACCACACCCCGTGCCGGTTAAAAAGGCTTCTCTGTTTCAATTGATAAAACCCGGTTAATCTTATAAATCTGGACTTCTTTCCGCTGAAAGCGCTACTATGCCCACATGAGCAAAACATTCGCATCTTTTATGATACTGCTAGTTATTTCCCTTGTCTCCTTCGGCACCTGGCAGCTGTTTTTGGGCAATTTTGAGGCCGCGTTCTCCTCTGTCCCTTTTTTGCTTGCTGTCTACTTTTTCGTCAAGGTTTACCGAAAATAGCCGTCTCAATTCCTGAACAAAAAAGCCCGCTTCAGCAGCGGGCTTTTTTGTCTGAGCATGTGGTTTACTTGTCGAGCAGATACTTGCCGACCCAGTTCTTGGAGAACTGGAAGGCTGTGCGCCCGCAACGCTTACTCTTGTCATGGGACCACTGAATTGCTTCTTCTTCAAGTTCTTTGCTCCAGGGAATTTCCAGCTGCCGTTCCTTCGCGTGCCTTTCAACGCACATTCGTACTGCATGAAGATAGCGCTCCTGGGTAAATACGTGGAATGGTATCCATAATCCGAACCGGTCAGAGAGAGAAATCTTCTCTTCCATCGCCTCACTCTGCTGCAACTCTCCATTGACGAACTTGCCGCCGATTTTGTCCGAATCATATTCGGGAATAAGGTGGCGACGATTGGACGTTACATAAATAAGAACGTTTTCCGGTGAGGAATAAACTGAACCGTCCAGGGCGCTCTTCAGCATCTTGTAACTGAGTTCACCAACTTCGAAGGTAAGGTCGTCGCAGAGAAGGATGAAGCGGTATGGTTCATCCCGAACCATCGTGAAGATGTCTGAGAGATAGACCAGGTCTTCCTTTTCCACCTGAATAATGCGCAGTCCCTCACTGGCGAATTCATTAAGCAGCGCCTTGACGATGGAGGATTTGCCTGTGCCGCGTGATCCCCAGAGCAGAGCATTGTTGGCAGGCAATCCCTTGAGAAATTGCTTGGTGTTGTTTACCAGGATCTCTTTCTGTTTTTCCACTCCCAGCAGTTCATCAAGTGTTGAAGTATCTGTAACCTTTACCGGTTCCAGAAAACCGGAGAACGAGTGACGGCGCCAGTTTGCGGCATGGCAGGTGGACCAGTCTATTGAGGCGATTGCCTTTGGAAGCAGCATTTCAACGGAACTCAGAACGCGCTCCAGTTGGGCGACTACTTCAGGTTTCAGGGTCATCATGATTTTTTCTCTCTTCCTTTGGTAGGCTCTTTTGTTTATACAACATTTGCTGCGGGATCAAGGTGTCGGCAACGACAAAAGTTGTATACGTTACGGGCCGCTGCTGTCAAATTAAAAATTCATCCTCACCTTGTTTCTGACAGAAATAAAAAAAGCCCCGCGGCTGGTGCCGGCGGGGCTTGATGTTTATCTGATTTTTTCAGGCAGCGAAGCTGTAAGAAAGGCGCGATGCATTGCCAAGGAAAGATTTCTCCTGGGCATCCTTGACGATGTTTGCCACATTGCGATTAACCGCATATACAGAATCACAAACGGTGCATTCTCTTATTCCTTCAAAGAAACTTTCCGACTGCAAATTGATGTCTAAATGTTCATTGCTTCCGCAGACTGGACAATTCATGTTTATTCCTCTCTTTACGTTTTTGTTTAATAAAACTATAAAGAGATGTATCCCGAATTGCAAGAAATAAAACAACAAAAAAGAAGGAAAATCAGGATGTTGTAGAAATTTTGTATTATCTGTTAATCCTGCTTTCTATTTTGTCTTCCTGTTTCATTTTTACTATCACTTCAAGTTATTGATATTACGCGTCTTTGAAATATATAATTGTGTTTTGCAATCGTTCGCTGTTTTATTTTTAACATATGATTGACATTGGGCTAAAGGAAAGTAAATAGAATCATACCTATGGCGCATTGGGAGACAGGAGGATCATATGTCACTGGTCAAGACGTGGTACACGGTGGAAGAGGCTGTAGCAAAGTTCGGCGTCGATGAAGCGCGTATTCTGGAATGGGTTACAGAGGGGCTTATACGAACAGAGGATAGCGACGGGAAAGTGGTACGGGTGAACGGAGACGACCTGGACTTGAAGATCCAGGAATTGACGGGTATTTGAGCCTTGGGGGGACAGTAGATTGTGTCCCCCCAAGTATTATATATCAAGCTTACAGACCCAACTGCTTAAAGAAATCATTTCCCTTGTCATCCACCAAAATGAAAGCGGGGAAATTCTCAACTTCTATCTTCCACACTGCTTCCATTCCCAGTTCAGGAAAATCGATACATTCCACCTTTTTGATGTTTTCTTCGGCTAGAACTGCTGCCGGGCCACCTATGGAACCCAGATAAAAGCCGCCGTATTTCTTGCAGGCATCTGTAACCTGCTGGCTGCGGTTGCCTTTGGCTATCATCACCATTGAGCCGCCGTGGGACTGGAGCAGGTCGACGTAGGAATCCATGCGGCCGGCTGTGGTGGGACCGAAAGATCCGGAGGGTTTGCCTGCAGGGGTTTTTGCCGGACCAGCATAGTAGATGGGGTGGTTTTTCAGATACTCGGGAAGGGGCTTGCCGCTATCGAGGATCTCCTTGAACTTGGCGTGAGCAATATCCCTGCCGACAACGATAGTACCGGACAGCAGCAGCGGTGTTGAGACAGGATGCTTGCCTAGCTCGGCGAGGATCTCCTTCATGGGCCTGTTGAGATCGATCTTGACACCGTGCTCATGTTTTCCGCGGTATTGATCGGGAATCAGCCGCCCGGGATTCCTGTCCATCTCCTCGACAAAAAGGCCGTCTTTGGTGATCTTTGCCTTGATATTGCGGTCAGCAGAACATGAGACCGCCATGCCTACCGGGCAGGATGCACCGTGGCGTGGCAGACGAATGACGCGAACATCGTGGGCAAAATACTTACCGCCGAACTGTGCACCGATTCCCAGCTTGTATGCCGCCTCAAGCAGCTTGTTTTCCAGCTCAACATCGCGGAAGGCCTGACCATGTTCATTGCCGCTGGTGGGCAGAGCATCCAACTCCTTTGCCGTAGCCAGCTTGACTGCTTTCATGCAGGCGTCGGCAGATGTGCCGCCGATGACGAAGGCAATGTGATATGGGGGGCATGCAGCAGTACCCAGGTATTTCATCTTCTCAATGAGATATTTTTCCAGTTTTTCCGGGGTGAGTAGTGCTTTGGTCTCTTGGTAAAGCATGGTCTTGTTGGCAGATCCCCCCCCTTTGGCCATGAAAAGGAATTTATAATAGTCGCCGTCAGTGGCCATGATGTCTATCTGGGCAGGCAGGTTGGTGCCGGTATTCACTTCCTTGTACATGTCCAGGGCAACGGTCTGTGAATAGCGGAGGTTTTCCTCTGTATATGTCTTATACACTCCTTTGGAGAGGTATTCTTCATCCTTGACCCCGGTCCAGACCTGCTGTCCCTTCTTCGCCACGATGGTTGCCGTGCCTGTATCCTGACAGATCGGAAGCTCAAACTGGGCGGCGATTTCAGCATTGCGCAGAAAGGCCATGGCCACACCCTTGTCGTTCATGGATGCCTCAGGGTCTCGGAGAATTTTGGCAACTTGCTCGTTGTGTGCAGGGCGAAGCAGGAACGAAACATCCCTCATGGCCTCATTGGCCAGAATTGTTAATGCTTCGGGGGCAACGCGAACCACATCCTTGCCTGCAAATTGCTCAACCTGCACATATTTTTCGGAGCCTTCAATCTTGCGGTAATTGGTCTCGTCTTTGCCGACGGGGAAGGGGTCCTGATAATGAAAACTTTTAGCTGCTGCCATCTAAGTTTCTCCTTTCAATTGATATTTCCAGGGCAGAGTAAGCAAAACAGTTTGGGTGCTCTCGAACCTCATGCCACGGTGTCTGGAATGAAATTGTATACAGTATGCCGGAATATATTGGAAAATCTTCAATTTGTCGAGAGAGAAGTTTTCGCACTGTTAAAAATCTCTACACCAGGAACAGTCCCAGCCTCAGCATAAATATTCAGAGTCGGTTGACGGGCTTGAGAGAAAGAGTAGAATTAAATTTGATTAATAATATAAAGGAATCCTTAGGAGCAACCTGTGACTGAACCATCAAGCCTGACAAGTCAGCTCAATAGCAATGTCTTCTTTAAACCTGGTTATATCAGGATGTCCAGGCTCTTGACCGGTATCAACTCCGTAAACAATTTTTTTCAGAAAAAAGGATACGAATTTTTAAAGCTCGAATCCCGTGCCCTGATAAATAAATGCATCAGGCGAACGGGGCTTGATGATTTCGGTGGTGAAGATTTTTGCCATCCCCTCTCTGTTCTTCTGCAGTCCTTCGAATCAGATGCAGACTTGAACCTGTTTGGGCGCATCAGTGTCTATTCCGAAATAATCAGGATGCTGTGCAACAGGCTTCTCATGGTGGCTGACCGCAAGCGGTTTCCGCAGATCGACAGTGAGCGCATAGTTCGCCCTCTTTTCATCACCGGTTTGCCGCGAAGTGGAACGACTTTTCTGCATGCGCTACTGGCGCAGGATCCAAAATGCCGGGCGCCGCAGGTTTGGGAAGTGATGCATCCTTCACCGCCGCCTGAAACAGCCTCCTATTCTTCTGATCCGCGCATTGCAAAGACGGGCAAGGAACTAAGATGGCTGGACATCCTGATTCCATACTTCAAAAGGGTTCATCTCATTCATGAGCGTTATCCACAGGAATGTATTGCCATAACCAGTCATGCTTTCATGAGCTATGTTTTCGAATCGATGTATCATGTTTCCTCATACCGCATTTGGCATGACAAGCAGGATAAACGTCCGGTTTACGAGTTTCACCGCTGGTTTTTACAGCATCTGCAGTGGCGTTCGCCGGGAACCCACTGGGTCCTCAAGGCACCAAGCCACCTGATGGCGCTGGAGTCGTTACTGGATGTATATCCGGATGCAGATATTGTCGTCACCCATCGTGATCCCCTTAAAGTACTCCCCTCGTGTGCAAGCTTTACCCGGGTGTTGCGTGAACCATTTACCAATGGACTAGACAACAAGAAAATTGGCATTGAAGTGAGCAGCCGCTGGGAAGGGAGCGCCTGGCACTCCTTGCAGTTCCGCCAAAGCAGACCTCACCTGCAGAAACGTTTCTTCGATGTAAATTTCACAGACCTGGAGAGGGACCCAATGTCAGTTGTCAATGGTATTTACCGTCATTTTGGCCGAGAAATAGACAGCAGTGCTGAGTTGGCCATGAAAACGTTTATTGCCGGTAATCCAAAGGACAAGAATGGCGCCCATCATTATTCTCTGGAAGAATTCGGTCTTGACCGGGAAACCGAAAAAAGGCGTTTCCAGTTTTACATGGATCACTACTCTATTCCTCCTGAAATGTGAATCAGGTCTTTCAGGTAAACATAAGGGGCATATGCTCATTACTGACCAGGTCGGTGGGTTCCATGGGACGCCTCAATCTGATCCTGCTTCTCATAGCCTCATTTTTCTTTTATGGAATGCTGAAGCAGGTGGGGTGGGAAAACCTGGAACAATATTTCCATCGGGTTGGTTATGCCGGATTGCTTCTGCTTGTGCCTTACGGGATCATGAACCTTTTGTCCGCCCTTGCCTGGCAGGTGCTCATTGTTGATTCGACCGCACCTGTGTCTCTGGGCCGGTTGTTTTTGCTCCGTCTGGCGGGAGAGTCGCTTAATCAATTGACACCAATGGCTTCATTGGGAGGAGAACCTTTCAAGGCTCTAAGGCTGAAGGCCTCAGGTATTTCCTGGCAACAGGCGACGGCCTCGCTCATTATCCACAAAGGACTGATGGTCATGAGCCTGGTCTTGTATATATTTCTGAGCCTTGCCCTGGTGCCTTTTGTCATGCCTGTCGGAGTGTTTAGGCTGGGGCTGCTCCTGGCCTGCGCAGTGATCCTGACCGGGGCAGGGGTGGCCTTTGTTGTTTTGCAGCATCGTAATCCATGTGTCCTCCTGATCAGACTACTGGAGCGTTGGGGTAAGTGCCCGGCTTTTCTGAAGGCGAGGAAGGAAGAGCTGGCAAGTCTCGATGCTGCCATGGCAGGATTTTACAACAGGTATCCCGGCAAAAGTGCACTGGCATTCTTGTTCTTGTTCCTTAACTGGCTTGTGCAGGGAGTTGAAGTTTACCTCATCTTTCATCTGCTGGGCCAGTCGGTAGAGTGGCAACTGGCGTTGTGTCTGGATGCACTGGCCATGCTCTTTACGGCGCTTGGTTTCATGATTCCCGTTCAACTCGGGGTCCAGGACGGAGGGAATGTGTTGCTTGCGCTGGGTTTCAGGCTTGGAGCAGCCGTAGGGTTGGCTTTCAGTATCTTGCGAAGAATAAGGGAGGCATTCTGGTTGCTTGTGGGACTTGTGGTGGTAACATGGGAGAGATAAATTGCTTTGGTCCTTATTGGGATTAACCGGAAGAGGATCAAAATCTACAGGAGGTGGATTGCAATGAAAAAGGTACTTTCGCTTATCACTGTCATGTTCTTTTTGCTGCTTCCCGCGCTGTCCTGGTCGGCTTCTGTCAGACCGGGTGCTTACGTCTCAGGTTTTATCGGAGTTTCCGTTCCCCGTGATGCCAGTGTCAACAGTAGCCAGTTTGCCAGCGATGGTTCCATGCTGAACGCTACCGATGAGGTGGAATTCGACCCTGGAATCAATATCGGCGGCACTGGTGGCTACGATTTTGGATTTCTGCGTCTTGAGGGAGAGCTTTCTTTCAAATACTCTGAAATAAACAGGATTACCGACACTGCGGATGGTTTCAGATTCGGCAACCCTGATGGGAATATCGGTGTTTTCGCCATGATGGGCAACGCCTTTTTCGATCTGCACAATCCCGGTCCGGTTACGCCATATGTGGGGGGAGGCGTCGGGTTTGCGACTCTGCATCTTAGTGACACGTTCGGCACCGACGTTACAACCAGCGGACCAGAACGTATCTTCCTTTATCCGGAGGATGACGACATGGTGTTTGCTTACCAGGCTGGAGCGGGGGTGGGCATTGCTCTTAATCGGAGGCTTACCCTGGATATAGGCTACCGCTACTTCGGCACTTCCAGAGCCAGGTTCGGCGATGGTTTTGACACTGCCGACCTGCGATATGAAAGCCACAATGCTGCTGTGGGGCTGAGGGTGAAATTTTAGCCCCAGTATTAATTCTGTCGCGAAATTCAATGGCAATTTGATGCGGCGAGGTTTGGATGTCGGGCTACGTAAAACCTGAGATGATTATATTCCTGATAGTTGTCGCTTCGGGGATATGCGGTGGCTGGATGGCCGCAAACAGGGGCCGCAATTTCATCGGTTGGTGCCTGATATGTGCGCTGCTGCCGGTATTTTTACTGGTGATATATTTTTCCAGGCCGCTGTGCCAGGTCGAAGGGAAATTCAAACTTTGCCCAAAATGCAGGGAGTATATAAGGTGGAATGAGACTGTATGCAGGTACTGCAAGCAGGTCCAACCACCCCCCCCAGAGTAGTCATTCCGCGTCCAGTTCCCACTGGTCCGCATTCAGGTCGTGACGCAGCAGGTAAACCCTGCTGTCGTCGGCCGCCACCTTGAAGTAGTTGGCATCCACGCCATACCAGCGGTCCAGTATCTCCATTACACGAAAAGTCTGTTCCCCAAGCATGAATGAACTCGGCCGCTCGTCGGCCTTATATCCTGAATAGGTCTGGATGGTCACTGGTACCTGCATAGTCTCTCCCGATTTTATGATACTGATCACCCACTAATTTCCTTTAAACCACCTTCTTCTTCTAGTTAACCATAAAATCTCAGGAAAGGAACCATATTAGCCCTGGTAATTTTACGCTCGAATTGTCTTTACCTCCTGCGGTATTTGCCGAAAAGAAATGCATCTCTTTTCATTTACGGGGGAAGATCATGCAGCTGGTAAAATGGGATAATACTCTGACTTTAGGTGTTGAGCCGTTTGACGACCATCACAAGCACCTGGTATGTCTTCTTAATGAGACCTATGACCTGTTCATTGCGGGCGAAAAGCCGTCATCTCTGGAAGAGGTAATCGATGAACTTATCGATTATGCCACCTACCACTTTTCCTCGGAAGAGCTGTGGATGGTCAAATTGAATTATCCAAAACAGGAAGAACACAAGAAACAGCACGAGGAGTTTTCATCTCGGGTGGTGAATTTTCAGCGAGATTTGATACAGAAAGGAAGCACCTCGACACTGGAAGTGCTCAGCTTTCTACAGCGATGGCTTGTGGAGCACATAAAGCACAGTGATGGAGAGTACAGCAGGTTTATCCATAATGGATGACTTTGAGCGGCCGGCCATGGGTGAAGTATTTATTTCTCACCTGTATAGACAGTGGCGATACCCAGTGTCAGGTCGTGGTGCTGGGTATTTTTAAAACCAACTCCGGCCATGGTAGCTTTGAACTGATCCTGGGAGGGGAATTCAATTACAGAGTCGGGCAGGTATTTATAAGCGCTGAATTTCGAGAAGAGCCCGCCTATGACGGGCAGGACCTTGAGAAAATAAAAGTGATAAAGGTGCTTAAACAGTACAAAGCGCGGTGTGGAAAACTCCAGTATCACCACTCTGCCTCCAGGTTTAAGGACACGGTACATTTCCTTGAGCCCCTGGGACCGGTCAACAACATTTCTGATGCCAAAGGCGATGGTAATGGAATCAAAACTGTCATCGGCAAAGGGAATATCTTCGCAAGGAGCAACCTGCATGTTTATGCGTCCTGCGTAGGACGAGGCAGCCACCTTCTGTTTCCCCAACTCAACCATTTCACCGCTGAAATCGATGCCTGTAATGGAAACTGACGACGGCGTCCGGGCTGCTATTTCCAATGCCACATCTCCCGTGCCGGTGGCGACATCGAGTATGCGGCCATTGGGTGCATATTTGATTTTCTTGACGGCAAAGCGGCGCCAGCTTCGGTCTATGCCGAAACTCAGAACCCTGTTGAGAAAGTCATAGCGGGGGGCGATAGTGTCGAACATTTCCTGGATCTTTTCACCCTTTTCCGTGAGTTTAAACATTTTCCCTACCTTTTTAACCACATAAATGATATAAGTCCGGTTGTTTTGTATCCGGCACTTGGGAGACAAAATTTTTAACACAAAGGTGGCATGCATACCAGAAAAATGTTACTCCGGCTCAACCGATAGAGCCGTAGCAAGGCGTCAGGTCCAACCCCTGCCGTAACCGAGGGTTACAGTTGTTTTCCTATTTTCGCCCCCAAGATATCGCGGACATACTGATCATGAGTTTTCTTGTCTACCAGCTGTACAGCTGGTTCAAGAATACCAGAGCACTGCAGGTGGTAATCGGCCTCGGCTTTCTCGGTCTTCTCTATGTGATAACCAAGAACCTGGGGTTGTTCATGACCAGTTGGATACTCCAGGAACTGGGGACGGTTCTCTTCATCCTCCTTATTGTCATCTTCCAGGGCGAAATACGTCAGGCACTTTACCGTTTCAGTCTTTTGAGGAACCTCTTCGATCGCCAGGACAACCCATCCCAAATTGACATTATGGATCTGGCCAATACTGTTTTCTCTCTGGCTCAGGAGAAGACAGGCGCACTGATCGTTTTTCAGCGTAGAGAGAACCTGGATGACTACCTTTTGCATGGTATCCAGTTGGACAGTCTACCCTGCAGCCAGCTCTTGATGAGTATCTTCAGGGATGGAGCTCCGTTGCATGACGGCGCCGTCATCATACGGGAAGGTCGCATTGCCCAGGCTTCCTGTCATTTGCCCCTTTCCTCCAGCACCGACATCCCCCAATATTTCGGCACCAGACATCGCGCCGGGCTAGGCTTGACCGAGCGTTCAGATGCTGCTGTCATAATCGTATCGGAAGAGAGAGGAACGGTTTCCCTTGCTCTCGGCGGTGAGCTATCTCGAATGGATTCCCCGGAAGAGCTGTATGACACGCTCAACACCATTCTTTCTCCTCCCGTTCAGGAAGTAAGTACGACCACCCTACGTCGCAAGCTTTTTGGTAATATTGTGCCAAAGATGGCCATACTGCTCTTTGTTCTTGCATGCTGGCTGTTGATAACGTCACGCCAGGGAGCAATCCTTACTGTCAATGCGCCGGTAAAATTTCATAACCTCCCCAAAGAACTGGCTTTAATAAAAACTACCCCTGAAGAGATTGAGGTGCAGCTGAAGGTCTTTTCCAATCTTATTCCTTCGCCTAAAGAGATGGATATAATTGCCGATGTTGACCTGTCTCGGGCTAAGGAAGGGGTAAACAACATTGCTATCCGCAGTGAAGAGATAAAGCTCCCGCCTGGCGTTATTATTGCCGGACTTAGCCGCTCCACGATCAGGGTGGTTGCAGATAAAAAAATTATCCGTCATATAACGGTGAAAGCCGGCACTGTGTCAAGACTGCCGGGGAAGCTGCGGCTTCGATCCGCAAAGGTGGACCCACCCACTGTTGTTGTTGAGGGTCCTGCCCATGTGGTGAATCAGTTCGATCAGGTGCAGACCGAGGAGATTGATTTGTCTTTAATACGGCAAAGCACAATGCTTGAGAGGAGGGTGCTTTCCCCATCGCCCCAGTTGAGAGTGTTGAGGGATGAACCTGTAAAAGTCCGTGTTTTAACAGGGCGCTGACACCTTGGGGTTGACAAGATCAAAAATTTGTTATATAAAAGGAACAATTTTAATGTGATTGTAGAACAGAAAGGAGGGTAGATGGCTAATTACATTAGGTATATATTAATCTGTGTCATTATTCTTACTTTTCCTTCTTTTGTCTTTGCAGCAAAAACTCACCGGGTAAAAAAGAACGAAACCCTTTTCAGTCTTGCCAAAAAATACCACGTCACAGTTCAAGATATCAAATCCACCAACAATCTGGTTAGCAGTCATATAAAACCGAAACAGGTTCTTGTTATTCCTCCCCGCTCCGTAGAGGCTTCCTCCGCCGAGCGCAGAGAGAGCAAAACCAAGGTCAGCACCTACAAGGTGAAAAAAAGCGAAACCCTTTCGCGTATTGCTAAAAAGACAGGCGTTTCGGTAAGCGAGCTGAAACGTCTGAACAATCTGAGCAAAAGCAAGGTAAGACCTGGAACCGTTCTGGTTCTGCGAGAGCGAGAGACTACGGACGAGGCTCCGGTACAGCGGACCGCCAAAAAGCTCCAGCTACGCCACAGCGACCTGTTCAACGAGAAGGATTACGAACAGAGCCTGGCCGAGCTCACTGAACTTGATCCTGATCAAAAAGTAGATCTGAAAAAAAGTGCCGAACTTAAAGTCGATAATATTCAGGAACTGAAGAAATCTGCCTATGGCTTTCTCGGCACCAGGTATCGTTTCGGTGGCAGCTCAAGGAGCGGTATCGACTGTTCCAGTTTTGTCCAGCAGGTATTTCGCGAGCTGGAAGTGTCCCTTCCAAGAACTGCACGTGAACAGTTCGGCATGGGGGCTGAGGTTGCACCTGGCGATCTGCAGAAGGGGGATCTGATTTTCTTTCGCACCTACGCTTCCTATCCTTCCCATGTTGGCATCTATCTGGGCAACAATAAAATGATCCATGCTTCATCAAAAGATCGCCGTGTCGTGGTTTCTCCCATCAATACCTATTATTACCGTTCCCGCTTCATCGGGGCTAAAAGAATTGTGGAAATAAATCCGGACATTTTCAAATTTGATGACCTTCTTCTTGGTGTAGAAGAAGAAACCATGGATGATGTGATTGCCAATGATTCCTTGGGCCTGACACAGGCAAAATAAAATCGTACCTCCCCGAGGTAAAAAAGATCCGGCCTGTGGCTGGGTCTTTTTTTTATGCAAAACTGCTGATGGAGAAACCTTGACCCAGGTACTTCTTGCATATAAATCAAATAGTGCTGGTGCAAATGATCCATATACCTCCCTGCTGCCTGTAGGTCTTGGATATATCAACGCAGTATTGAACAGCCACGGATATGCTTCCCAAATGGCCAATTTTTCCAAGTTCAGCTGGAAAGAGACGGAATCCATAATTTCCCGAATGCGTCCCCAAGTCCTGGGCATTGCGCAATTTACCCATAACAGATTCGAGTCAGTGAAACTGGCCGCTTTGGCTAAAAAAATCAATCCCGCTACCTTTGTTGTTTTTGGTGGTCCCCATGCCACACATCAATACCGGGAGATACTCGACCGCCATAAGCAAGTGGATGCGGTAGTGCTGGGGGAGGGGGAGGAGAGTTTCCTTGAATTAGTGGCAACTCTTAAGGATGAGACCCCGCGCCTCGCAGAGATAAAAGGTATAGCTTTCCGCACTGCTAATGGCATTATTTCCACTACTGCAAGGCCACCCATTGCCGATCTTGACTCAGTCCCATTTCCGGCAGCATATATGGACAACGCCTTGGGGGTGGATCTGCACCGGCAGCTGGAGTTCATTATCACCTCACGGGGCTGCCCGGCAGCCTGCCTGTTTTGTTCGTCTCCCCTCTTCTGGGGAAAATCATTACGTCTGCGTTCGCCACGCAATATGGTTGATGAAATAACCCTTATCCGTAATCGCTGTGGGTTGATCTATTTTTCCATCCGCGATGATACCTTCACTGCCGACAAGGGCAGAGTCATGGAGTTCTGTCGACTTCTTCGTAAGGAAAAGGTCTTTATTCTCTGGAACTGTCAATCCAGGGTCAGTGCTGTCGACGAAGAGCTGCTTTTTGCAATGAAGCGGGCAGGTTGCGAATGTATCCAGTTCGGAGTCGAATCAGGGTCTCCACGCATTTTAAAGGCGCTGGGCAAAGGGATCAATACCGAACAGGTCAGAAAGGCCTCTGCTTTGGTGAGGAAAGCAGGCATGAACCTGTCCATTTATTTGATTACCGGGGTGAAAAACGAGGTTGATGCCGATACCGATGCCACAATCAAGCTGGTAGAAGCTATTCAAGCCCATGATGGGCAGGTATCGCCATTGGCATACTATCCAGGTACGGGGATTTTCAGCAAAGATGTTAAAGCTGGAGTAATCGGCAGGGAAATATTCAATGAAGATAGACATGAAGCGCTCTATGTGCGAGATGATGCCTTTGTCGGATCTTCAACACAGCGGTTGCTGGAAACGGTCGCCAAGGTCGGAAAGGGAGCCGGATATGGTGAAAGGGATTTTCAGTCCCATAAGAAATTGCTCGGCTATTGCCATGCTACCAACATCATGTCTGGAGAGATGTATGAGGATGAAGGACGATGGCAACTGGCAGAGAGAGAATACCGTGAGATAGCCGAAAGGGAGCCGGAAAACCCATGGGGTTGGCTTCTTCTTGGGGCTCTATATGGAAGATTGGGCGCCCTGGAGAAGGCCTGTAGCAAATACAAACGGGTTCTGACTGTTGTTCCGGCCCATGCCCCGGCTTTCTCAGATCTGGGAGAACTGATGATGCTGATGGGCAAGACTTGGGAGGGTATGGAATATTTTAAAAGAGCTCTTGAGCTAAACCCATATGATCCAAGAGCGAAGCAAGCACTCAAGACCAGATAGAAAAAAATAAGGGCGAAACCCTTGCGGATTTCGCCCTTGCTTCAACAGGATGAGATGTCTGTTACTTTACAATTCTCAGGCCGGGAGCAAAAATGATCTTGTCGAAGGTGCGCTTCAACGTTTTGCTCTGGAAATTTACCATCGGCGGAGAATCCGGGAATTCGACCATGTCGCCAACGCTCACTTTAGTTTGCATAACGGCAACCCAAAGTTTCTGGCCATTCTCTTCAACCTGGGCATAAGTGTAGCCGCCAGAGTCCATTGTCTCAAGTACCTTGCCTTTGTGTCCTGCACCAGCAGGAATTTCCTGAGGTTTCAGGCCGGCATGGGGATCGCCGCCCGGAGTACCAGCCGGTGCCTGCTGTGTGGGGGCGCCACCTTGGGGTGCCTGACCTTGAGGGGCTTCTTCTTTTTTCTTGCAACCGGTTACTGCAAGTGCAGCGATTGCCAGCACGACTACCAATGTCTTCTTCACCGTAATCCTCCTGTTGGGATGTTTATTAAACTGGGGTAAAATAGCATACCTTCATTTTCTTTTACAATAAAAAATTACAGGTAACTCACTTGATTTTTGAGTTTTCTGTGATTTCTATTTTCCGATGATGACCTCGCCGGTATTGGTAAATATCTTTGCCGGCAGTTCGAAAACCCGCCTGAATATGTCAAATACTCCCTTGGCCAGGTACTTCACCGGGATAGCGGAGACCTTGGGATCATCTATTTTACCCTTTGCTTCAAAGTAGGCTGTTACCAGTGTCTTGTCCTTTCCGGTAAGTATCCAACCGACAATGGGGATGCGGCTGACCACCTTGTCCACTGTCTGAAGCGGTTGAACACCGACAGTGGCATCGATTTCTTCCCTGGTCAGGTCGATTTTGCCTACACAGGAAATGTTCATGGCATCGCTATCAAGAAAAAAATCGCTGGTCGAGATTGTGCCGTCCTTGACTGCCAGAGTACCGGCAATACTGTTATATGGCATGCCGCCGGATACCATGTCCGGTAATTGCAGTTTGAGCAACTGGGATACATTGAGTATGGAAAATATTTTTGACAGTGTAGCGAATCTTCGCAGAGAGCCGTCTTCCATGTAGATCTTCAACGATCCAAGAGCTGTCCGCTTGATGTCTGCGCTGGTATTCCCTTTTGCCGAAAGCTCTCCCTGCAGACTAAGGGTTCCTGTGATTTCCTGCTTTTTCATACCGATGGCATGTGTGGCCTTTTCTGCCGAAACCCCATCCAGGTTGAAGCTGACCTGGTAATGGGGAGTGCCGTTTGATCCCGAGTCGAATCGTCCCTTGCCGGAGACATTACCGCCAAAAGCCGAGAAACCCAGTTGCTGCAGATATAATATTTTGTCTTCAAATAGTGCATCGGCTTTGAGGCCTTTAAATTCAAGGTCCCGGTATTTTCCTGAAGCTGCTTTGATTGAAGCCTTCATCTTCAGGTTAGTGGATGACTCACTCTTGCCGGTGGGTTCCAGTTTAGACAACAACAGCAGGTCTTCAATATCCAGATTTGGAGAAGTGATGGCGACATCGATCTTTGGATTATCTATTTCCTTGACCATTCCCCTAACAGACAGGGATGTTTTCTTGATCTGGGTGGAAAGTTCCTTTATCTGCAGGTCTTTGTCTTTCAAAGAAATGGAAGCATGAAGTTTTTCAGCCAGCAGGGCTTTACCGGCTAGGTTATATCCCAAATCGGACAGATCCAGTGAAGGGGATGAGAAAGTCATGCTCAGAGTGGGATTTTTGAAGCCGGATAAGGACCCTTTACCGGAGATGGTCGAACTGCCCATCTTGACCGATAGCTGGGATGTTTCCAACTGATCGCCTTTGAAGTGGATAACGCCGGACATGTTGCTCAGCATCTTAACCGGTTCTGGAGGCTTTACGGCAAAGCCGGAGAAGTGGATATCTCCTCCCCAGCGGAACTTGGCCAGATCGTTGCCTGGTCCTTTGCCGTGGACGGATGCCTTAAGCTTGCCTGTCGGACTGTACTGTCTGATGAAAGGGAGCATTGGCGTTATGTCCCCTGCTGAAAACATATTCGTCTGAAGGCCCAGGTTCAGGTTGTCCTGGCCCTTATAACTGTAACCGGCGCTGGCGGTAAGATGCAGAGGGCCAAGGTCGTAAGCCAGGTATGAAAGTATCGCTTCTTCCTTGTTGAGGCTTCCTCTGAAGGCTACTCTGTTGGCGCGTTTGGCCGGTTTATTGATGTAATTCCTGTAACTGTATGCAGTGTCAATAAGATTCCAGTCGCCGGAAAGATTATAACCGCTGGTGAATCCATTGCCTGCCAGGTTCAGCTCCGAATTTCCCGTAAAAGACAGGTACTTTTCGCGCCCCTGACCAAGAAGCCAGGCCACCTCCGCTTGGCGTGGGGTCATTTTCATGGTGAAAGGATAGGAGGATGGGGTCGTCAGGGGATAGTCGGCAATTTTGCCATCGAGGGTGAAAGGGGATGTGCCGAAGTTCCCCGACATGCGGATCAGGTTGAAATCCTTACCTCTCATTTCCAGGTCACCTTTGACCCTGTTGAATGTTGGAACCTGTGGGCCGAAGGAAACGATACCTTTATCAACCGTTCCTTTGATAAAGAGCACGTTATAGTTTTGCCCCAGTTCCATGTGCAGAATCTGGCTTATTCTCCCGTCAAGCCTGCCTTCATTAAGTTGGTAAGTACCACCCTTGATATGTTTTTCGATGAAGTCTGCTGTGTCGTCAACTATTATTCCATAGGGTATGTAACCGGCGAATTCCTCCAGCCTGAAAGTGGAAGTGACTGCCTGGGCAACAATGCGTGGATCTTTACTGTGCAGGTCCAGAATTGAGCAGCTTCCTTCGACATTGAGTTTGTCGACGGTCAGATTGATGGACTTGACGGCGATGTCACGGTCAGTCAGCTCCATGGCGTAGCGAAAATGTGTGTTCCTTGGGGTCAGAACGGCATGAAATACCTGCGGGTAATCGAATCGCAAGGACGAAACCCTGACTTCTCCCTTTGAGGTGAAGGCCTCGAATTTACCTTTGACGTTCAAATCCGTATCGAAGCGACCCATAACTTTCTTGAATGGAACATGGGCCATGTAATAAGGCCAAAATTGGGAAACATCAAAGTTGTCCGTCTTGATGTGCAAGTCAGCAATTGACTCCTTCAGTGGTCTGTCCCTGCGTGCAATCCTTACAGTACCGGAGACTGACAATTTGTTAGGCGCAGCTCCGCCTATGGATGCAGCCAGTTTGATCCGGCACTTTTTGCCCCTGGTCATATTGCCGAGATGCAGGTCGAGATCTTTTAGTCTGGTGGTCAATCCCGATGGCACTACCGACCGATCATCGAAATTGATTGTGCCTTTGTCCACCTTTATCTCTTTCAGGTGTACGGAAACCGATGAGTCTGTCTTTTCCAGGAGATCGTCAAAATTGAAGACACCTTTGTCATCCCTGCTTAAATTAATTTTTGGATGAGAGAGGATAATCTCATGGAGTGATACTCTTTTCTCCAGCAGAGGCAGCAGGTCAACCTTGAAGGTGATTTTCTCAGCGCTGACAAAATCGTTTGAGCCGTCCTTTTCTTTGACAATTACATTGGTGAAGGTAAACGATGGGCCGAATTTAAAAGCAAACAGACCTTTTTCGTAAGTGACTTGCCTTTTAAGCATTCTCTGGGTTTCAGCCAGAATCTGCTCTTTATAGGTGTCCAGATGGAGGAGTTTATCCAGAAGGAATGAAAGACCGCCTCCTGCTAGAACAATGGCCAGCAGAAAGGAGAAGACGATGATAATATATTTGTTTTTTGGAGTCATATGTAAATCCATGCCGGACGGAATTTAAGGTATTCACGCAGTTGCCTTGTCCGCCGGATTATACTCTTCCGGCTACTCAGGTGCAAGTTTGTCTGTCACCTGTCAAATAACCTCAAGCAGAATATTACCCTCTGCACGGGCGGTTCAAGTGTCTTGGCTGGATTTTAAACCAGGTGAATGTGGCCCTGGCCTTATACCCAGGCGCCGCTGATCGGCAGTTCGATGGTGAAAATGGTGCCTTTGGGCTGATTGTCCTTGGTCCTGATAAAGCCGTGGTGATCGGAGATGATGGTATTGACAATGGCCAGTCCCAGACCGGTTCCGGCTTTCTTTGTGGAAAAGTAGGGCTCGAAGAGCCTGGCGCGATCCTCGGGGAGGATGCCATGGCCAGTATCGGCCACGGTGAAGGTAACCATTTTCAACTCCCTGTTGTAGGTGCTTTCGATGATTATGGCGCCGTTACCGTCTATGGCAGCCACTGCATTATCCAAAAGATTAATCAGCACCCGCTTGATCTGGTCCCGATCCAACTGGATCATTGGAATGTTTTCATCGGTCCTCAGTGAAAAGGTGATATTGCGATGGGCTTCCTGATACAGTGTTATCGCTTCATGCAGAATCTCGTTCAGGTTGTTGGGTGAAGGCTGTGCAGCAGGCATGCGGGCAAAGTTGGAAAATTCATCGACCAGCGTCTTCAGCTCGTCCACAGATTTGATGATCATATCGGTGCATTCATCGAAAACCTTCTCTTCCCCCTCGAACTTTGATAGGTAACGCTTTCTCAGCCTTTGTGCCGATAGCTTTATGGGGGTCAGAGGGTTCTTTATTTCGTGGGCTATTCGTCTTGCAACTTCCCGCCAGGCGGCCATGCGTTGCGCCTTGATCAATTGTGTCAGATCGTCGAAAACGACGACGGTGCCGACGAATTCATCGTTTTCATCCTTGAGAACGGTCAGATTGACGAGGAGGGTGAGCTTGGCATCGCGTATGGGTATGGTTACCTGCTTGTTGACCGTATCCTGCTGGGAAACGATGAGATCGCGCAGCATGCTCTTTACTATGTCCAGATGGACCGGCTGCAAAACCTCCCGAAAATTTTTGCCGGTAACCTTCTGGGTGTTGATGTTGAGCAGGCGCTCGGCTGACTTGTTGACTGTTGTCAGAACGCCCTGTTTATCCACCGAAATTACCCCGGCATTTACGTTTTTCAGGACGATCTCCATGTAACGCCGCCTCTGTTCCAGCTCAAGGTTGCTGCGGCTCAATTCTTCGTTGGTATTTTTCAGGGCCAGCTGGTTGTTTCGCAAATCCTGGGTCATCTTGTTGAATGACGAAATCAGCATGCCGATCTCGTCATTGCCCTTTTCACCCAGGTGAACATCCAGGTTCCCCTCGGCAACCTGTCTGGTGGCCTCGGCCAGCTCCTGGATCGGGATGGTAAGACTTTTTGCCAGATAAACGCCGAACCAGACCGCCAGGAAAATGATCACCATGGTGATGAGAAAAAGGGTGAGTATATAGCCGGTGGTGATGGGATTTTTCAGGATCTTCAGCTGGCGGAATTCGTGGTAAGAGGTGGATATTTCCTTCATCTTGCTTACCAGGGAGTAGGGTACGTAATAATTGACAACGACGACACCCACCACATCCGCTTCATTCCAGTTGGAATGGACGGGGACTATGCCGCGGATCAGATCTGCCTTGCCTACCGAGTTGACCTTGGTTACCTGTTTTCCCTGCAGTCCGATTTTGATGTCTTCCGACGAGGGGTTGGTAAATTCACCCAGGGGCAGCTTGGGATTGGCAGCCCTGACCAGTTCTTCCTTCTGGGATGAATAGACTTCTACTACCCCCAGATTATACTCCTTTTGCTTCTGCCTGATCACCGCCTTGAGCCGGGGCAGGTTTTCCTCGTTGAGGAGTTTCTGTTCCTTGATGATGGCGCTGATTTGCTCACCGTAGTAGAGGGCATTTGCCGCCGAAGTCTTGTAATAAGTCTGGGCAACTTCCATGGATTCATCCAGGGAGGTTTCAACCTGTTTGTTGAACCAGTTTTGGATGCTGTTGGTAATGAAGCCGGCGGAAACGAAGAACAGAAGCATTGTCGGAACCAGTGAAAGGCCGACAAAGGCAAGAACCAGCTTGGTGCGGAGCTTGGCCCCCAAAGCATTTTGGCGGTGCTCGATCATGAGCTTCGCCACATTGCGGAACACCATGAAAATGAGCAGGATGATTAGAAGTATGATGACATTGATAATGCCGAAAATGACGATATTGTTGCCCATCGGCACTTCGGAACTCAGCTTTGAAAGATGAATTTCGGTAATGGTTAGAAATATGATAAGCAGGAGGGAAAAAGCGACAATGAATCCCTCCCGTTTTCTCTTGCGCAACTCAGCTTTAGGCAGACCTTTTTCCGTATCGTTTCCCAATTTTATTTCCTTTTCAGTAAATATGCCCGGTAACTCTATATGAAAGCCGTATTTATTTCAAGCCGCCCAGGCGCCCAAACAAAAAAAGCAGCCTTGCGGGCTGCTTTCAGAGTACGGGAGGATGATTCCTCTCAGCAGGCTTCCAACCATGCCATTTCCGGGATACCGAGAGGGATCTGGAAAGTCTTCTCATTGCTCTTGTCTTCCATAACAGTCCAGCAGTCGGGGCGGGACAGAAGTTCGGCGATAAAGCGGTGATTAAGTTCATGTCCCGATTTAGTCGCCTTGACATGGCCGATGATCTGCATTCCTGCAAGGGCAAAATCCCCCACAGAATCAAGAATCTTGTGACGGACGAATTCATCGGTGAAACGAAGCCCCTCCCCATTTACAATTCCAGATTCATCAATGGCTACAGCATTGGCCAGGGAGGCCCCCAGGGCAAGGCCACGAGATCTCATCGTCTCCAACTCGGAGACAAAGCCGAAGGTCCTGGCAGGACAGAAATCATCAGTAAAGCATTCCGGGTCGAATCTCATGGTCCTGAACTGCCGGTTGATGGCCGGATGGCTGAAGCGTAGATCAAAGGAAATGCGAAAATAGCGGGAGGGGATGATAGTGATCCTTTTATCGCCGTCCCTGACGGTTACCGACTTTTTCACCACAAGGTACCGACGTGGCTTGCGCTGTGTGGTGATGCCTGCTTTGCGGATGGCGTCGACAAAGGGGGCGGCGCTGCCGTCCATGATGGGAACTTCGAGGCTATTGATATCCACATGGATATTGTCTATGCCACAGCTGAACAAGGCCGCCATCAGATGTTCGATGGTTGCAACACTGGCGCCGTCTTTGCCGATGGTGGTCGACAACCGTGTATCGACCACGTTTGCGGCGGTTGCTTCAATGGTCACGGACCGGGGCAGGTCTGTTCGATGGAAAACAATTCCGTTGCCGGCATCCGCGGGACGAAGGGTCACCTGGGTTTCTTTTCCGGAATGAAGGCCTGTGCCGGTAAGGGTAATCTTGTTTTTAAGTGTCTGCTGATAAGCCATGGCAAACTCCTTTGCATAATAGTCAGTACACATATTATTTAGCAAGTTGTGGGCCATGTCTTAAAGGAGTGGATATCTGTTTTAATTTCAGCGTGTTGAGTGAAGGGTGGTGGAGCAGGGTCTGTGGCTGGAAGGTGAGAACATGTTGCAAAAAAGGTTCTCTGTGGCAAAAATGCAACAGTATTGGGACCTATAGTCGTCCTGAACGGATGATGGCAATTACCCACCAGAAGCCGATAAGCCCTGCAATGGTATAACCGAGAAAGGCGAAGGCGGGAAATTCGAAGATGAGTGGCCCCTTATTGGTCTGCATCACTATGGATGAACCGATGATCAGAGCGGCAATAATGAGGCTGAAGGAGAGGCGGTTGATGGATTTATCCAGATCCTTGCTGAAATGATCCAACCCGCGGTGTTCGAGGTCGATCTTGAATTTGTTGTGGTTGAGACGGTGGAGTATTTCCCGTAGATCACGCGGCAGATTCCTGGCCAGGTTCAGATAGGACATGAACATGGTGCTCAGGTCCTTGGCAAAGCTGCCAGGGGTGATTTTTTCTTTGATGGCCTTTTCCATGAATGGCCGCAGGTGTTCAATCATGTCAAACTCTGGATCAAGTTCCCGTCCCATCCCTTCTATTATCACCAGCGACTTTGCAAGGAGCATCAGGTCAGGTTGCAGTTTAATGTGGAATGTGGTGACTATATCTATAAACTCCACCAGCATCCGCCCGACTTCAATTTCCTGCAGGGGTATTTCATAGTAGCTGTCGATGAATTCCGACAGGTCCCTTTTCAGTGCCCGCCGGTTGAGATTTTCGCCTATCTCTCCGGAGTAAGCGAGGAGGGCAATCAGTTCATCCACATCCCGGTTGAGAATGGTGAAAATGATGTCAGTCAGGTATCTTTTGAGCTGGTTGTCCAGGCGCCCGACTATGCCGTAGTCCAACAGACAGATGATATTGTCCGGCAGAATCAGCACGTTACCCGGGTGTGGATCGCCATGGAAAAAGCCATGGTCCAGGACCATCTTGAGGAAGGCATCGGCACCCCGTCTGGCAATCAGTTTCCTGTCAAGTCCGGCCCGTTCCAGGGCCAGGTGATCCGTAACCTTGATCCCGTTGATGTACTCCAGGGTGAGGATGGTTTTGCCGGTATGTTGCCAGAAAACGGCGGGGAAATGCATGGTGCGGTCACCACTGAAGTTATCGCGTATCTTTTCAATGGTGTGCCCCTCCCGTGAAAAGTCCATTTCCCGGCGGATGGTGCGGGCAAATTCCTTGACCAGACCTACGGGATCGTAGATTTCGGCTGCCGGCATGTGGCGTTCCATGAGTTGGGCAATGCCCATCAGGACATCGATATCCGTTTCGACGAGGGCCTCTATTCCGGGACGGCGTATCTTGACCACCACATCTTCGCCCGTTCGCAGCCGGGCCCGGTGGACCTGGGCGATGGAGGCCGCAGCAACAGGAACCGGATCAATCTGGATGAACACTTCCTCCACCGGCTTGCCCAGTTCCAGCGTGATCTGCGTCTTAGCTTCTTCAAAAGGAAAGGACGGGACATTATCCTGCAGTTTGGAGAATTCATCCACGAAGCTGCGAGGAATGACGTCCGGGCGGGTGGAAAGAAGCTGGCCAAGCTTGATGAAGGTCGGGCCCAGTTCCTCGAAGGCGAGCCTCATTCGCTCTGCCGGTGAATATTGGGCAATGGTCGAGGCCTTGCGCCGCAGCACCTTGCGGCTCATGGCAGCCAGTTGGGAAAGATTGAAATATTCCAGCAGATGTTCCAGTCCATACTTGACCAGTACTTTCACAATCTGCCGGTAACGTCGGATGCTGCGGATATTGCGGCTTAGCTGGATAAGGTTCAGCATTCAGGACCTGGATCTTCGTCGCTCACCATATTTTCAAGGGCCTGCACACGCTTCTGCAAGCGGTCGAACTCCTCCCGAGATACCAGGCCCATTCGCTCTATGGTCTTCTTTACCTCATTTTCGGCTATTTCATTGATGCGTTCCCGGCTGTCCTTGGCCATGGCCTGGATTTTATCGAGGAGGGCCTTCCCTTCATCTTCACTCAGCTTATACTTTTCCTTCATTTCCGTCAGCAGTTCCTCAGCCTTTTTCTGTGTCATGGAAACTGCGCCGAGTCCCGTCAATAAAGCTTTTTCCAGTAATTCGAACATAAGTCCTCCTCCTAGCGGGTTTTTTACAGTTAAAAGGTAGCAGAAGAGCCGAAGATATCAAGGGGCAAAGGGCATTTCAGCTTCATTAGTTCCATTCGGAACCTCCGGACGGAAACTACATTACCTCCTGAAAAGCCACAATATCAGTGAAAGCAGAAGAGATATCAGAATACTGGTGGCAAGGGGAAAATAAAAACTGAAGTTTTCCCGCTTGATGTGGATGTCACCAGGCAATCGCCCCAGCCACGGAATTTTTCCGGCAAGGGAAACGGCCACTCCGATGGCGGCAATGATCAGGCCAAGGTAGATGAGAGCTTTGCCGATTCCGCTCATGCAGGTTCCTTCGCCGAAACCGGTCGCGGCTGATAACGGTCTTTCTCGCTGTAGATGCAACCGCAGTATTGCTGGCGATAGATGCCCATCTTTTTAGATATTTGAATACCTTCTTGCCAGCCCACGCGGTAATCGCTGTAATGGAAGGGGATGCCGTAGCTTTCGCCTATTTTTTCTCCAAGCTCCCGAATAATTTCGTGCTTTTGGTATCTGCTGTACAGAAGAGAAGAAGAGTAGGCATCGAAGCCCCCTTCTACTGCAGCAGCTGCCGCAGCCGCCAGACGGGAGCTGTAGCAGTAGAGACAACGATCAGCCGGTTTGGCAGCGACCGCTGAAAGAAAGTCTTCCAGGCGATATTCATCCTGGTAGATGACTTCCAGGTCGATCAATCCCGCATATTCCCTGACCGTCTCCAAACGTTTCCGGTACTCCAGATAAGGGTGAATATTGTGGTTGAAGAAATAGCCGGTTACGGCCATGCCGCTGGAGCGCATTTCCTTGACCGGGTAGATGGCGCACGGGGCGCAGCAGATGTGGAACAGTATTTTCATGGGGACTAAATTAGCGTTTCATTTCGAACAAAGCAAATAAATTTATCGGGAGTAGATCCAGGTTCAAACGTCGAGAACGACACAGGCTTTCCAGCCATGCTCGTCATTTTTAAGTGAAAAACGATGCAGGGTCACCGCCTTGACGTCTGTAAGCAGGCGATGTTTTGCCGGGTCGATCCGCTCGCCCCGGGCGATAACCTTTGCCCTGTGCATCCCGGCCTCCTGGCTGAAGTATAGGGACTGGATGCGGAGCAGCAGGCGCTTCGCATCCTTGAGAAATACCAGTTCATTCAGCACGTCGAAGAGCAGCAGGTCAAGTGCGGCATTTTCCAGTTCAAACTCTAGACTCTCCTCTGGTCCAATGCCGGCCACATCTTCGGTCATGGTATTGAGCAAGGCATCGGCGGCGGCAGTGAATACCTCTTCCAGTGTGGTCCCCGATGCTTCGAAAGCGGTGTCGGCGGTAGCTATATTTTCCAGATAATGGTAAGGCATGTATTTAACCCTTTATATTTCCGATAGGAAGCAGCCGCGCTACGCGCTTGCTCAATCCGGCCAGTTCGGTGGCTTCAACCACTTCATCGATGTCTTTGTAGGCAGCTCCTGCCTCCTCGGCCAGTCCACCCCAGGAATCGGTCCTGACGTAAATGCCCCGCTCTTCCATATCCCGCTGCAGCTTCTGCCCCTTGCCAAGTTTTTTGGCCTGATGGCGGCTCATGGTGCGGCCGCTACCGTGGGCGGTGGAAAAGAAAGTTTCGGCACCGCTCTCCATGCCGGCAAGAAGGTACGACCCCGTTTCCATGCTGCCGCCTATGATTACCGGCTGCCCGGTTTCCCGGTAGCAGTCGGGAAGCCCCTCCATGCCGGGACCGAAGGCACGGGTAGAGCCTTTGCGATGGATGAGAACATCCCTTTTCTTGCCGTTTATGACATGTTTTTCGATCTTTGCGGTATTGTGGGCCACGTCGTAGACCATGTTCATCCCCAGGTCTTCCGGGCTCTTGTGGAAGATGGACGAAAAGACCTCCCGGATTCGGTGCAGGATCACTTGGCGGTTGGCAAAGGCCATGTTTACCGCACATTTCATGGCGGCAAAATAATCCTGCCCTTCAGGTGACTGGAACGGCGCGCATGAAAGTTCACGGTCCAGCTTCTTCAGCCCGTATTTTCTCTCCATGACGCTGAGGAACAGCTGCAGGTAATCGGTGGCAACCTGGTGGCCGAAGCCGCGGCTGCCGCAGTGGAACATGATGGCGATCTGGTTGGGCATGGTCAGGCCGAAGGCGCGGGCCAGGCTTTCATCAATTATATTTTCCGGCTTTGCCACCTGGATTTCGCAGTAATGGTTGCCCGATCCGAGGGTTCCAACCTGATCGTAGCCCCTTTCGATTGCCTTGTGGCTGACCTTAGATGCATCCGCACCCGGAAAGCAGCCTTCCTCCTCGGTCATTTCCAGGTCTAGAGGCCAGGCGTAGCCGTTTTTCAGACACCAGCGTGAACCCTGTTCCAGAATATCGCGGAACTCAGTTTGGGAGCATTTTACGAAACCGGTACAGCCGACCCCGCTGGGAACCCGATAGAAAAGGGCATCCACCAGCCGGTGAATGTGCGGCTTGACCTCCTCCAGCGTCAGGTTGGTAAGCACCAGCCGCATGCCGCAGTTGATGTCGAAGCCGATCCCTCCCGGCGAGATGACGCCGTGCTGCGGATCCATGGCCGCTACGCCGCCGATAGGGAAACCGTAACCCCAGTGTCCGTCAGGCATGCAGTAGGCGTAGTTGATGATGCCCGGCAGGCATGCCACATTTGTTACCTGGTCGAAGACGCCTGCGTCCATCTCCCGGACAAGCTTCTCGGTGGCAACGATACGCGCCGGAACAAGCATTCCCGGCTTGTAAGAAACCGGCAGCTCCCAAAGGGTGTCCGATATCTTTTTCAGGGAAGAGGGAAGGGCCATTTATCTTTCTCCTTGTTTATAAAAATACTACCACAAAAAGAAAGGATGGTTGCTACCGCTTCTAGGAGTCTGTCGGACTTAGGGATCGAAGCGAGAGAATGGAAAATCGAGGACGGATATTTGGAAATTTGAGAGCGAATAGTGGACCTATTTGTCGAAAATTTACGGAGATCCGGACCGATTTGCCATTTTCGCAGCCGATTCGTTCTAAGTCCGACAGACTCCTAGCGGCTCAATGCTTCTTTTGCCTGCCGCAGGCTGATCTTCTTCTTGGTCATGAGGGCGTGGTGGTGGATTAGCTGGAGAGCATCGAGCAGGGTGGGAATATCCCGATGCAGATGGACAAGGAGGTAGGCAATCACTTCCTCCGGCACGACAATCTGTCGGTCTTCAGCCAGCTTCTGCAGGATCATGCGCAGGGAATCGTCACCGGAAATATCCAGCTTGGAGACCAAGCCCCACAACAGGCGGGAGGTCAGGTGTCCGTCAAGGTTGGGAAGTTCCTTAGGTGGATAAAGTCCGCTGATGGCGATTTTTTTGCCTGCGGTGTAAAAGTCGTTGAACAGCTGCCAGAGTTCCACACGGATGCTGTCGTTGTCCGGTATGAGATGGATGTCATCGATGAGGAGCGCCGGAGAGCTTTTGAACTGCTCGGCCAGCTTTGACAGTTCTTCGGCAGGATAATGGCCGTCATAGATCTTGTCGATGTCCTTGAACGAGATGGAGGGCAGGGCGGCAAGGCCCGACTGGCTGCCGATGCTGTTGGCGATGGCGGTGAGGAGATGGGTTTTGCCGGATCCCTTTGCGCCGTAGAGATAGAGGAGATTTTCAGTGCCGTCCCCTTCTGCCAGCTGTCTGGCAAAATGGTAGGCGGTTTTGTTGCCGGCGCAGACAACGAAATTGTCGAAGCCGTATTTGGAATTAACCGGAAAATCGAAGATAAGCTGCATGATCAATCCTGGAAAAGTTTGCCCTGCGGCGGTTCAGGTACAATGCGTCCGAAATGCTCATAGGCGGCCCTGGTGGCGACCCGGCCGCGCGGGGTGCGGTTGAGAAAGCCGTTTTGGATCAGGAAAGGCTCGTATACATCCTCGATGGTGTCGCTTTCCTCGCTGATGGCGGCAGCAATGGTGTCAAGCCCCACCGGTCCGCCGCCGAACTTGTCGATGATGGTCAAAAGGATCATGCGATCCATGTAATCGAAGCCCATGTGATCGATTTCCAGAAGAGCAAGGGCGTCCTGCACCACGTTGAGGGTGATGACGCCGTCCGCCTTCACCTGGGCGAAGTCGCGGACCCTGCGCAGGAGCCGATTGGCAATCCTTGGCGTGCCACGGCTGCGGCGGGCCAGCTCGGTGGCCCCTTCCGGTTTTATTTCCATGCCGAGAATGCGGGCCGAACGGGTGATGATGAACGCCAGTTCTTCAATGGTGTAGAACTCCAGGCGGGAGATAACGCCAAAGCGGTCTCTTAAAGGTGATGACAGAAGCCCCGCCCGTGTCGTCGCCCCCACCAGGGTGAATTTGGGCAGGTCGAGCTTTATTGTGCGGGCGCTTGGCCCCTGGCCGATGATGATATCCAGCTGGAAATCCTCCATGGCCGGGTAGAGGATCTCTTCCACCACATGGGAAAGGCGGTGGATCTCGTCGATGAAGAGCACATCGTGGGTTTCCAGATTGGTGAGAATGGCGGCCAGGTCCCCCGGTCGTTCGATGACCGGCCCGGAAGTGGACTTGATGTTGACCCCCATTTCGCAGGCGATGATGTTGGCCAGGGTGGTCTTTCCCAATCCGGGCGGCCCATAGAGAAGCACATGATCCAGGGCTTCGCCCCGCCCCCGGGCGGCTTCGATGAAAACCCGCAGGTTCCCCTTGGCCTTTTCCTGGCCCACATAGTCGTCCAGTGACTTGGGGCGCAGCGTTGCTTCCAGGAGATCATCATCGGTCATGTCGGGAGTAATGGTCCGGGTCATCTATTTTCCTTGGGGGTTGAGAACGGCCTAAAGTATACCAGTTGCCGGGAAAGGTCAAGCGGGGAGGGTCCTTGAAAAATTGAAGCTGATGAGACCGATATTGCTGAAGTAGCGTGTTCCCCGCACGAAGAAGCTGTGAAGAAGTTCACGAGCTAATGGGTTGGGTGTCGCTTTCGTGGGGTGGTCTTTCAGAGGGGGAGCTAGTGCTTGATCGGGTGGCCTTCGAGGTAAAGAGTGTCAGCACTTAAATCGACTTCATTTTCCCATTCGATGAAGTACCCTCCGTTGCGAATGCGTTTGAAAGTGTGAATATCTTGCAGTCCGGCAAACGGTTGATTTTGAAAACTGTTTCCCCTGCGACTGCTTTCGCTATTCAAGACGGCAACATTCTTGAGGGATTGCTGCCGACATCGAAGCGAAAGTTCCATCTCGTACATTGTATGGTCATCGGATGGCCTGTAAGGGCCTCGTGAAGATGGTGATGCTCCTGATCATTTCATCAGCTTCTTCAATGCCTGTTTGAGAAGGGACTCGACGGTGGCATCTGCGGCTACGCCTATTTCATCCACAGTCTTCTGTACAACCGCTTCCTTATATCCCAGATTGACGAGAGCGGAAACCACATCATCTCTCATATCGTTGTGGGCGTCGGCCGGGGCCACATCCTGCTGCAGGGGTCCATGCCCGAGTTTCTTCACCTTTTCCCGCAGTTCCAGCACCAGCCGCTCGGCGGTCTTCTTGCCGATCCCCGGTATGGTGGCCAGTCTGGCCAAGTCCCCCCTGATCAGGGCGTCGGAAAGATTTTGTGCTTCAATGTTGGAGAGTATGCCATTCCCCAGCTTGGGACCGATACCGGACACAGAAATAAGGAGTTGGAACATTTCCTTCTCCTCCATGGTCCTGAAGCCGTAGAGGTTGATGGCATCTTCCTTGACATGGGTGAATATATTGAGGGAGACGCTGCTGCCCCCCTCAGGAAGGGCATAGTAGGTGGAAAAGGGAATCTGCACCCGGTAGCCGACGCCGTTCACGTCGAGAATGATGAAGTCCGGCGATTTGTGGGCGAGCTTTCCTGTTAAAAGCGCTATCATTTGTACCTCTTGGACTTAATCTCTTGGACAGATGCACTGGTGAGGCGTTTGATTGTAACTGAATGGGCATGGCAGATGGCCACGGCAAGGGCGTCGGAAGCATCTTCCTGGGCGATCTCCGGCAGATTGAGCAATACCTTGATCATCTGCTGCACCTGCTGTTTGGCGGCCTTGCCGTTGCCTACCACTGCCTGCTTGACCTGCAGGGCCGTGTATTCGAAGACATCGAGTCCGGCATTGACGCCGGCAACGATGGCCGCGCCCCTGGCCTGCCCCAGTTTCAGGGCACTCTGGACATTGTTGGAGAAGAAGATATTTTCCACGGCCACAGCGTCAGGGCGGTAGGTTTCGATGATTTCGCTCAGGCTGCCGTAGATGCGTTTGAGACGGGATGGGAAATCCTTTGCGCTGTCGGTAAAGATGGCGCCGTTGTCCACATGAATAAGACGGTTTCCTTCTTTGGTGACGATGCCGTAGCCGGTGATGCGTGAACCTGGGTCAATGCCGAGTATTTTCATGATCCCTTTGGAAACATTAAGGGCGGGTTTCAAAACCCGCCCTCGGTAGCTACATCATTTTATCCATTTCTTCTTCAGAGATGTCGAAATTGGAATAAACGTTCTGGACGTCATCATTGTCCTCCATCCGATCCATGAGTTTCAGCATGTTTTCCGCCTGTTTTCCTTCCAGCTTGACCATGGTCTGTGGAATCATGGTCACTTCGGCGGAGTCCGGCTTGAATCCGGCCTTTTCCAAGGCATCCCTTACTTCCATGAAATTGGACGGATCTGTTGTTACCTCGATCTGCTCGTCTTCGTCGCTTACGTCTTCTGCGCCTGCTTCGATGGCTGCTTCAAACAGCTTGTCGAAATCGACGCTTTTGGGGAAAACGATCAGCCCTTTCTTATCGAACATCCAGGATACACAACCGGCTTCACCCATGTTGCCGTTGCATTTGGTGAAGATGCTGCGCACGTCGGAAACGGTACGGTTGCGGTTGTCGGTCATCACCTCAACCAGAACGGCAGCTCCGCCGGGGCCGTATCCCTCGTAGGTGGTTTCTTCGTAGACGACACCGTCCATGCCGCCGGTTCCCTTTTTGATGGCGCGTTCTATGTTATCCTTGGGCATGTTTTCACCCTTGGCTTTGTCGATGGCGGTGCGGAGTCGCGGATTGCCGTCAGGATCGCCACCACCCAGCTTTGCGGCGACGGTAATCTCCTTGATCAATTTGGTGAATATCTTGCCGCGCTTGGCATCGGCAGCGCCTTTTTTGTGTTTGATGGTACTCCACTTATTATGTCCTGACATGTGGTGCAATTCCTTTCGTGGTTGTTATCCGCTTCAAAAAAACGTGGAATACTAACATGGAGAAAATATGGTTGTAAAGAGAGAAAATACGGGTAAAATTAGCCGTATTGTTTAAAATTTGGAGGGTATAGCCATGTCGCAACAACGATTCGAAGAAATGAGCAGCAAGGGTGGAGACGGCCAGGGTAGACGTCTGGGTGACGCTTCAAGGCAATGGCGGGTCGCACAGCGTTACCTTGCCTGTGCCTTGTTGCTGGTGCTTTTTATCAGTGGCTGTGCCATATTCAAGTCTGAAATGGATCTTCCTCCACTTTTGGCACAGGATGAGGTGGTTCGCCCCTTTACCAAACTGGCTGTTGTTCAGGTGAGCCGTCAGCGCTTCGGTACGTCCTATGATCTTAAAACCGAAGATTATGGCTGGGCATATGAAGCGCTGAGAGAGGAGGCGGCAAAGATTGGCGCCGACGCTGTCATTTTCTCGGAGGTCAAACTTGAAGCCTCTTCCTATCTGTTGTTTCCCATGGCCACTGTAGATGCCCGCGGAACTGCAATTCGATTTCGCTGAACCGACCTATCCCCATCCCCTTTCTGTTTCCGTCTTTTTTCATTCCCATCGTTTTATATCCCCATAAGCCGTGGCCTGTTCTGGATTGACGCAAATACAGCTTGCGATCCAGACACATTTTGATTATTTATCAACCTTCGTTTTAATCATGTGGTAGAGGGTCGCAGCGTTTAATCGAATTGCCGTTGAAAAATGTAACTGATTGTTATAGCGCTAGTTATTCCCTGTTTGGCGATGATTAGGAGAAAATAGTCTTGACTGTAATAAAACATTGTGCTAAAAAAATAACAAAAGCTGTTTTCCAAAGTTTAAAACATTCATTTAAACCTGCGTAAACGGGGCAACTATGGACCGCGAAAAAAGTTCATATGCAGTTCAGAGTGTTGAAAATGCACTTGATATACTTGAGGTCCTGGCTGATGAAATTCATGACGGAACTCTGCCGTATCTGGCGGGTAAGCTGGGCATCAGCAGAAACAAAACTTTCCGTCTCCTGGCAACCTTGGAAGGGCGTGGCCTGGTCGAAAAAGATGAGTGGAGCGGTAATTATCATCTTGGCGTTACCACGGTGGAACTGGCCCAGCGGTTCTTGCGCAACATCAGCATGATCAAGCATGCCCATCCAGTCATGGAGTCCCTGGCGAGGAAGCACGATGAGGCAGTGTATATGACTGTCCTGCGCGGAAGCGAGGTGCTTTTTCTCGATATGGTTGACTGCGACCAGCAGATCAAGGCCGAATCTTTTGTCGGCAAAAGATTTCCATTTTTCACCAATGCCGCGGGTAAGGCAATCAAAGCAATGGAATCAAAGGATGTGTTGGAAAAATATTTTCATCACCGGCGCAAGGAGATCCCGAATCAGTTAGGACTGGAAGCAGAGCTTGAGCTGATCCGCGAGAAGGGCGTTGCTGTGGATATAGGGGGGCTTGGCGAGGGAATTGTCAGTGTTGCCGTGGCAGTAAGGGATTATGCCGGGAAGGTGGTCGGCGCCATTGCCATGCTCGGTCCCTCCTTCCGAATGGTGGCAGGGCGACTGGAAAATGAAATTATTCCTTCATTGTGTGAAGGGGCTGAAATGCTTTCCATGAAATTTGGTTATGCCAAAATGTGAATTTAATGTGCATCATTGATTAACAAATCAACGAAAGGGGGGCTGCATCAAGGTTTAATGTTGTTTGAAGCGGAGTCGCTTCCTCCAAATGGTTAAATTACTAATGAAAGGAGTAACTACCATGGCAGAAAAACAGTATGATTGGGGGGCTATAGCCAAAAACCCAAAATTTGTCGAACTCCACCACAAAAAGACAACATTTCTTTTTGGCTGGTGGATATTCTCGTCGGTGTTTTATTTCCTCCTCCCCATCGGCGCAGCGTACACACCTGGTCTTTTCAAAATCAAGATCATCAGCAACATCAACTTTGGTTATTTGTTCGCTCTTTCCCAGTTCTTCGTTTCCTGGGGAATAGCTATGTATTATGCGCATGTTGCCAATAAGGACTTCGACCGGCTCACCCGTGAACTGGTCGATGAGCTCAAGTAAAGGGGGACGACATAGATGAAAAAACTACTCGTAGGATTAGCGTTAGCCCTTTCCGTGGGCTCAATGGCTTTCGCAGAGGAGCAGAAAGCTCCTGCCGGGGCAGTCGCTGCACCGGCCGCCCAGACAGCCACTCCGGCATCTTCTACAGCTCCTGCAGCTATGCAGGCAGTGCCCGCTCCTGCTGCCAAGCCTGCCAGTGACGGCAAGCTCAAGGCGAACCCGAAAGTCACCATCCCGATCTTCCTGATCATCATCGGTGCTACAATGTGCGTAGTCGTCTGGTCTGCAAAGCGGACCAAGTCTGCTGCAGATTTTTATACCGCTGGCGGCGGCATCACCGGCACACAGAACGGTTGGGCTATTGCCGGTGATTACATGTCGGCCGCTTCCTTTCTGGGTATATCCGGCATGATCTCCCTGTATGGCTATGACGGGTTCATGTACTCGGTCGGCTGGCTGGTGGCCTACATCACGGTCCTTCTGATCGTCGCCGAACCATGCCGTAACGCAGGCAAGTACACCCTGGGCGATATCCTTTCCTTCCGCACCGAGCCCAAACCTGTCCGTGCTGTGGCTGCTATCTCCGTTGTTGCGGTCTCCACCTTCTATCTCACCGCGCAAATGGTAGGTGCCGGCAAACTGATGCAGCTTCTTCTCGGGATCAATTACAAATTTGCCATCATCGGCGTCGGTATTCTGATGGTCGGCTATGTTGTTTTCGGCGGCATGACCGCCACCACCTGGGTACAGATCATCAAGGCCGGCCTGCTTATGACCGGTGCTGCAATTCTTTCATTGCTGGTAATGATCAAATCGAATATGAACCCGATTCAGTTCTTTAATGATATCGCAACTAATCCCAATATTGCAGATCATGTGAAATTGCTGCCGATCTATCTGAAAGAGCTCGATGCAGGCACTGCCACGGCGGATGCCGGCCAGCGTTTCCTGGAGCCGGGCCTGTTCCTCACCAACCCGCTCGACCAGATCTCTCTCGGTATGGCACTGGTCCTCGGTACTGCCGGTATGCCGCACATCCTTATGCGCTTTTTCACCGTACCGACTGCCCAGGCAGCTCGTAAATCGGTTATCGTTGCCATGTGGATCATTGGTTCCTTCTACATTCTTACTACGCTGCTCGGGTTCGGTGCTGCGATCCACCTCAGTCCGCAGGGGATCCAGAAGGTTGACAAAGGCGGCAACATGGCTGCCATGATGTTGGCCAAGGCCATGGGGGGGGATATCTCTCCGTTTGTCGGCGATCTGCTGCTGGCCTTCCTCTGTGCTGTTGCCTTCGCCACCATCCTGGCGGTTGTCTCCGGTCTGGTTCTGGCAGCTTCCGCAGCCATTGCCCATGACATCTATGTCAACGTGATCAAAGACGGGCATGCCGACCAGCATGAGCAGGTCATGGCAGCCAGGATAACCTCTCTGGTTGTCGGTGCCATGGGTATCGTTATCGGTATCGCGGCAGAAAAACAAAACGTCGCCCATCTTGTTGCACTTGCCTTTGCAGTTGCTTCATCAGGTAACCTGCCTGTTGTTGTCCTTTCGCTCTTCTGGAGAAAGTTCAACACCGCGGGTGTCATTTCCGGACTGCTTGTCGGCACCATTGCTTCCATCGGCCTGGTTATGGTTTCTCCCAACATGACCTACCCGAACAAGGTGGCTGATGATGCCAAGAAGGCCTACACCTTGCTGGAGAAGGAAATTGCCGCTGGCAAGGTGGCTCCGGATGCGATGGATAAAACCTTGAAGACCATCGCGGAGAAAAAGGATGTTGAAGTCAAGAATCGTGGCGGCAAATCAATGATGGGTCTGGAAAAACCTCTCTTCACCCTGAAAAATCCAGGCATCATCTCCATTCCTCTTGGATTCATGGCTGCTATTTTGGGCGCTCTTGCCTTCCCCAGCCGCCGTTCGGAAGAAATGTTCGACGAGATCTACGTCCGCCAGAATACCGGCATTGGTATGGCCAAGGCTATAGATCACTAATCAAACGCTTTTACATGTGATAGGATTGGGGGAGGCTTCGGCCTTCCCCATTTTTTATGGATCTAACATGCCCTCACAGAATGTCATGACAGAAGAGTCCCCTGAAGCGGTCGTCAATACCGCCATGGAGCAGGTGTTGCGTTTTCTTCCCTTACTGGAAAGGGAAGAATCCTTGCGCTTTCTCCGTTTTTTGTCAGAAAACGTCAATGGTGAAATAGACAGAATAAATACTTTTTCAACCCGTGAGATCGAACTACGGCAACGGGCTTCAGTTGAAACAGACTTTGCAGTCCTCACGGAAATCCATGACGCTCTGAACGAGCTTGAGCTGGAGAGGTTTCTCAAGACCCTTTCGGTACCGGCGCTGCACAGGAACTGCACAGACTATAGGGATCTTCTGGCGGGGCGGGTCCTGGAATTGGTCAGCCAGGAGATGGAACGATCGGGTAAGGGAGCTCCACCGTTATCATTTGCCCTGATAAGCATGGGAAGCGATGGCCGGGAAGAGCAGACGCTGATAACCGACCAGGATTACCTTATCGTTTATGAAGACGGTGGCGGTGAGGCCGCCGACAACTATTTCAGGGAATTCTCGGAACTTCTGGTGGAGAAACTTGCCGAGGTGGGCTTCAAGAAATGCACCGGCGATATCATGCCCACCAACCAGACCTGGAGAGGTTCCCTTGCCCAATGGAAAAGGCGTCTTCTCGCCATCGTCCGCTATGAGTTTGCAGACTACGCTAAAAATCTCATGGATTTGATCGTCCTTTCCGACGCCCGCTATGTGGCCGGCGAGCGAGAGCTGGCCGACCAGCTGGTTTCCACCATTCGCGCCTTTCAGCAGGATTACTTTCAGGTTTTATGGGGGATGGCCAAGGCCGCCACCGAAATGAAACTTGCTTTGGGCTTCCTGAAGAGGCTCTGGACCGAAGGATCGGGAGATCATAAGGGAGAATTCAACCTCAAGCTGCTCGCCTGGGCGCCGCTGGTCATGAATGTGCGCATCCTGGCCATCAATCAGGCAATTCCTGCAACCAACACCCTGCAGCGAATAGAATTTCTTGAAAAGGAAAAGAGCCTTTCGCATACCATGGCCATCGGCTTGAAAGATGCCTACCATATTCTTACCAGACATCGGATTCTGCTCCAGATCAAGGTGATAAAGGGAATCGAAAAGGACTCTTACCATCTGAACCCTTATCAGCTGCCGACGGAAGAGCGTGAGCGTATCCGGCACGCCCTGCTGCGCATCGAGGAACTTCAGAAGACTATCCATGTGAATTTCTCCATCATGTAGTCCGGTAGATTTCCCGCAAGATCTCAATCGCCATCGGGTTGATCCCTGTTTGCTGCCGGTTGTGACAAATGGCTGGATTTTTTTTTCGTGTATACATAATATGCCCTGAATCCCCGTAGATTTGGACCCTCATGCATAGATACCTTTTCAAATTCATGAATAACCTGCGGCTTCGCTGGAAGCTGCTGGTGGTGGTTCTGCCGCTGGTTGTCATTCCCATCTTCCTCGTTGGCGGAGTGATCGGCTATATTTCCACCCAGCAGGCCTATCTGGGCATAACCCAGACCAGTAAGGCTGATTTGGAGCACATGGCCAGCTTCACCATTGATCTTCTCAAGTCTCACCATCAGCAATTTCAGGTCTACAAGCAGGACAAGGAGCGCAGTTTCAACCTTGAACTGGCGACACTGACAAACCTGGCCTACAATATGGTGGAAGCCGAACATCGGCAGATGAAGAGCGGCCACATCGATCCGGCGACCGCCATGCTTGAGGCCCGAAAGGCTCTGAAAAAGGTCAACGTGGGGGAGACCGGCTATATTTATGCCATGTCCAGTAAGGGTGATCTGCAGGTCCACATTGCCCGCGAAGGCGACAACGTCTATAACGAGAAGGACGAAAACGGCAGATACTTCATCCGCGAGATGTGCCAGCGGGCGCTCAAATCCAGATCGGGAGAAGTTCTTTTCATTGTCTATCCCTGGCGAAACGCCATTCTCGGGGACAAGGCGCCGCGGAAAAAGGTTGTTGCTTACCGGTATTTCAAGGAGTGGGACTGGATTATTGCTGCAGGCGGTTATCTGGAAGAGACCTACGGGGATGTCAATTTTGAAAAGCGCGCCTTTGCCGAGTTGAAGGCAAAGATAAAAGCTAAGCAGGTGGGTAAGACCGGCTATATCTTCTGCATGGACAGCAAGGGTAACTTTACCGTTCATCCCGGCGGCGAGGGGAGAAATTTCCTCGATGCCAAAGATTCAGACGGGAATGAGTTTATCCGGGAGATGTGTGTCAACAAGACCGGTTGGATCCGCTATCCGTGGAAAAATGCCGGGGACAGCGTGCCGCGGATGAAAATCGTACGTTATGAGTATTTCCAGCCATGGGACTGGGTTGTGGCGGTCGGCTCCTATGAAGATGAATTTTATCAAGAAGCCAAGGATATCAATCGGCGCATCCTTGAAAGCATGATCGTTCTCACCATCCTTGTCTGCATCATTGCCGCGGCGCTGGTCTTTCTCGCTTCCAAGGTGCTTACCGATCCCATCAACCACATGATCGAGGTCATCCGCAAGGTAAAGCAGGGGCGTTTCAATGAGCGGATGGCTGTGGATGCCGACGACGAGCTGGGCGAACTGGCCAAGGCCTTCAACCACATGACCAGGATCATCAACCGCAACAAGGAGATGGCGGCCAATCTGGCCCAGCAAGGAAAGATGGCCTCGCTGGGGGTTCTTTCTTCAGGGGTGGCCCATGAGATCAATAATCCACTCGGGGTAATACTGGGCTATGCCGGATACCTGGAAGGAAAGCTGTCACCGGATGACCCCAATTACCGGTTTGTCCATGAGATCAAGCGGGAAAGCAAACGCTGCAAGAAGATCGTCCAGGACCTGCTCAGTTATGCCCGGACCCCGAAACCGACTCTGGAAAATACCGATATCAATGCTCTGCTCGATCAGATCGTCGATTTTGCCGCCAATCATACTGATATGCACCACGTTTCCGTGGTAAAGGAATTCGCTGGTGAGTTGCCCACCATCATGGCGGACGGGGATCAGCTGCGCCAGGTGGCCATCAACCTGATCCTCAATTCCGGCGCTGCCATGCAGAGCGGTGGTCGTCTCATTGTCGGCAGCAGGCTTGAGAACAGCTTCATCTTTCTGACTTTTGCCGACAATGGGGCAGGTATCTCCCCTGAAAACCTGGAAAAGATCTTCGAGCCGTTTTTCACCACCAAGACTAAAGGAACGGGCTTGGGCCTGGCCATTACCAAGCAGATCATCGAGCAGCATCAGGGGGAGATTACCATAGAGAGTGAGCAGGGGCGGGGCACGACGGTCGTGGTAAAACTTCCCCTTGAGCGGGAAGAATTTTAAAAAAGTTGTAGCTGGCTTTAAAAACGTGCAAGGACTGACTGATGAGCGATGCAAAACGAGTGATGGTGATCGATAACGAGGAAGGGCTGTGCCGGATGATGGAGGCGGTCCTGCTTGATAACGGCTATAGGACCAAGTCGTACCTGAGATCCTTCGAGGCGGTGGAGGAGTTCGAGGCGGGACAATGGGACCTGGTGGTTACGGATATAAAAATGCCGGTGATGGATGGACTGGAAGTACTGCAAAGGCTGAAGGTGAAGGATCCTGCCATCCCGGTAATCATGGTGACAGCGTATGCCACGGTGGAAATGTCCATTCAGGCTCTACGCCGTGGTGCCTATGACATGTTGACCAAACCCTTCGAACCGGAGGAGCTCCTGTATCGGGTGAAAAACGCCCTGAAACATAACCAGTTGATCGTGGAAAACCGGGAATTGCGGGAAGAACTGGTGGGAAAATTCCGCTTTGACAATATCATCGGCGCTTCCGACTCGCTTAAAGCAGTACTGGAAAGGGTGGAGAAAATTGCCATCAGGGACACCTCGGTTTTGATCACCGGCGAGTCCGGAACCGGGAAGGAGTTGATCGCCCAGGCCATCCACTACAACTCCCTGCGCAAGGAAAACAAGTTCATGGCCATCAACTGTGGCGCCCTGCCGGAATCACTGCTGGAAAGTGAACTTTTCGGCTACAAAAAGGGTGCTTTCACCGGGGCCAAGGAGAACCGACAGGGGCTTTTGGAGGCGGCAGACGGCGGAACCCTTTTCCTCGACGAGGTTGGGAACCTGCCCATGAATGTGCAGAAAACCCTGCTCAGATTCCTCCAGGAACAGGAATTTCATCGGATTGGCGATACAACCCCGACCAAGGTGGATGTCCGCATACTCTCTGCCACAAACTCTGATCTGAAGCAGGCAGTTAAAAACGGAGGGTTCCGTGAGGATCTCTACTATCGGCTTAATGTGGTAAATATTCACCTTCCCCCCCTGCGTGAAAGGAAAGCGGATATCCCCCTGCTGGCAGCCCACTTCATTGCCCTGCAGAACAAGAAGTTCGATACCTCTATCAAGGGCCTTTCCCCTGAGGCGATGGAGGCAGTTCTTTCATATGACTGGTCAGGCAATATCCGCCAGTTGAAAAATGTGATCGAGGCATGTCTCGCCATGGAGACCGGCGAATACATCGGCCTGCCTATCATCTCCCAGTTCATAGAGCTTCCTTCCACCCATGAAGAAGGCCAGACTTCGCTGGATGAGGGAGAATACAACAGGGCTCTTTCCCGCTTCGAAACCGATTATCTGAAGGGACTGCTGCGCAAGAACTGCGGCAACATAGAGGCCGCGGCCCGCGAGGCTGGCATGAACATGGCTACCATCTACCGCAAGATCAAGAAATACAACATCAAGAAAGAAGACTACTGCTGATTAACTGAAGAATTCACCTTTCCCCGTATTTGCAGATTTGCAAAAAACAATAGTGGCTTCGCATTTCTGCAAAAAGCACCATGTATGTCCCCTCCATCAATGTAACTTCATAATAATACAATGCTTTTATGGTTCATGCTATCACCTGGAACCTGTTAATCTGCCTTGCACATCTGCAAAAGGCCGCCCCTCCATTTTTTGGATATTTCTGCCTAAGTATCTGTTACGTAAAGTATTTATTGTTAGTTTTCCCTTTGGTACGGGGGTTGCTTATACTGTTTACAGTTGCTCCTTTCATTGTAGGGGATGATATCGGTGATGTTGGGAGGCTGATCCGATGTCATCCTGTACAGCTACCAGCAAAGCCTTCAGGCTTACACATATGAGGTCCCAATGAAGGTTGAGACAGTTTGTCCCTTCTACGGAAAAAACGATGACTTTTGCGATGTGGGGTGCGGTTACATATCGCCGCACGACGTCAATCAGATCATAAAGTATTGCAGTTGTCGGTACAAAGAGTGTCTGAAATACCAGGAACTGTCTGACCGACTGCCCAAGGAAAGTTTCGAACCAGCAAAATGCTGATTTACTAAGGAGGTAACACCATGCTTTACAATCTTAGTCTGCATCTCAATGCTTTTTATGTGCCTGCAGCAATGACTCTGGCAGGAGCTTTTGTATTTATTTCACTTATAAAGGAGAAAAAAGATGAGCGAAAAAGAGCTTGAACTGTTGGCAAGGATTGAGGACCTGGAGCGGCACACTTGGCGTAACAGTGCAATTCTCAGGGCAGTGGCAATGGTTTCCTTTACCGCTCTTTTCGGCATTATCATCGCCTCCGGTGTAGTGGGTGGCGGTCGTGGCAGCCATTGGTCAGGTCCGGCCTGGAACACCATGTGGCTTTATGGGCTGTTTGCCGCGAATGCGGTGTCGATGTTCTGGACCACCCACAAAGAATAAGGCGGCTTCGTCAAAAGTCCATCTGCTGCCTTCTGCTGCACCTTCCTTCACTGCGGCGTAGCGCTGCTACGCCTCATTCGGAAGTCACAGCACGCGTTGCATATGGAGCTTTTTACTGTGCCGCTGGAAAAACATCAACACTAACTCTTGGAGGTATACATATCATGCCGATGAAATTAACTAACATAATTCTGCTTCTGGTCGTGGTGACGCTGTGCTCTGCGTTCTCCATGCGCATTTTCCAGGGCCTCGACGAGATGATGGGGGATCAGTACTGGGTTGTGGACACCACCCAGGGTGATCACGGCTGGTATGCTATGGGACTTCTGCCCCATGTGAAAAAAGTGCCCAAGGATATTGTCAAGGCTGCAAACACTGATCCTAACGTTAAAGAAAAATATGTCATCTATGCCCAGAGCGGCGATTTTGCCGGCAACTCCGTTTACGGCATCTGCTTCGGTATTCCTCTTATCATGTACCTGATCTGGTTTGCCTTTATCCTTGGATTTCCCGATCGGGTCGACCCCTACCTCCTGCCGAGGAGGATCTTTACCCTGGCGGCCATCACCATCTGTTCTATCCTGGTAAACCTGTTCCTGATGAGGATTGCAGCTGACTTTGCCCGCGATCCGATGGCCCGCATCGCCAACGTTGCCGGCAATCATGCTTCACTCCTTTTTCACAATGCCGGCATCTGGTTTGCCATTCTCTTCTCGGCCCTCGGCACACATAACCACAACGCCCAGGAATCTGCCGCCCCTGACAGCCGCAATTGGCAGACTCAGGCAAATGAGAAGTTTTCCTGGATGTTCACCCTGTTGGCCGCCGTTACCGTTCTTGAGGTTGTGCTGGTCAAAAACAAGCTTGCCCTGCCTGACGCAGCTGTCGATTATTCCGTATGGATCATCTGGGTGGTCATCTTCATGCGCATGTACGGCTTCTCTCCCAAATACTGGATGAAGCGTGGTCGCGGCATTGCCATCATGGTGGTAGGTACCTTATTGACACTTCCGGTCTTCTACCTCCTGGAAAGGGCCACCGGCACCCTCGGAGCTGGCTTCGCTTCACCGATCCTCACCAAAGCGCTCGGTGCCGAAAATTCCAACATCGGTCTTTCCCTGATGGTCTCAATTTATCTTATCTTCTGGATGGAATTTGCTACGGCGATCCGGATGAATGGTCCGGCGAAGTCTGCCGCGGTGGAGAAACACTAAGATCAGTCGATGGTAGAATGGTTACAAAAAACGGCAGCGAATTTTTTCGCTGCCGTTTCTTGTTTTCTGCAACTGATAGGGACCGTTACTCGGTTTTTTCCTTCGAGCCATCTGGTTTCTTCTGGTCGCGATGGCAACGCACGCAATTGTCGGCGATCTTGAAGGCCTTCTTGCCGTCGTGGCATTTGCCGCAGTATTTGCCGGCGTAGAGATCACTCATGACTATTTTTACGCTACCTTTCTTCATTTCAGGGAATACGGCGGGATTATGGCAGTCGCCACAGGTGATGCCGGCGTTTTTATGAGCCTGTCCGTTGAAGACCACAACCCCTTTCGGGCTCCCGGTAAACTCTACTACCTTGTCCTCTCCCACGGCATAGGCTGTACCGGTGAAAGAGAGGGCAATAATGGCGGTTGCCAGCAGGGCGTTTGCTTTCATCTTGGCTTCTCCTTTGACATATTAATATTAGTCTGAATTAACTATGCCATTGGATGAATCAATGTCAAGAATCGGCCTCCATCCGGGAACTGGCTGATATATCAAGGGATTGTAGTGTTTCCTCCAGGTATAGTATGAGGTTGACCACATTGTCTCTGAATTCAGCCGGTACCTCTGGCACGCCAGCCAGTGCAGTATCTAGACGTCTTGCTGCAGAAAGGCTGGCCTTGACCGGGATCAGGGGGTCCGGCTCCTCGGTGTCGTGGCCGGCTGCCACTTCCTTGAAGCGCTTGAGGACTGTCGGGTGACTCCGCTCCTCTTCGACGATGCTTTTGCGCAACTGGGCATACTCATCGTCACTGAAGCCCTTTTCTTCCTTGGCCTGGCGTAGCAGGTCCACAGAACGAAAGTCAGGCAAAGGCTTCAATGGATTGCGCTGGGTCAAGAGCTCCGGTTCCTGCTTTTCCATGTAGCGGTAGGCGAGGGTGAGCTTTTCAGCAGTTCCTTTCTTGATGCGGATCTCCTGGACACAATAATCCTCGAAGCTCTGATAACCCCATTCCCGGAAGTGACCACGGGAACTCACCTGCAGCAGTTTGTCCCCCAATTCCACCCAAGACGACTTGAATTTTTTTGCGGTGTCCAGCACTTGATAACGCTCGGATTCGGGATCCAGCTGCTCCATGATCTTTTCGATGTGGCGTTCGCCGCTTGATTGTGGCATGTCGGTCATGATTCGTTTCTCCATGTTTTGGTGCAAAGCAAGGTAGCAGAAGGAAGGCTCTTTTTGAAGTATTTTTAGCTTGGTTGAGGCTGGATATCAGGGTAGAATTCCTGCCTCTAAAAACCTGTCTTTTATAATGGGGTTAAACAATGCAGGAACAATACAAGGTTGGACCCGAGACGGCGCGCATGCTGGCGCTGGGCCACCCATGGATCATCGCCGACTCGTATACCCGCAGATGGCCGGACGGCAAAACCGGTGAGCTCATTGAACTTGTTGACGACAACGGCCATTTTCTGGCCATGGCTTTGCTGGACCCAATTGACCGTATTGTGGCGCGGGTGTTGTCCCGCAAACGGATGCGGCTGGACAGGGAATGGCTTGGGAAAAGGCTACGCGCAGCAATCCAACTCCGTACTGACCATGCCGACCTCTCCGATTCAAATGCCTACAGGCTGGTCAATGGTGAGGGGGACGGACTGCCCGGGCTGACTGTCGACCGGTATGGCGATTATCTAATGGTACAACTCTATTGCAGCGGCTGGCGGCCGCACCTGAAGCTTATTACCCTGGGGTTGCAGGAGCTTCTTTCGCCAAAGGGGATTTACGAGAAGGACCGGCCGCAAAAGACCAGGGAGCTTGAAGCCTCCAGCGACAATAAAATATATGGCCGCCTGCTCTGCGGCACGGCTGCAAGCCAACCCCTGCAGGTGCAGGAAAATGGTCTGAACTTCCTCGTCAACCTTGAACTGGGGCTAAATACGGGCCTTTTCATCGACCAGCGGCAGAACCGCCGCGATCTTATGGGGCGGGCCAGGGGGAAGAGGGTGCTCAACCTTTTTGCCTATACGGCTGCGTTTTCTGTTGCTGCTGCCGCTTCCGGAGCCAGTCTCGTCACCAGTGTCGATGCCTCGGCAAGTTACCTGGAGTGGGGGAAAGCCAATTTCGGCGCCAACCGTCTCAATCCCCGTCGCTATGAATTCGTCGTCGGTGACTGTTTCGATGTTTTGCAGGATATGCAACGGCAGGGGAAAAGCTATGATATCATCATCATGGACCCTCCATCCTTTTCCACCACGGCCAAAAGCCGCTTCACCACCCGCGGCGGCACGTCGGATCTGGTCGCAGCGGCTCTGCCGCTCCTTGCAGATGGCGGTCTCCTGATCACTTCCTCCAACCACCAGAAGGTGGATGTGGCGGATTATCTAAAGGAGCTGCGCCGTGGTTCACTGCAGGCCAAATGCGAACTGAGAATCACAGGACTCTTCGGTCAGCCGCCGGATTTTCCCTATCCGGTTACCTTTGCCGAGGGGCGCTACTTGAAGTATGTGATCAGTGTCAAGAATCAAGAATGAAGGGTGAATAGGGAGGAAAAAATGACCGAATCACGATTGACAGATCTGGAAATTCATATGATGCATCAGGAAAATACAATCCAGGAATTAAATGACGTGGTCATGGAGCAGCAGCGGATGATCGACCTTTTGCGCTCGGAAGTGCAGACCATCAAGGAACAGCTGCAAGCCCTGGATCCCTCTCTCAACAGGCTGCCGTCTGAAGAGGAGCCGCCTCCACACTACTGAGTCTCATCACAGGAGGAATAACAGTGAAACAGGCAACATTGGGCAACACAGGACTCACCATAAATCCACTCGTCTTCGGTACCTTGCCTCTCGGGCCGTTGCAGGCCGGGTTGAGCCCGGAAGAAGGAGGTCGGCTGATCCGTCATGGCCTTGAGCGGGGCATAAACTTGCTGGATACGGCTGAGCTATACCAGAGCTACCCCCATATCAAGGCGGCCCTGGATGGTTTTAAAGGCAAGGTCCATATCGTCACCAAGACCCATGCACCCGACGGCGCCCTTGCACGGGCTCATGTGGAGCGGGGCTTGCGCGAACTGGGGCTGGAATGTTTCGATGTGGTCCATCTCCATGGGGCTAAGATTGCCGATCCCTTTACTGAAAGGAAAGAGGTGCTGGAAGAACTGCTGAAGATGAAGGAAGAGGGGAAGATTGCCCATGTGGGACTATCCTCCCATTACATATCTGCCATCCGCAAGGCTGCAGACCATCCTGAGGTCGAGGTCATTCACCCCCTGATCAACATGAACGGCATGGGGATTATCGACGGCAGCGCCGAAGAGATGTCGGCGGCCATTCGGGCCTGTAAGGCGGCCGGCAAGGGGATATACGCCATGAAAGCCCTGGCTGGCGGCAATCTGATTCCCCAGGCGCGGCAGGCGATCCGCTACGTACTCAATGTGGCGGGTGTGGATGGCGTGGCAATCGGCATGCTCTCAGAGGCTGAGATCGACGCCAATCTTGCACTCTTTCACGACGATGTTGCAGACGAGGAAACGTGGAAAGGGTTGGAAAGCAGGCGGCGCAGCCTCAGGATCATGGGCAATTTCTGCAAAGGATGCGAGAATTGCCTCGATGCCTGTGCCAGCGGAGCATTGTCCGTAGTTGATGGAAAGGCACGGGTGAATGAGGAAACCTGCATCCTCTGCGGCTACTGCGCCGCCTCCTGTCCGGAATTCGTCATTCGGGTGGTTTAGGCGCGGTGTCGTCCCCTTTGGGGCAATTGTTTTCAAGGAAACCAATGAAGTCGATGTGGCTGTTGATGAAGGTCAGGTTATACCTGCTCTCGTAGAGGAGCAGCGCACTGGCCGCAAAAAGAAACAACCCGCCGAGAAGGGCTATTGCTGTGGAAATCCAGCTGGTTTCCGGGCTGCCGAATGCCACATTGAAGGCTATGGCCAGGCTGGAAGCGATGAAAAGGGCGGTTGCGGTATAAAGGGCTGCCAGTGACCGCTGGATGAGGATGGAGCGCACCCGCTGCCTGGCCAGTTGCTGACGGATATGAGTCAGCCGCTCTTCGTGCAGGGTGAACTTTCCCACCAGCATCCCTTCCACCTCGCTCTTCATGGAATTTACCCGGTCGAAAAGCCGTCCCAATCGGCCAGAGGTGGAAAAGATCAGGGTGCCGCAGGCGGATATCAGCACCGCCGGGGTGATCATGGAAGCAAGGATGTGGCTGCTGGAGAGTGCTTCCAGCAGTTCCTTCTCATGTATGGCCATAGATTTAACCTTTATGCCGGCTCTTAATCCCGGTATCTTTTCAAAAGATCGCCGTAGTCATCAATGCGCCGATCGCGCAGGAACGGCCAGATACGGCGGACGTTTTCGCTGCGGTCGCCATCGATCTTTACCACCAGCACCTCTTCCCCTTCATTTTTCCCTTGAGCCAGGAATTCTCCCTGGGGACCGGCAACGAAACTGTTGCCCCAGAACTCAATCCCTGCCCCCACCTTGCTTGGATCTGCTTCGAAACCGACCCGATTGACGCTCACCACCGGAATACCATTGGCTACGGCATGGCTGCGCTGGATGGTGATCCAGGCATCCAACTGCCGCTTTTTTTCAGCATCGTTATCATTGGGGTCCCAGCCGATGGCGGTGGGGTAGATGAGTAGTTCTGCCCCGGCCAGGGCCATCAGCCGGGCCGCTTCCGGATACCACTGGTCCCAGCAGACCAGCACCCCCAGCTTGCCTGCCGAAGTCTGTATCGGCTCGAAGCCCAGGTCACCGGGGGTAAAATAGAACTTCTCGTAAAAGGCGGGGTCGTCGGGGATATGCATTTTCCGGTATTTCCCGGCGATGGAACCGTCCTTTTCCAGCACCACCGCCGTGTTGTGGTAGAGTCCGGGCGCGCGCCGCTCAAAAAGGGAGGTGACGATCACCACCCCCAACTCCTTGGCAATGGCGCCGAATTCCTCGGTGGATGGGCCGGGAATGGACTCTGCCAGATCGAAGCAGTCGGTATCCTCCGTCTGACAAAAATAGGGGCCGCAGTGCAGCTCCTGCAGGACGACAAGTTCCGCACCTTTCGCGGCAGCTTCCCTGATGCCGGCTATGGTTTTGGAAATGGTTTCTTTCCTGTCGGCACTGCAGCTCTGCTGAACCAGGCCGATGACGATGTTTTTCATACGTTACCTCTTTTATCTGCATCAATATTTATATAAGCGTTCCTTTGGGCAACTGCATGGTGACGCAATGCAGTGAGCCATGCTGGAGGATCAGCGGCAGGCAATCAATGCCGATTACCTCATGCCTGGGGAAGGCCTCAGCTATGGCTGCCAGGGCTGCCCGATCGCTGTTATCCTGATAGGTGGGGACCAGCACCGCGTTATTGATGATGAGAAAGTTGGCGTAGGTGGCCGGCAGACGCTCCCCATCCTCGTCATATTTGGCCTCCGGCCAGGGGAGCGGCACCAGCCTGTAAGGACGCCCTTCCCTGGTTCTGAAACGGACAAGTTCCTCCTCCATGGCTTTCAGCGCCTGATAATGCTCATCCTGAGGGTCGTCGCACCTGACATAGGCAATGGTGTCGTCCGGGCAGAGCCTGGCCAGGGTATCGATGTGGCTGTCCGTATCATCTCCTGCCAAAAAACCGTTTTCCAGCCAGAGGAAGTGTCCTGCACCCAGGAGCTCGGCCAGGGCCGTTTCAATGTCCGTTTTGCCGAGGTGCGGGTTACGGTTGGCATCCAACAGGCATTCGGCGGTGGTAAGTATGGTGCCTCTGCCATCACTTTCAATGCTTCCACCTTCCAGGATCAGGCCGACGGTTTTCAGCGGTATAGAGCCGAAAATCCCCCCCTCATGGAGTCGGCGGCTCACCTGGTTGTCTCTATCGGCGGCAAATTTCAATCCCCAGCCGTTGAAACCGAAATCCAGCAGGAGTGTTTTTTTGCCCTCCTGGACCGTAATCGGGCCGAAATCCCTCGACCAGGTGTCATTGGTAGGCAGCTGCCTGAAAAAGATCCTTTCCATCACTGCACCGGCATCTTTGAGCTTGTCTGCAACAGGTGAGGTCTCGGGAGCAACGACCACTACCCTTTCCTGGCGGCTGATCTGCTTGGCAATTTCCACGAAAACCGGTTCCACCGCCCCGAGCCACGGCCGCCAGTCACTGTCTTCGTGGGGCCATGCCACCAGCACCCCATCCTGTTCTTCCCATTCTGCGGGTAATCTTGCCATTGTTGCCATCCCTGATCGGAACTATAAAAAAAGGAAGTATATGGAAAAGAAGCTGAAAATGCAATTGCCAAGGGGTCTCTTTCCCCTGCAAATTAAACGGGTATAATTTTAACATGATTCGAATTGAAGCTGCCAAAGGTGAGGCTGTTGCTGCCCAGCGGGTGGAAATAGTCGAGCGAAAGGGGATCGGGCACCCTGATTACATCTGCGATGCGGTCATGGACGCCATTTCCGTCGCTTTATCCCAGGAATACCTGCGCCGGTTCGGCACCATCCTTCATCATAACATCGACAAGAGCCTTCTCGCTGCAGGCAGGGTGGAGAAGCATTTCGGCGGCGGCAGAATTCTGCAGCCGATGGAAATGATTATTGGCGACCGTGCCACATTCAGAGCCTTCGGGGAAGAGGTGGCGGTTGGCGAAATAGCAGTGTCTGCAGCAAAAAGATGGTTTATCGACAATCTGCGCTTTGTCGATCCCGATCATGATCTGAATTACAGGGTTGTACTGGCTCCCGGTTCCGAAGAGCTGACCGGCATCTTTGCCCGGCCCGGTCAGACCCGGGTTTCCAACGATACTTCCGCTGCCGTCGGCTATTATCCACTGAGCGCCACGGAACAATTGGTGCTCGATCTGGAACATTACCTTAATTCTAATGGCTTCAAGGGTGATTTTCCCGACACCGGCGAAGATGTGAAAATCATGGGGCTCAGGCAGGACGACTCCCTTGAATTGACTGTCGCCATGCCGCTGCTGGCCCGGTTCATAGGGTCCGAGCAAGAATACTTCGCAAGAAAAACCTCGATAGTAAAGGCAATGCAGGAATTTATCGCAACTGGCAAATATAGTTTCAAGACCGGTATTGCATACAACTGTCTGGATGTGCCCGGCATGGGGCTTGACGGCATTTATCTCAGTCTGCTTGGTACATCTGCCGAAGATGCAGATTCGGGCCAAGTAGGCCGTGGCAACAGGGTCAATGGCCTGATTTCCATGAACAGGCCCATGGGAACTGAGGCCGCAGCCGGTAAGAACCCGGTTAGCCACGTGGGCAAGATTTACAATTTCCTGGCAAACCATCTTGCCCGGGAAATCTACCAAAGCACCGACAGGATCCAGGAGGTATATGTACTGCTCCTGAACAGGATCGGTACCCCCATAGATCAGCCGCAGATGGTCTCAGTCCGCTTATTGATGGAAGATGGACTGACAGTGGATCTCCGGAATAGTGTCGAAGAAATTATTCATCGCAATCTGGACCGGATGGGTGATTTTTGCCTGACTCTGGCCCGTGGCGAATTTCCTGTCTGCTAATGGGAGTCACCGCACAGGACACTCGCTGTCTGCTGATTATCCCCCATTGCTCTTTTCTGCTGATGAAAAAAGTTCCAGAAAAAGCAAAAAAATAATTGCAAAAAAAATTAATACGATATAATTATAAATCATTAAATCTTGCTAAGGAAATGATGATGGGCATTCTCGTTCTATTTAAGGACAATATTTACGATGTCGTCGCCGATGAACATCTGGATGAACTGATAGCTGAGCATAAAATAATCGGCTTTCATCGGTCTACGGAATGGGTGCAGATCGGTCGCGATCCGCTGAGGAGCGCTAAAACGGAATACAGAGCGAAAGAAAGAAGAAGCGATTCCAAATCAAGGGAAACGGCTTCCTCTCACTGAATATATTTTGCTGGCAAGGCTGCAAAGGGGTGTAGGATGAAAACCTTCTATTCCGGAGTGATTTTTTTCTGGGTGATTTTTTTCTCCAACTGGGCGTTGGCTGAAATTAATCGGGACGCTGCAGCAGTCTATGAAGGGGGGGACATAGCCTCCATCAGAGGTGGTGCGGCAGAGGGAAACAGTGCGGATTTCTTTGAGATCGATGATATTTCACCAGTGGAAAAGCAGAATCGCGTTTCATTGATAAAGAAAGCAGCTCGCGATGGCTATGCCCAGGCCCAATATGAACTGGGTTGCATGCTTTTTACCGGGTGGGGCATTGAAAAAGACAGGCGGGAAGCGATCCGCTGGTTTTTGGAGGCTGCAGGGCATCACCATGCACAGGCGCAAAATGCCCTTGGGCTGGCATATTCAAGTGGTGAAGGGGTCAGGCAGGACGATACGGAAGGTGCCAGGTGGTTCCGCCTGGCTGCCGAACAGGGTGATGTGGATGCCCAGTTCAACCTGAGCTGCATGTATTACAATGGCTGGGGAGTGGAGCAGGACAAGCATGAGGCGGCAAAATGGTGCATGAAGGCAGCCGCTCAGGGCGATCCGCAGGCCCAATGCGTCCTTGGGTCCATGTATGTGAGAAACGAAGGGGTAAAACAGGACCTGAAAGAGGCCATGAGGTGGTTCCGCAGGGGAGCGGAGCAGGGGAATCCGATCGCCCAACACAACCTGGCCGTCCTCTATGAAGACGGCAAAGGAGTGGAGAAGAACCTACGCGAAGCGATAAAGTGGTATCGCCAGGCGGCAGAGCAGGGGTTGCCCCAATCCCGGGAGGCATTGGCGCTGCTGGGGGAAAAATAGTTGGTGCCAGCCGGTGATCTTTGAATTTAGCCATTACGTTTCATTTGAAGACAAAAAAGCCGCGCCCTGAAGGATGCGGCTTTTTTGCCGGCAAGAGATAAATTTATTTTGCAGGTGCAGCGGGGGCAGCCGGAGTAGCGGCAGGTGTTTCTTCTTTCTTCTCGGCTTTTTTGGCTGCTTTTTTCTTAGCCACTTTTTTCTTAGCCGGCTTCTTCACTTCCTGGGCAATGGGCGGATGTCCGGCGGGCAGACCTGCAGGAGCTGCTTCTTTAGCAGGCTCAGCGGCGAAAACTACTCCGGCAAAGGCAATGGCTACGAGTGCTGCAACGACAGATGACAGAACTTTCTTCATGATTTTCTCCCCTTACATTAATTTTTTACTTCACAGAGCACATAGCATGCCTGCGTTCCTTTTGCAACTTGTTGTTTCCACTTCCATGGGGCGGCATAGTGCCGGAAAAGGTCTGTGTAACTTGAAGTTGGCCTACGATATACCTGAATTCAGCAAAGTCTGAGGAGCCGGTGCTCCATGCTCCGCTGCTGAAAATTTTTCAACAGCCTGCCAAAGGAGTCTTGCCATGCGCGTCTATGCCTGCCGGATCCAGCTTTTTCTGACGGCGCAAACACTTAAGGAAAAAAGGGGGATCATCAAGAGCGTCCTGGCCAGGAGTCGCAACAGGTTCAATGTTGCCGCGGCGGAGGTCGAGCACCATGACCGCAAGGATACGGCAGTTCTGGCATTTGCCACCGTGGCTGAGAGTGGGGTCATTGCCCGTCGCCTGCTGGAGCGCCTGGAAGAGTGGCTGGTGGAGGAACGGCCTGATGTGGAGGTAGCGGCTGTGGAGATTGAGGAACGATGATCCGGCATTAATTTGCAATTCATATGGTGCATGATAACGTTTAGGGAGAAAGATCGGTCAATGAGCATTCATTCAAAGTATTCATTACTGCTAAAGAAAACGGGAGAAATGATTATGACTTATGCCGCTAAGGATTACTCGAAACTAAAGGGTATGGAAGGTTTCAGCGACGCCCTTCTCAACAATCACTTTACTCTCTATCAGGGGTATGTGACCAATACCAACAAGGTGTTGGAACTTCTGGAGCAGTTGCTCAAGGAGGATAAGGGGGCGACACCGGCATTCGGCGAACTGAAAAGGCGTCTGGGCTGGGAATTCAACGGCATGCGCCTGCATGAATACTACTTTGAGAACCTGGGCAAACCGGCGGGTGAAATGGGATCCAAATTCCGGCAAAAGGTTGCCGAAAGCTTCGGCACCCTTGAGCTATGGGAAAAGGATTTCAGGGCGACCGGCGCCATGCGCGGCATCGGTTGGGCAGTCCTTTACCAGGACCCCGACAGCGGCAGGCTCATCAACTTCTGGATCAACGAGCATGATACCGCCCACCCGTCAGGGGGTAACCCGCTTTTGATCATGGATGTGTTCGAACATGCCTTCATGCTGGATTACGGGCTGAAGCGGGCAGACTACATCGAGGCGTTTTTCAAAAACATCAATTGGCAGGCAGTGGAGGCACGGATCAAATAGTTTCCATCCGGAAACGGCTCTTTTTTGTCCTGGCGGTGTCAACCTGCGGGCTTGCTTGTGCGGCGTACTGATGTACGCCTCCGCGCAACCCCTTGATTTCCTTGCCAGGACAAAAAATCCCTCATTTCCGATCTGGAAACTGCTAGTGTCACATCCGGAGTTTCCGGATGGACACTAAATAGTCAGCAACAGAGCTGACGAGGAGGACAAAATGAAAGCATTGTTCATCAGTGCAGACAATTTTGAGGACTCCGAGCTGCTGGTACCATATTATCGCCTCAAGGAGGCAGGTGTGGACGTTGTCCTCGCCTCCGTGAAAACCGGTCTCATCAAGGGCAAGCATGGCTATGAAGTGCCGGTGGATATGACTCTTGGCGAGGTGAAGCCAGCTGATTACACCATTTTAGTCCTGCCCGGAGGCAAGGCCCCGGAAACCGTAAGAAAGGAAGCCAAGGCCCAGGAAATTGCCCGTTTTTTCTTCGAGCAGAACAAACCGGTGGCGGCAATCTGTCACGGACCGCAGACACTGATATCCGCCGGTTTGCTCAGGGGGCGAAAGGCCACCTGCTACAATACGGTGGTTGACGAACTGAAAGAAGCCGGAGCCCGTTATGAAGACACGGAGGTGGTTGTCGACGGCAATCTGGTGACTTCCCGTGAGCCTGGCGACCTTCCTGCATTCATGCGCGAGATGATGAAAAAGCTGCACTAGTGTCCCGTGCGGTTAGTTCACCGAAAGAATTAGCCGCACGTGACACTAGTCGCCAAGGAGCCTCAAAATGGGAAAAAACGGATTTATCGGTATGGCCCTTCTATGTCTCGCTTTTGCCTTTAATGCCCATGGAGAAGAAAAAGCCTTCCGGGCAGTTCCCGATAATGATGGAGTCCAGCAGGTTGATGTGGTCGGGGGGAGCTATTTCTTCACTCCCAAACATATTGTGGTAAAGGCCAACTTGCCTGTGGAACTGAAGGTCAGGAAAGAGCCGGGAGCTGTTCCCCATACCATTGTACTCCGGGCGCCGGATGCGGGAATTGACTTTGCCGTGGAGCTGGATAAGGAACCCAAAACGGTAAAATTTACGCCGACCAAAGTGGGGAGGTATCAGTTTTTCTGTGACAAAAAACTTCCTTTTCTGGAAAGTCACCGGGAAAAGGGTATGTTCGGTATTCTGGAAGTGGTCGCTCAGTAAATTTGAGGTTCCAGGCAAATATCATTCAGGCGAAGCAGCTGTTTTGCTCCGCCTGTTTTTGTTTTCCCGCCCCAGGTTTCAATTATCCCCTTTCCAAGGCGCTTGAACGGTGCTATTTACTGTTTATTTCTTAAAGCAGTGGAGTTGATCGATGGCTGATAACGATCTGAACCGGTTGAAGATTGACAAGACAGTGGTTGCCGCCGGCAGACCACGGCATAAGCGGCCGCTGGTCTGGATTATTGGTGTGGTGGCCGTTATTCTCGCCATTCTTGCTGCAAAAGGGGTTCTGGCGCCACGGGTGGAGGTGGAAGTAGCCACCGTCTCCCAGATCTACCCATCCCAGGCCTTCACCCTCCTTAATGCCAGCGGCTATGTGGTTGCCCAGCGCAAGGCCGCCGTCGCCTCCAAGACCACTGCTCAATTGGAATGGCTGGGGGTGGAAGAAGGGAGCCGGGTGCAACAGGGGCAGATCATCGCAAGGCTGGAGAACAAGGATGCAACCGCTGTCCGTGGGCAGGCCGCGGCGAACCTCAACAATGCCCGGGCGGTGCTGGAACAGGCAAAGGCGGAACTGCACGACGCCAGCCTCAGCTTCAATCGGCAGAAGGAGCTGGTTACCCATGGTGTGGTGGCAAGGGCCGACTTTGATGCTGCCGAGGCCAGGTTCAAGCGGGCAAAGGCCGGAGTAGCCGCTGCCGAGGCAAATATCGCTGCGCTGTCGTCAGCATTACGTGGCGCGGAGGCCCAGCTGGATTACACCCTGATCCGCGCTCCTTTCAATGCGGTGGTATTGACCAAGGATGCCGACGTGGGGGACATTGTTACCCCGCTGGGGGCTGCGGCCAATGCCAAGGCAGCAGTCGTCACCATTGCCGATATGGATTCGCTCCAGGTGGAGGCTGACGTTTCGGAGTCCAACCTGGGGAAAATCAAGGTGGGACAGCCATGTGAGATCACCCTCGATGCACTGCCGGATGTACGTTTTCGCGGCATTACCCATACCATTGTGCCTACTGCAGACCGCTCCAAGGCGACGGTAATGGTGAAGGTCAAATTTGTCGACCAGGATCGGCGCATACTGCCTGAGATGAGCGCCAAGGTTGCTTTTCTGGAGAGACCGGTGAAGGCCGAAGAGCAACGGCCGGTAACGGCGGTCAATCCCCAGGCGGTGCTGGACAGGGAAGGAGCGAAATCCGTTTTTCTGGTAAAGGATGATAAAGCAATCAAGACCGCTGTCACGACCGGTCCACGTGTGGGTGACATGCTGCAGGTGACAAGCGGCGTCAAGGCGGGGGATAAGATCGTCCTCAGACCATTGGACAAACTCAGGGACGGCTCGGGTATAAAGACCGCCGAAAAACAATAGATGACCGGTGAGGGGTGAAGCGTGAGGAGTGAGGCGGTAAAAGACATTTTACCGATGGTTGCGATTGATGGCTTGTCCAAGTCCTATCGGCGGGGGAGCCAGATCATCCCCGTGCTGCAGGATGTATCCTTTACCATTGCCGAGGGAGAGTTCCTGGCCTTGATGGGGCCATCCGGTTCGGGCAAGAGCACCCTCCTCAATCTGATCGCCGGCATTGACAAAGCCGACACCGGAACCATTCTGGTGGGGGGAACTGACATTACCAGTCTGTCAGAGGGTGAACTGGCGTCATGGCGAGCCGCCCATGTTGGCTTCATCTTTCAGTTCTACAACCTGATGCCGGTACTTACCGCCCTTGAGAACGTGGAACTGCCATTGCTGCTTACCCATCTCACCAAGAAGGAACGTCGGGAACACGTGGAAATGGTATTAAGTGTGGTCGGTCTGGCAGATCGCATGGATCATTACCCCTCGCAACTTTCCGGCGGACAGCAGCAGCGGGTGGCCATTGCCCGGGCCATTGTCACCGATCCCGAAATCCTGGTGGCGGACGAACCAACCGGTGACCTTGATCGGGTGTCTGCAGAAGACATCCTCAATCTCATGGATAATCTGGTCCGGAAATTCGGCAAAACCATCATCATGGTAACCCATGATCCCCGGGCAGCTGAAAAGGCCCATCTGATCAAACATCTGGAAAAAGGATTCCTGTCGGGAGAAGAGTGAAGAGTGAAGAGAAGCCCCAAATTTATAACCTCGAACTTAAAACATAGAACATAGAACATAGAACCGATGTTAATAAAGCTCATCATTCGCAATGCCTTTCGCCATAAGCTCCGCTCGCTTTTGACTGTTCTAGGCGTTGCCATCGCCATACTCGCCTTCGGTCTGCTGCGCACCCTGGTGGGGCTCTGGTACCTGGGGGTGGAGCAGTCTTCCGCCACCCGGCTGGTGACGCGCAATGCCATCTCCCTGGTTTTTTCCCTCCCCATTTCCTACAAGGACAGAATCCGGCAGATAGACGGCGTGAAGCAGGTCTCCTATGGCAACTGGTTCGGTGGCGTCTATATTAATGAAAAGAACTTTTTCCCTAATTTTGCAGTGGAACCCCAAAGCTACCTGGAGCTTTATCCGGAGTTCGTCCTCTCTCCCGAGCAGAAGAATGCCTTCCTCCACGATCAGCGCAGTGCTGTGGTCGGACGCAAGCTGGCGGCCAAATACGGCTGGAAAGTGGGTGATCTTATCACCCTTAAGGGGACCATTTTCCCCGGCCAGTGGACCTTTGTCCTGCGGGGCATTTACCGGGGGGCGCAGAAGAACACCGATGAGACCCAGTTTTTTTTCCACTGGAAATATCTGAACGAGACCCTGAAAAGGACCGTATCGCGCCGGGCTGACCAGGCCGGTTTTTACATGATCGGCGTAGAAAAGCCGGAATTGGCCGCCGAAGTCGCCCAGGCGGTTGATGCCACCTTCAGGAACTCCCTGGCCGAAACCCTGACTGAAACGGAAAGGGCCTTCCAGCTCAGCTTCGTTTCCATGACCGAGGCGATCATGATCGCCATAAAGATCGTTTCCTATGTGGTAATCGTCATCATCATGGTGGTGGCGGCCAATACCATGGCCATGACTGCACGGGAGAGGATCGCCGAGTATGCAACCATGAAGACGCTCGGCTTCGGCGGCAGGCACATTGCCGCCATCATCTTTGGCGAATCCATCGTCATTGCCATGATCGGCGGTGTCATCGGCATCCTTCTCACCTATCCGGCGGCCCATGGCATTCAGGAGAAGCTGTCCCAGTTCTTTCCCGTCTTCAATGTTTCTCCCATGACAGTCTATCTCGATCTCCTTGCTGCATTGACGGTCGGCGTCGTGGCCTCCATTTTCCCCACCTGGCGCGGCGCCACCATCGGAATCGCCGATGGCTTGCGGAGAATAGGCTGATGGCTATCCCGTACTTTTACAGCTTCCGCAACCTCTGGACCCGCCGGCTCACCACCGTTCTTACCGCTTCCGGCATGGCGCTGGTGGTGTTCGTTTTTGCCGCCACCCTGATGCTGGCTGAAGGCCTGCGCCGGACCCTGGTGGAGACCGGCTCCTTTGACAACGTGGTGGTAATCCGCAAATCGGCTGTTTCCGAGGTGCAGAGCGGTGTGGAGCGCCCCCAGGCTGCCGTGGTCGAAAGCCAGCCCGAGGTGGCAATCGGTGCCGATGGGCGCCGGCTTCTGGCCAAAGAGATTGTTGTGCTCATCAACCTGCCCAAGCGGGGGACAAACAAGCCCGCCAATGTCATTATCCGCGGTGTAGGCCAAAGTTCCCTGCAGCTCAGGCCCCAGGTGCGCCTGAAGGAAGGGCGCATGCCCAGGCCTGGTTCAGCAGAGGTAATTGCCGGAGCCAGTATTGCCAAACGCTTTAAGGGGGGAGGACTGGGTGAAACCCTGCGTTTCGGCATGCGCAACTGGACAGTGGTCGGTGTTTTCGATGCCGGCAGCACCGGCTTTTCCTCGGAAATATGGGGAGATGTTGATCAGCTCATGCAGGCGTTCCGCCGGCCCGTTTACTCGTCGGTGCTTTTCAAACTGCGGGACCCTGCTTCCTTCGATGCATTCAAGCAACGTGTTGAAGGTGACCCCCGCCTGACGGTGGAGGCAAAGCGTGAAACCAGATATTATCTGGATCAGTCCGAGGCCATGTCCAAATTTCTCAGCATTCTTGGTATCGCCCTGACCATCATCTTCTCGCTGGGGGCCATCATCGGGGCGATGATCACCATGTATGCGGCGGTAGCCAATCGTATCGTTGAGATAGGCACCCTGCGGGCCCTTGGCTTCAACAAGAAGAGCATTCTCTCTGCCTTTATCCTTGAAGCACTGTTTCTTGGCCTTTTGGGCGGATTTCTTGGGCTGTTCCTGGCTTCCTTCATGCAACTGGTGACCATTTCCACCATGAACTGGCAATCCTTTGCAGAGCTAGCCTTTTCCTTTTCCATGACCTTTGCCATCGCCTGGAAATCCTTGGCTTTTTCCCTGGTCATGGGCTTTGTCGGCGGTGTGCTCCCGGCTTTTCGCGCAGCACGAATGAACATCGTCGATGCTTTAAGATCCAGTTGAGGTCCCTGATGAAATTATCCCAGATCCGTTCCCGCAACATTGCCCTGTTCATGCTGGTGGCTTCGATCATCATCTATGTGATCGACTATTTCATTACCGGAAATATCCGGGACATCTATCTCGGCTTTCTTGGCAATTTCGCCTTTCTCCCCATTTACGTGCTGTTCGTCACCCTGATGATTGAGAGAGTTCTCAAGGAGCGGGAACGTGAAGCGCTCAGGCAGAAACTCAACATGGTGATCGGCGTCTTTTTCAGCGAGGTGGGCACAGTGCTCATTACCGACTGTTCCTCCTTTATCAGGGAGCCGGGGGAGTTATCCCAGAGGTTGCGTTTTTCCCCCCAATGGGCGGATAAAGACTTCTCCCGGGTAAAAGATTTTCTTGATGGCAATGAAATCCGGATGGACAGCAGCAGAGGCGACTTAATGGCCTTGAAATCATTTCTCCTGGGAAAAAAGGATTTCATGCTCCGCCTTCTGGAAAACCCCAATCTGCTGGAGCACGATGAGTTTACCGATCTTCTCTGGGCGGTGTTTCATCTCATCGAAGAGCTTGAGGCGCGCAGGTCGCTGAATGCCCTGCCCATAGCAGACATGGAGCATCTGTCGGGGGATATCAAACGGGCCTATAATCATCTGCTGCGGGAATGGGTGGTCTATATGCAGCATCTGATGCGTGATTACCCATACCTGTTTTCCCTTGCAGTCAGGACCAATCCCATGAATCCGGAAGCGCGAGTGGAGATAGCCGATCAAAGCCTGTGATTCCTGTGGAAATGCTGCCAGCCCTTGATACAACCCAGATGACACCAGAAATGATTTGCATTTTTAAAGGCTTTACTATACATTGACCGCTCCAAAAATCCTTTATCCCTTCCCCAGGTGACTCGCCTTGACAAAAAAGACTCTGGCAGATTTGAGAAAAGAAATCGATACGCTGGATGACAGGCTGCTTGAGCTCCTTAACGAGCGGGCTTCCCGCGTCATTGAGGTGGGCCGTCTAAAAGCCGGTTCCAAGAGTGATTTCCATGTGCCGAGCCGGGAGCGGGAGATCTACGAGCGCCTTCAGGGGCAAAACAGCGGCCCATTTCCCAATGAGGCGGTCAAAAGCGTCTTTCGCGAGATAATTTCCGCATCCCTTGCCTTGGAAGCGCCAATGAAGGTGGCGTTTTTCGGCCCCAAGGCCACCTTTACCCATATGGCCACCATGCAGCATTTCGGCCTTTCTGCCGAGTTGGTCCCCCAGAAGTCCATCCCCGCAGTTTTTGAAGAGGTGGAAAAGGGGCGTGCCCTGTACGGTGTGATCCCGGTGGAGAACTCCACCGAGGGCATGGTCTCCCATACGCTGGACATGTTCATGGACAGCGAACTGAAGATAAATGCCGAAATCCTGCATGAAATACACCACTATCTCCTGTCCCGCACCGGACGAATCGAAGATATCAAGAAGGTCTGTTCCCATCAGCAGCCCATTGCCCAGTGCCGCAATTGGCTGGCGGAAAATCTGCCCAATGTGCCGGTGGTGGATGTTGCATCCACGGCGGTTGCCGCCCAGATAGTCAGTGAGGATTACACGGCTGCGGCCATTGCCAGCGAGCTTGCCGCCTCCATGTACGACCTGAAGATCGTCCGGGAACGGATCGAGGATCAGGTCAACAACTTCACCCGTTTTCTCGTCATCGGCAAGAAAATGGCCGAAAAGAGCGGCGACGACAAGACCTCGCTGATGTTTTCGGTCAAGGACGAGGTGGGTATTCTCTATCACATGCTGGAGCCCTTCGCCAAGCGGGGGATCAACCTTTCCAAGATTGAATCCCGGCCGCTGAAAAAGAAGGCATGGGAATACATCTTTTTCCTCGATCTCATGGGGCATATTTCCGATCCGGCCATTGCCGCGGCTGTGCAGGAGCTGAAGAGCTGCTGTCAGTTTGTTAAAGTCCTCGGCTCTTACCCCAGAGCAAAGTAAACCGATTCTACGTTCTACGTTCGAAACATCTTCAAACTGAACTTTTGGGAGTCATCATGCCGCTCATTCGGCGGTTAGCCATAATCGGTGTCGGTCTTATCGGCGGATCGCTGGCCCGCGTCCTTCGCGAAAAAGGAGAAGTGGACGAGGTTGTCGGTATCGGCAGGGGGGAAGCCAATCTCAAAAAGGCCGTTGAGCTTGGCGTAATCGATTCCTACTCCCTTGATCCTGTGGCAGGGGTTGTCGGTGCCGACATGGTCTTTATTGCCACGCCCGTTTGCTCCATCGCCGGGATGGTGGATAAAATTGCTCCCGGCCTTGGGCAAGGCTGCATTGTGACCGACGGCGGCAGCGTCAAAGGTGAGATTGTCGCCCCCTGCGAAGGGATCATGCCGGATGGAACTTTTTTCGTCGGCGGCCATCCCATTGCCGGCACGGAAAATTCCGGCGTCGAGGCATCTTTTTCCACCCTCTACCAGGGCAAACGCTGCATTCTCACTCCCACTGACCGGACCGATCGAGAAGCCCTGGCCAAAGTGGCACGCATGTGGGAACTTGCCGGCAGTGAAGTGGTCGAGATGGATGTGGAAAAACATGACCACGTGGTTGCCGCCATCTCCCATCTACCGCACATGGTAGCCTATTCCCTGGTCAATGCGGTTGGAAGTTACGACCGCTTTGCAGAAAGCATCCTCAAATATTCGGCTGGGGGATTCAGGGATTTCACCCGCATCGCTTCCTCTGATCCGGCCATGTGGCGGGATATTGCCCTGATGAACAGGGGCGCTGTTCTGGAAATGATGGATTATTTCCAGGAACATTTGGGCAGACTGCGCAAGCTGGTGGACGCCGGTGATGGTGACGGGCTCCATGACTTTTTTCTCAGCTCCAAAAAGAGCAGGGACGCTATCCTTTAGCCTCTAAAATGGTACAATTTACACAGTGAAGGGTGACGGTCCGATGTCCCTTCACTTTTCAATTTTTATGATGCTGCAAATAACGTAACAGGAGTGGTAGCTTGCAAATCCATACCTCCAAGCCGGCAAAGACAGTCCGGGGCGAAATCACCGTTCCCGGCGACAAATCAATCTCACATCGTTCCATCATGCTTGGCTCCCTGGCACGTGGCATTACCACGGTCAAAGGTTTTCTGCGGGGCGAGGACAATCTGGCAACCCTGAACGCCTTTCGTGCCATGGGGATCATCGTCCATGACGACGGTGAAACGTTGAAAATCGAAGGCAATGGCCTCCATGGCCTCGGCGAACCGGCCGATGTGCTTGATTGCGGCAATTCCGGCACCTCCATGCGTCTCATGACCGGTCTTCTCTCCGGGCAGCGGTTCTTTTCCGTGTTGACCGGCGATCAATACCTGCGCAAAAGACCCATGAAACGCGTTCTGGAACCGCTTAACCTGATGGGGGCAACGGTGTTCGGTCGTGCCGGCGGCGATAAGGCGCCCCTGGCCATAGTCGGCACCAGCCTGAAAGGGATTGCCTACCAATCGCCAGTTTCAAGCGCCCAGGTGAAGTCGGCGATCCTTTTGGCCGGCATGTACGCCGATGGCGAAACACAGGTGACTGAGCCGCACCTTTCCCGTGACCATTCCGAAAGGATCCTCCGCTATTTCGGCGCCGACATCGAAACCTATTCCGGCGGTACAAGGATTCGCGGCGGGCGTGAGCTTGAAGGACGCGAGATCATCGTTCCCGGCGATATTTCATCTGCCGCATTTTTCATGGTTGCCGCACTGATTGTCCCAGGTTCCGAGTTGCTCATCAAGGGGGTCGGGGTAAATCCGACCAGGACAGGTATTATCGATATTCTCCAGGCCATGGGGGGAGATATCACCCTGCAGAATTGCCGTGAAAGTTCAGGCGAGCCAGTAGCCGACATCCTGGTGAAGTCTTCCCGGCTGAAGGGGATCGAGGTCGGCGGCGACCTGGTGCCGCGGGCCATCGACGAGTTTCCTGTCATCTGTGTAGCCGCATCGCTGGCCGAAGGGAAAACCGTCATTCGCGATGCAAAGGAATTGCGTGTCAAGGAAACGGATCGGATCAAGGCAATGGCTTTCAATCTGCAGAAGGCTGGTGTCGCTGTGGTGGAGACCGAGAACGGCATGGACGTGACCGGTATGGAAAAGCTGGAAGGTTGCACTGCCGAGAGTTTCGGCGATCACCGCATAGCCATGTCCATGTTGATTGCCGGGCTGGCGGCCAGGGACCAGATCACCGTCAATGATACGGAATGCATAGGCACCTCCTTTCCCAATTTTACCGCCCTGCTGCAAGGGGTGACTGTCATATGAAGGAGAGCAGTGCCGCCGGCCGTAAAAACGGCCTCATTATTGCCATAGACGGACCTTCCGGCGCCGGGAAAAGTACCATTACCAAGCTGCTGGCTGAACGCCTGGGATATATCCATATCGACACCGGCGCCATGTTCCGTGCCATTGCCCTGAGTGCCAGCCGTAACGGAGTAGAGGCCGACGATGATAGAGGGTTGGAGGAGCTTTGCCGCAGCACCGATGTGGTGCTGAAGCGCAGCAATGGCTGCTGCATGGTCCTCCTCAATGGCGAAGATGTTTCCCATGCCATTCGCACCCCCGAGATCAGTGCACTCACCTCGAAAATATCGGCGAGAAAGCCGGTGCGAGAGAGCTTGCTGAAACTTCAGCGGCGCATGGGAGAGCAGGGAGGGGTCATTCTGGAAGGGCGGGATATCGGGACGGTCGTATTTCCCGATGCGGAGGTCAAGTTCTTCCTTTCCGCTTCTGCCGAAGAGCGGGGCCGACGCCGCTATCTGGAGCTGGTGGCCAAGGGGGAGCAGGTAACCCTTGAACAGACCATTGCGGCAGTGATAAGCCGCGATGAAAACGATGAAAAGCGTGAACATGCGCCGCTACGCTGTGCCAATGATGCCGTTATCATCGATTCCACCCGGCTCAGTATCGAAGAGGTGCTGGAAAGTATGGAGAAGAAGGTGCGGGAGAGGGTGCCAGAGCAGCAGACCTGTTTTACAGATGGAAGGGAGATATGCGGCAAATGAAGATCATTCTGGCCAAGCAGGCGGGTTTCTGCTTTGGTGTAAAAAGGGCAACACAGATAGCGTTCGAAGCTGCCGGCAAGGGAGGGAAGACTTTTACCCTCGGGCCGATTATCCATTCTCCCCAGGTGGTACAGAAACTTGAGGAAATGGGGGTCAAGGCGCTGGAGAATGTGGCAGGGATGGATGAAGGTACGATCATCATCCGCTCCCACGGGGCTGCCTCCGATGAACTGGAAGAAGCAGTACGCAAGCAGTTGGATATTCTGGACGCCACCTGTCCGTTTGTGAAAAAGGCCCAGGAACATGTGAAGAACCTGTCCAATTCGGGCTATGATGTGGTGGTCGTCGGTGATGCAGATCACCCGGAGGTTCAGGGCATTGTCTCCTATGCCACCGGGAAGGTTTATGTTGTCGCTTCCGGAGAAGAGGCCGTAAAACTGCCGAAAATGGGGAAAATCGGTGTTGTTGCCCAGACCACTCAGTCCTTCGAGAACCTGAGGCATGTTGTCGATGCCTGTCTGGTCAAGGGGGGAGAGATCCGCGTTTTTCACACCATCTGCGATGCAACGGCGGTAAGGCAGGAGGAAGCGAAGAAGTTGGCAAGCCAGGTGGACTGCATGGTCGTTATAGGCGGCTACAACAGTGCCAATACAAAGCGTCTTGCCGAAGTCAGCGCCGAGATCCAGCCCAGAACGCACCACATCGAGATGGCCCAACAGCTGGATCCCGCATGGTTCGAGGGGGTGAAGATTGTCGGTATCACAGCCGGAGCTTCCACGCCGAAATGGATTATCGATGAGGTGCTGGAGCAGATAGAGAGTATTGCCAAGGATAAAAACCGTTGAATTTTGCAGCAGATGTGATAAGTTAGCATGATTTTTACAAAGGAAGATTATATCAGGGGGTAGTTCTTACATGGGAGACGACAAGAAAACATTCAAGAAAAAAGATATGCCGATCAGGCGATTGCATGATACGGATGAGGATGTGGAGCAGGGACACGAGGGACTTGAGGAATTTGCCGAGCTTTACCAGGACAGCCTTCGCCAGCCGCAGGCGGGTGAAATTGTCAAAGGTGTAGTTGTCCGTATCGAGGCAGATTGTGTTCTGGTCGACGTGGGATACAAATCTGAAGGGTGCATCCGCATCAACGAATTCATCGATGAAAGCGGTGAACTCACCGTCAAGGTTGGTGAGGAAGTAAATGTTTTCTTTGAGCGTGGCGAAAATATCCGCGGGCATATGGTTCTCTCCAAAAAGAAGGCAGACTCCCAGGTTGCGTGGGAAGCCATCGCCGCAGCAGGTGGTGAAGGCGGCATCATCGAAGGCAAGATAACCGGCAAGGTTAAAGGCGGACTCATCGTAGACGTGGGCATAGAGGCATTCCTGCCCGCTTCCCAAGTGGATATCAGACCTGGCGGCAACCTCGATCGGTTCATTGGTGAGACCTGCAATTTCAGAATACTGAAGATGAACCGCAAGCGCGGCAATATCGTTCTTTCCCGCAGGGCACTGCTGGAAGAGGAACGGGAAAAGGCACGCAGCACCACCCTGGCCACGCTAGCCGAGGGAGATGTGCTTGAGGGCGTTGTCAAGAACATCGCCGATTACGGGGCATTCGTGGATCTTGGAGGCGTTGACGGGCTGCTGCACGTTACCGACATGTCATGGGGAAGGTTGAACCATCCTTCAGAAGCGGTAAAGGTAGGCGATGCCCTCAAGGTGAAAGTTCTGAAATACGACCGGGAAAAAGGGAAGATTTCCCTCGGCCTCAAGCAGACCATGCCAGATCCATGGCTCAACGTGGAATCGAAATACCAGATTGGCGACCGGGTACAGGGCAAGGTTGTCAGCCTCACCGAATACGGCGCCTTCATTGCCCTTGGCGAAGGTGTCGAAGGTCTTGTTCATATCTCCGAAATGTCCTGGACCAAGAGGGTACGTCATCCCTCCGAGCTGCTGACCGTTGGTCAGGAAGTGGAAGCGGTCGTCCTGGGCGTGGATGTTTCAAGCCGTCGCATCTCCCTGGGTCTTAAGCAGACCGAGGTCAATCCCTGGACGGTGATCGGTGACAGGTATCCGGTGGGCACCAAGATCGAGGGGCAGATCAAGAACATTACCGACTTCGGCGTCTTCATCGGCATCGAGGACGGCATCGACGGACTTGTCCACGTTTCCGACATCTCCTGGACCAAGCGGATCAAGCATCCGGGTGAAATCTTCGGCAAAGGGCAGACGATCCAGGCCGTTGTCCTCAACATCGATTCTGAAAACGAAAGGCTTTCCCTCGGCATCAAGCAGCTGACTCCCGATCCCTGGAGCGAAATTCCGAGCAAATACCGTTCGGGCACCCGCGTCAAGGGCAAGGTAACATCCATTACCGATTTCGGTATCTTCCTGGAGATCGAAGAGGGTATCGAAGGGCTGGTCCATATTTCCGAGCTTTCCCAGGAGAAACTGGCATCGACCAAAGATTTCGCCGCTGTCGGTGACGAACTCGAAGCAGTCGTTCTCGGTGTCGATGATGTTGAGAAAAAAATCGCCCTCTCCATCAAGGCTTTACAGACAACCATCGACAAGGATGAGCTCGCTTCCTACATGGGATCTCAGGGTGAGGCCACTTCCAACCTGGGCAAGCTGCTCAAGGAAGGGCTGAAGAAGAACGGTGACGAGTAACAGACCCTGAAGTGAATGTTTTGCAGTAATTTAATTGCCGCAAGAGGTGTGTAGATGACAAAGAGTGAATTAATAGATAAGCTGGTGGAAGCAAACAGTGTGCTATCGCGCAAGGAATCCGAGGCTATCATATCCATAGTTTTCGATTCCATGAGTGATGCGCTTAAAAGCGGTGAAAAGGTGGAAATCAGAGGTTTCGGCAGTTTCACCATCCGGGCCCGCGATGCCCGCGAAGCAAGAAATCCTAAAAGTGGCGAATTGGTCAAGATTCCTTCGAAAAAGACTCCTTTCTTCAAGACCGGGAAAGAGTTGCGGGAACGGGTAAACTGCGCCTAGCAGACATCCTTTTTGGCTAAGTCTGCCCGGATGGCGGAACTGGTAGACGCAAGGGACTTAAAATCCCTCGGTCGCAAGGCCGTGCCGGTTCGATTCCGGCTCCGGGCACCACGTAATAATTAGTTAAGACGGAAAACATAAAGCCCTGAGAAATCAGGGCTTTTATTTTTGCCTTGTCTATAATTTAATTTGCAGAGCTGTACCGGATGGGACGACTTTAAGATTAAATAGCCGCTCCGGCTCGTTTCCAGCGCCGGTGCACCCAGTACCACTGGGTCGGGTGTGCTACCACATAATTTTCCACATAGCGTGACAGGGCTTGGGTTTCCTTTTTGATCCCTTCATCGCTCATGTCCCCGCTGAAAAGATGTTCGGGGTAAAAAGTGAGCACATGTCGTTCTTCTTCACGATGGATGAAGACTGGAATCAGCGGCACGCCGCTTTTCCTGGCAATGATTACCGGAGCCTTGGAGGTCCAGGCCTTTCGCCCTATGACGTCAACCAGGTATCCTTCCTCGGGGAAAACAGCCTGATCAGCCAGCATGCCCACCATCTCCCGCTTTTTCAAGGCAGAAAGAATTCCTTTCAGTGCTCCCTGTTTGTATATCAGTCGGCTGTTGTAGCGTGAGCGCATCTGCTCCACCATCCTGTTAAGGTAGGGATTATCCTGACGGCGGGCTACTCCGGAAACTTCTCTGCCGAAGAGGCTGCTGAGGGTCAGTGACATAAGTTCCCAGTTGCCGCAGTGGCCGCTGAGAAAGATCAAACCTTTCCCCTTTGCTCTGGCCGCCTCATAGTTTTCCCTACCGCGTATTTCGATATTGGCAATGACATCTTCCCCCCGGCCATGGTAAAGGCGACAGATCTCCATCAACGATCTGCCCAGATTTTTAAAAGTTCCACGGGCCAGTTCTCCAGCGTCTTCGCATTTCGAATTCCAAAGATGATGGGACTTCATGAATGGAAGCGAAAGATTGATGTTTTCGATTATGACAGCACGCCTTTTTGGGACTATATGGGGAATCAGGAGCCCCGCCAGCGCCCCCAGGCGGTAAGCTAAGGAAGCGGGCAGAAGAGCTGCGGCCAGGGTGAGACAATAGATGATAGCGGTTTGAATTGCCCAAAAGATGTGTTTCACGGATGCACCAGCGCCTTCCCGGGCACCTCAGTCGCTGATCTGTGTGAAGATATTACAGGCAGTGAAAGGGGGTACGCAGTATGTTTATTTAATTCCCTGTCCACCATACACCACGTACCTGAAATATTGGTCTTTTAATTACAATAAAAGCGGGGAATCCTAAACGAACCCTAATGGTTAGGAGGGGCGATCACTCTTAAACCCGGGTCAATCTGGTAAATATTCAGGGGCCGGGGGCCATGTTCGGCGGTCCGTCCGCTCCTCCGGGAGGCTCTCCAACGATGAGGACCCGTGGTCCCCTTTTCAAGGGGTGCAATTTCCCGTCTACGTCATGATTGGGGGATATTGCCCATTCAAACAGTTTCCTGGCCGTGTCCATCAGCGGATAGTCAGGAAAGCCATAGTACTCCTTCTGCATATCCTCATCGTAGAGCCCTACACAGCCGTGGGAAGCAGGATAGCCGGGCATGTCACGGCCATGGATCCAGTATTCGACACCCTCCTCGTTCACCAGGAATCGCAGACCGTAGTGCATGGGATAGGGAATGTCCTTATCTTCGATTGTATAGAGGGACGATTCGTGTCTGCCGCTATAGGCATCGATGCGGAATTCGCCCGGAGGGGTGATGAAATCACTCTTTCCCGAAGCGATGGGGGATGAAAAGACAAGCCTGCCTTTGTCATAGACACCAAGGAACTGCTCCGTCAGGTCGATGAGGATGAATTTCGGGTCCTTATCCGAGGCTTCGTACGCCAGTTCAGCGGGAACCGGAGCAAAATTCTCTACATCCTCCAAATTCACCGGGATTTTCAGTCTGGTACCCGGCAGAGCATGGCGCCGGTCTATGCGGTTGAACCGGGCGACACTCTGCCACCGGTCGCCGAAGAGACTCTCCATGCTTTCGTTTTTCTTCAGCCTATGGCAGGTCCATGGAATCTTCACATCGCTGGGATAGCTGATTTCGCAGGGAGAAAGCTTTTTCTCCTCTTCGGCGGCAAAGGCAGCGGCAAAGAAGAAGATAATCCACAGTACAAGCCCGGTACTGAAGACCCTGCGCATCGTTTCACCGGGTGGCATAATCATGTTTGAACCCTCCTGTCCAGCGGATTCAAATGATCTTGAACGCTCCTCCTTCCATATCCTGCTCAAACATGCATATCCAGTATGAAAGGCAGCCGGCAACATAGTTTTTCATGACGTGGGTCGGTTTGTAAACGATAGAGACCCTGGTGAAATCGGGATAGAGCCTCTCCAAACGGTCAACATAATCAACGGTGCCGATTTCGAATTCGTCGGACGAAAGCCTGCTGCTATGAACCACTGCATGAAACGCTTCATAATCCTTTTGCGACAGCATTGTTCCCCCTGGGCATTGCAATCTGCCGAAACCGCGTGCATGGCAGGTGATTGGTATCAAGTGGGAGCGGAAGTCCCGATGTGATAATTATATCGATAAAAAGCAGGTTTACACTGATCCGGCCGAGTGCTTCGGGCTTTATTCATCACCCGGATCTGACGGATAGAAATGACTGTTTAGAGCGGGAACATTATCATCCACAGCAATTGTGGATAACTTGCCTTCATCTGTGGATAAGGGTAAAAAAGTATACGTTTCCTCAGGTACTTTTACAGTCTGCACAAGAGATAGGCAGAAGATGTAAGTATTTGAAATTACGTGTCAATATAAATTTGTTATTTTTAAGATTATAATAATATAATGTTAGCGAAGGGTAAGATATGGATATTTACCTGCTTGTGCATAACTACAAGAAAATCAATGAAATAGCGCTTCTTTAAAATCCAAAATCATATAAATGCACGCCAAACGTGCATATATGACCAATTTGGGATTTCAGAATCCCCCCTCAACCCCGTTCTCTGCATTAAAACCTATGTCTATCTGGTGCAAAGGAAACCGAGAATGCACTCGCTTAGGGGCCGAATCGCTTTCGAACAACAATTTCAAATCGAGGATGCGGATGCTACTGTTTGCAGTAATAGGGTTGCAGAGAAAAATATTGACATCGGCCGAGGTGAAAGGAAACAGGGGAGTTGAAATCAGTCTTGACCAGATGGATGCACTGATCGAGCGGACGATGCAGGTGGCAAGACACAGGAGCGGCCTGTGAATCTCTCCAGAGGCACCATTATCCACGGGAAGGACACCATCTGCTTCAATGTCTTATATGTGGCCAGAAAGACGTTGGAAATAGCGGTCCATCCTGACAGCAGAGTGGTGGTGAAGGCTCCAGTCGGCACCCTTTTCGACGAGGTGCAAAAGAGGGTAGTAAAACGTGCAGGGTGGATAAAAAGGCAGTTGGATTACTTTCGGCAATTCGAACCGAGAACGCCGCCAAGGCGGTATCTGGGGGGAGAGACACACCTGTACCTTGGACGGCATTACCGGCTGAAGGTAGTTAAGGGGGACGAAAATATGGTGAAGCTGGTCCGGGGCCATATGTGTGTTTCTCTGGCCGAGCCTTCCCCTGAAACGGTGAAGGCACTACTGGATCAATGGTACAGACAAAAAGCAGTAGCTAAATTCAATGACAACTTTGACCGATGCTGGCCGTCATTCAAGAAAATACTAGGAGAAAAGCCGAAGATTCAGATTCGGCGGATGAGTAAACGATGGGGAAGCTTGTCCAAAGGGGGAATTCTTACCCTCAACACCGAGCTGATCCGTGCGCCGAGGGAATGTATCGAGTATGTCATTACCCACGAGTTGTGCCATATGGAGTGCCACGACCACAGCTCAGCCTTTTATGATCTACTGGAAAAGGTAATGCCTGACTGGGAAAAGCGAAAGCATAAGCTGGAGTTGGCACTGGTTTAATTGGGAGGGGCGCAACTTGGACGCAGGGTGGGACAAAACATCCGTTGGTGCAGAAGTTACGCAATACGCAGGCTTATTTTTTGATGAATGACACCAGACCTGATATTGTGAATGAAGAATATGGCTGGAAGAGCATGCATTCGCTTCAACTTTTCCTTAATAAAAAGAACGCGCTTTGTTTGCCAAGAGCAGGGCTTACTGCAGAAAGGCAGCTTTATCGGAGCGACTCTGCCGGGTGCGGCGAGCGCTAAGGCAGAACTAAACCCCTTCCACATTGACAAGACCGGCTGCTGTTCGGTACACTCCCCCCAGCAAAAAAGAACAATCCCCCTGTCTGCCGGAGATCAGAAATGAATGTCAACACGCGGGTGCTGCGCCGGCTTTTGGCCAGCCGCACCGATGAAATCGAAAAAGCCGTTGCCGGTACCGGTTTTCTGCCGAGAACCGTCATGGGCGTCGCCACCTTTCTCTTGGACAACGAGGGCAACACCGATCTGTTTACTGCAAAGCAGCAGGAGATCTTCGACAGATTCATCAAGCCCCTACTGGAATCCACCCGCAGATAATTGGCTCAAGCTTTCAAAACGAAAACAAGAAAGTGATGGGAGAGAAGGTGAACCAGCCGCCGCAGCTCTATTTACTGGATGGCTCCAGTTACATCTACCGCGCCTATTATGGCATCCGGGACCTTGCCACTTCTGGCGGCATGCCGACCAATGCCGTCTTCGGTTTCACCAGGATGCTCCTGACCCTCCTGCAGGAAAACCGCCCCGACTATGTGGCCGTCGTCTTCGACCCTCCCCGGGAGGATACTTTCCGCCGGGAAATCTATCCCCCTTATAAAGCCCACCGGGACGCCATGCCCGAGGATCTGGTGCCCCAGATTCCCTACATCAGGAAGATGGTGCAGGCCTTGAATATTCCTGCACTGGAAGCGCCCGGCTTTGAGGCCGACGATGTCATTGCTACCCTGGCGCGGCGCTTTGCCGCGGAAGGAATCCAGGTGACGGTGGTCACCGGCGACAAGGATCTGCTGCAGATCGTCGGGGAGGGGATCGGCCTCCTGGACACCATGAACGAAAGGCGTTCCGGAACCGAGGAGGTCCTGGACCGCTTCGGCGTAACGCCGGAGCAGGTGGCGGATGTGTTGGGACTTGCCGGCGACACCGCGGACAATATCCCGGGGGTTCCCGGCATTGGTGAAAAGACTGCTGCCAAGCTGGTGCGGCAATTCGGCTCTCTGGAAGGGGTCCTGGAGTGGAAAAGCCTGGTCAGCGGCAAGGCGCGCCGGGAAAACCTACATGCCTGTGCCGATCAGGCCCGGTTGTCGAAACGGCTGGCCACGGTCCGCTACGATGTTCCCCTGCAGGTGTCCCTGGTCGACCTGCAACGGCGGACCCCGGACCTCCCGGTTCTGGTTCCCCTGCTGCGTGAGCTGGGCTTTGCGGCCCTGGAGGTCGCCTTCACCCCGCCGCCAACCGGTGTGGTGGAGCTTTACAGCGACGGTTCGGGAAGGGACTCGGGGCTTGGCGGCTATGGAGTGATTCTGCGCTATGGAGATCATGAGAAGGAGCTGAGCGGTTTCGAAGCCGCCACCACCTCCCAGCGGATGGAACTGATCGCGGCGATCAGGGGGCTGGAAGCATTGCATAGTCCGCGGAAGGTGCACCTTTTCAGCGATTCCCAGTACCTGGTGCGGGGGATGAACGAATGGCTGCAGGGCTGGATTCGTACCGGACGCCTGGAGACGCCGGACGCCCTGAAAAATCAGGATCTGTGGCAGCAACTGGCACTCCTGTCGGGCAAGCATCAGGTGACTTGCGAGTGGCTGCCGGGCCATGCCGGGCACCCCTTCAACGAGCGGTGCGACAAGCTGGCGAAACGGGCGGCAGCACAGGGGATAGCGCCCGAAGTATCGGCAATTGCTGCAGAGGAGGTAACTAAAGAGGAAACGGTGCTGCCGGTGCCGGCCGCTCCTGTCCAGACGGTGCCGCTTGCGGCTACCGTGGAAACGGAATACGATGCCGATGCCGATGGTCAGCTGCTGCTCTGCTGAAAGGCACGGGGTCACATAGCTCAGCCGATAGAGTAGCTGGCTGCCCGAGATTTGTTTTTCATCCGTTCCACTACTGTTGTCATAAAGACTTTAATCTCCGTATTTCTTCTCCTGAGGCTTTTAATGTTAAAGGCATTGCGCATAAAAAACAATTTATGTTAATTTCCTTAGACTAGAGGTCACAGATCCGGCCAAAACCAGATCCATATAAGGAGGGGTATTTATGAGGAAAACTGTTTTCGTATCGTTACTGCTTGTCTCAATGCTGTTTGTCTCGACCCTGGCGTTTGCAAAGGCTGATAAGTGGGGTAACAAGGAAGACCGCTGTGAAAAGTGCCATAGCGAGAAGCAAAACGCTCTGACCGCTGCAAGCGCGGTAACCACCAATAGCCTGATGGCTGCGGAGGCAACGGTAGCGGTGGTCAACAGCCACAAGACTTCGGCACCAATTCCGTCGTCAATGAAGCAGCAGATGATCACCTGGCTGACCGCGAACAACCTGCCGCTACCGGCCGACCCTGCCGTCAACTGGTCCATGTCCTGCAATACATGTCACGTCGTGCATGGTACCAACCCGCGGGTCTATCCAGGGCTCTTGCGTTATAACCTGCTCAATGGCGAACTCTGCCAGATGTGCCATGGCGGAACCATCAACACTGCCATCAACTGGACCACCCCCGAGGCCCGCCGGGTCCTCTATGCCCCCAGTAATCCGGGAAAACTTCAGGCAGACGGTATCACCGAAATTGTACCTCCGGCCGCGCCCAAATACGCCCAGACGGTCCGCGGTACCGTCAACTTCCCCCTTACCGCCTTCACCGGCATTCACTCGGGTAGAGTCACCGCTGATCTGGCGTATAAAGTCACCATTCCAGGGTCGATCTTCGGCGAGCGGATCGTTTCGCCCGCCAGCCACATGAGCTGGCAGTTCGAGCCTGAAATGATCACCTGGGATACGACTCTGGAGGCCAACCGCCCCTACATTGTCGTCATAACCCCTTTCACACCGTCAACATCCGTTGAGGCAACACCGGTCGTCCTCTCGGTATTAGTCGACAATACGACAGCGCCATAATGTACTGCCACGGCGGAGCAGACGGACCTGTTGTCTGCTCCGCCGGATCAGCTCATGGAACTCTTTCCGGACCAGCCGGTATTTTCCGGCTCTTGACCAGGGACGCCGACCATAACTGAACCAGCGCCCTTTTTCCCTACTTTCGTTGCCAAGGTGTCAGAACGTCCTTTACATTCATGCCGAGAAGTGAAGCTATCTCGCGAAAGAGGGGGAGTCCGAGCCCTAAGACGATAATCCATTTTCCTATCTTCGGCAGGTTGGAGAGGAGAAAGAAAGGGATCATCACCCACATGGAATCGGTTTCCACAACCTTTTGCAGGGCAAGGAACGTTCCGCCGACGAACATGCCATAGATGCTTTCCAGGATGCCCCAAAGCATCAATGCGACGGAGAGCAATACGAATCGCAGCAGAAGTAGCATGAGCCGCTCCCCTTTGACCAGGGGAGTAACAAGCTCGTGCGACATTCCTCCCGCTTCTGCCGCTTGCATCAGATCCCTTTCCTTGTCCTGTATCTCCAATTCGGTTTTTCTTGCTTCCAAACCGGTTTTGCGTATCAAGACGATGGAGTAGACCAGGCCGACAATTCCTGCCGGAATTGCAATGACTCCTGAGACGACCTGCCACCAGTGGGGCTGCCGGGCTGCTTCTTCTGCCGCCAGAACAGCAGTGGGACAGGTCAGTATGCCAAGAACGATAATTATGAGTTTTCGCAGCCGATCAGGTGGGCGCGGCAGAGCGGCCGCGCCCATCCTTCCGGCGTTTAACGGGTAGAGGACCCTACCCTTATGAATTCCAGAGCATTTGCTCAAGCACATTGCTTTGTGATACCGTTATTGCCCGCCAGCCGCGGCCCCACTACCTTCGCGAGCCATCTCGGACATTACCCGTTCCATTGCGGTTATGACAGGCTCTGCCGTATCCTTAAGCCTTCCACCATCACTAAGTGCCTTCTGGGCGGCAGGAGTAATTGATTCGATTCCTTTGTTGGTGAGGTCGAGTGAAAGCTGAGTCTGTATCTGTTTGATTTGGGACAGGTAGCCATTGAGCGCATCCTGAAATTGCGTGCTCGCCTTGGGTACTTCGCTATAAGCGCTGTTCAACGCGGCACGGCGCTGGCCGCTGGCCTCTCTAAGACTAGGATCGGTGTAGGTTCTTTCTTTCTTCTCCCATTCGGCTAGATATTCCCTTTGTTGTTCCTGCATTTTAGATTGGTCTTTCTCCAATTGTTTTGCCATCTTGTCCATCTTTTCCACATCGGCTGAATAGGCATCGAATTTGTTCTTTACATCGGCCTGACCCGGCTCGATGAGGCTATCCAGCGAAGCCTGAGTTGCGTCCACCTGCGCAAGAGTTTGTTTCAAACCGGTTTCTGCGGCTTGTACCTTGGTGGTTGTCTTTGCGGCTTCGCCTTTTCCCATTCCCATCGTTGCGCAGCCGTTCAAATAGGCAGTGCTGCCGAGGAGCAGTGTTGTGACGATGATTCCGAACCGAGTTTTGACTTTCATTGTGACCTCCCTTTTTGTGATTGTGGCGGTGGTTGATGCAATGAACGCGGCCCATGTGATGCTTTAATCGAAATATTGTCTGAATTAATTGTAATTAATTATACTTTAGCATCATGGGAGCCGTCTGCAACATTTCGGACTGGAGTAATGACTTGCATGAAGGACGAAAGGCCTTGCAATCGGACCTTGAACCTTTTGCTGTTCCATTATGGCCTTCCCTTTATTACCGGTTAATCGGGATTCCGCTTCTTCCCATCCTTTAGTGTACTAATGCCCATCTCCTTATTATTTGGACGTAAAGAATTTATTAATAAATTACTTGAAATTAGTAATCCTTTTTGTTATCAAGGGGGGCGGTGTTATTGCCTATTTCTTAATGAACACACGGAGGAAACACTGATGGGAAAACAAAGATTCAAGATATTCATGGCTGTGGTTGTTGCATTGCTTTGTGGGGCAGCCGGGCAGGGCGAGGCCGGTACACCTGTCTTCGGCAACATGTCGGGGCTTACCGTACCGGCAAGCTACAAGGTGACTAACCTGGATTTCAGTGCCATCGCAATCAACGACGCAGGGCAGGTGCTTTCCAGTGACTGCCGTTTCTATGACAAAGGCAATGTCATAAGTATCTACACGCCGGTGCAGCCGTGCATCGGTGTCGGTCTGAACAACGCCGGCCAGGCTCTTGTCTTTGGTGGCTACCAGAGTCCCGTCACCTACATTTACTCCAACGGGAATCTAACCCAGCTCAACACGGCACCATGGTACTCCCCTTCATGGATTGTCAGACCTGAAGGCATTAACGATTCGGGAAAGGTCATTGCTACTGCCGAGTACAGTGGCTGGCTCAGCTACTCGGTTCTTTTCGACACGGTTAATGGGACCAGTACCAACCTTTCGGCGATGATTCCCGGCGTGGGCTATAATGGCCCGCGAACCATTACCAATAAGGGGGATGTTTCCGGCTGGTACTGGGATGCAAACTACTCTTCACAGGGCTATGTCATACGGAGCAATATCTTTTCCCAGGTGCCCTACTTTTACCCCGTCATAAATGATAACGGAGTGACCGTGGGGAATCGCTCGGTGCTTGATCCTGTTACCGGCACCAGGTACGAGCACATGTTTTATTCGAAAAACGGGATGGAGGTGGATCTGGGCAATTTCGGCGGTTCCTACATCAGGGCGGAAGCAGTCAACGAGGCGGGGCTGGCCGTGGGATACGGTGCCTATAACCCTACTATCAATGGGTTGAACTACGGTTTTGTTACCGATGGGCGCAAGCTCTATAACCTCAATGACCTGGTCCCGGCCGGAACACCGACGATTTCGACTGCAAGCGGCATCAACGCCTATGGACAGATCGCAGCGGGGGTGATCCTGACCCCGATTACTCCTCCTGTTACCACAGCGTATCCTGACATTGCCGCAGGGAAGGTCAGTCTGCAGGCTTTAGATTACGATTTCGGCGTTAAAGCTCTCCATTACTCTCTCAACGGGGAGGCCGAAGTCGTTGAGGCTTCCGGTGCTGCAACCATTCAGCTCGTTCCCGGGGTAACCAACACCGTCAGCTATTATGCAATCGATAACGCCGATAATGTGGAAACGGCCCGAACCATCACCGTCAATCTCGACACCGTTCCCCCTGTGACCACCCCGGTGCTCAATGGCTATGTCGGGCAAAACGGCTGGTTTACATCGGCGGTTCAGGTGGCCCTATCGGCAATCGATAACTCATCGGGGATCGCCAGAACCGAATACAGCCCGGACGGCGTTAACTGGACGGTCTACACCGCTCCGCTCAACATAACTGCCAGCGGCGTCACCACCGTTTACTATCGGTCTGTGGACACAAATAACAACACCGAGGCTACGAAATCCATTGCCGTGTCCATAGATCAGGCTGCTCCGGTTACGACTGCCGTCGTCTCTGGAACCCTGGGAACCAATGGTTTGTACACCTCTGCCGTAAAAGTGGCACTAAGCGGCATCGATACAGCATCGGGTATTGCCAGGACAGAATACAGCGTTGATCAAACTACCTGGACTGCCTATGCTGCTACCGTCGATATCCAAACCGATAGCACCACCACGGTATACTACCGCTCGGTTGATTTGGCCGGAAACGTCGAAGCAGTGAAGAGCGTAACCTTTACCATCGACAAAACCGCTCCCTTCATCGGCAGCATGAATCCTGCTGCCAATGCCGTCAACGTCCCAATCGCCTCAAGCATTACTATCATCTTCAGCGAAGATATATCAACGGGAGGGGCATTTGCCGGCGTCGCTCTCATGCGGGGCTTGACCAAAGTTGCAACCTTAAATACCGTTTCGGGCAACACTGTTACCATCAAGCCTGTCAAATTGCTTGGCAAGATGGCTACTTACACTGTTACCGTTCCGGCCGGTGCCGTCATCGATGCTGCGGGTAACAACAGTGCCGCCAGTAGCTTCAGCTTCACCACCGGCAGACGCTAGATTTGAACGTCGACGGTTCACATGGCTTTAATTTTGAACTTGCAACCTGAAAAAAGGCCCATACAAGATTTTCTTGTATGGGGCCTTTTGGTGTGAATCTGTATGATCTTTTGTCGTTAGCATCTTGAGTTTCATCGGAAGGAAATGAAAGGGGGGCGGGATGACCTGCGAAAGGTCAATCTCTGCCCCCCATAAGACCGAAGCGGTCCCTAATGTTTATTCATGGCAAGTAGAAACTCCATCACGCCGAGAAGATTCACCAGCCTCCTGAACAATCTGTTTTTCTCCTGAATACTTCCTGCAGTTCGCAGCTTTTTCTTTAATAACTGAATCTGTTCCTGGACGAGATCTAGGGGATAAAGCGCCTTCATTGTCACCTCCGTGAGATTATAAAGATAAGTTAATCATCCCGGAGCATCTTGTCAAGGCCGCCAGCAGCCGATTCGTACCTTCATTTTTCACTTCTTTGCCGGAAAGACTATGGCCAAGCCCTTGTCATTCCGGTCAATTCTGTAGGAGGGAAAATTGCTTCCGTCAGCATCGAAAACCATGCGGACTTTGTCTGGGTAATTACCGACACGTGCCTTTGACAACCCGAAGCGTCGCAAGGGGATTTCTTTCGCTGCCAGAGGGGTTTTGCTCATGGGCACATCTATTACAAGCCGGGCCGGATTGATCAGGGTAAAGGCTTTATAGTCATCCAGCCGTGAATTGGCCGCAATTTCCAGGCTATTGTTATTGATGCGGATCCCATTGATGGTGCGGGACGGATTGGGCTGCGGCACGACCGGCAGCAGTATGCGTTTGTCAGCTGGAAGGGTTTTCAGTGGCTCCGGAGCTGGTGCGGCGGCTACTTTTTCGACGGCAGAACCGGGTATTGCAGCTGCCAGCGGCTGAGAGACTGGTATCGGGACGGGGACAGGGGCAGGAACTGACACGAGGGCAGCGGTTTCAGGGACTCCGACAGGGGCAGCGGCAGAGTCTTCAAGTATTTTATCGTGCATCTGTTCTGCGTGGCTATCTTCTGTTTTCCCGGTCACAGTTTCACTGCTCCTGGGCCGAAAGCTAACCATCAACCTGGACCTGTCGCCTGCATCGGGATGAACCGAAAAATCGGCGTCCGATTCCAGATTGATCACGATTCTGGTCAGTGAAAAGGTTGTTACCTCTTTTTTCTCAACGGTTATTTTGGATATGAGACCGGAACTGGAGATGACTGGGCTTACCTCGCCAGGATCAACGAGGGCCAGGTCGATAACAACCTTAAGCAGGTCCGGCATGCGGTAATAGGTGTAGGTGAGGGGACTGTCGGCGATGATTTCCATATGGGCGCCAGAACCTGGTCTTGAGACACGCACGTCTTGCAGGGTAGGATTGGATTTGGCGAGAGCAGTGCCGTTAAGGCCGGAAAATACGAGAAACATCCACACCAAACAAAGGGATCTGAAGTTTTGCATGATGAATTCTCCAATGCATTAAAATAGTGTAACTGTAATAGCCAACGGTGATACAGAAAAGGCGAAGCCGGGGCTTCGCCTTGTTCTTTCAAGGGGCTTTATTGTTTCACTTTTACATTTTGTGGCATTTCTCGCAGTCTCCTGCTACCGAGAAGGCATCCTTGGCATTGTGGCATGCGCCGCAGGATGCGCCGCTTTCCATCTGGCCCATGGTAGCGTGCTTTGCGCCGGCCTTATAGGGGAAAACCTTGGTGTGACAATCTATACATTTGTACATGCCCAGATGGAAATCATGACTGAAAGTTGCGTCCCCTGAGTCGGTCTTGAAGGTAATGTTGCCAGGCTTGAACCCTTTGTGGCACTTGTCGCAATCACCGCTGGAGGAGAAGGCTTCCTTGCCGTTGTGACATGCACCGCAGGATTTTCCCTTCCCCATGTCTTCCATGGTGAAGTGCTTTGCACCGGCCTTGTATGAAAAAATCTTGGTATGACAATCCTTGCAGCTGAACATTCCGGTGTGGACTTTATGGCTGAAGGATGCAGCACTTATACCCTTTGTTTTGAAGGTTAGCTCCTTCGGAGTCATACCCTTGTGGCAGTTACCGCAGTTGCCGGCAACAGTGAAGGCTTTGCTGCCGTTGTGGCATGCGCCGCAGGTTTTGCCTTTTTCCATCTGCGCCATGGTCACACGACCTTCCTTGCCGGTTATGACCTTGCCGTTGTGGCAGCTTTTGCATTTTCCCCCCAGCGATTTAAGGTGGGAATTGTGGCTGAAAGCTGCGTCTGTGGCACCTTTGACCTTGTAGGTTATATTGCGTGGTTTTCCTTTGTGACAGCGGTCGCAGGATTTTTCATCGGCAACGCTGAAGGTTTTGACGCCGGAATGGCAGGCGCCGCAGGACTTTGTCTTTTCCATTTCGGCCATGGTGAAGTGGCGGCGCTTTCTCAGATCAAAGATGGCATTGTGGCAAATTCTGCAGTTGTTGTTGTATTGTTTCAAATGAATGTCGTGACTGAATACGACCGGGTCGGCATTGTCAAACTTGAACTGGACGTCTTTGGTTTCCTTTGCCTGACTGAAAAGCGGGGTGGCCAAAAGAAAGAGAAATGCCAGGAGGGTGAGGCGAAGCTGCATGATACACTCCTTTATGAGAAATTTTTTTTATTTGAAATTGAGGTTTTTGACTATACACTCTGACTTATAAATCGTCAATACTATTGTACTCATGCAGACAGGCTGCCTGAGCTTCTATCCGGGAGTTACGCCATGAAGATCGTTTTTATTGTCCTGATGTCCGTCTGCCTTTGGATGCCGGCATCAGAATCACAGGCTGCAGTTTACCAGTGGGTGGACGACAAGGGGGTCGTTCATTTCACCGACAATGCCGACAAAATACCCTCGAAATATTTGAACAAGGTGCGGGAGAGAGAATCGGTCAATGGTTCGGTCACTGTCACCCCTTCAACTGTTCAGCCAAGCAAACAGCCGGATAGGGGAGATACTGTCGACAGGGCACCCGTCCGTGAAGACGAAGGAGTGTGGCGCTCCCGTTTCAGTGGATTGCGTGAGGAGAAAAAGCAGGTCGAACGCGGGCTTGTGGCAAAGAAGGAAAAACTGGCTACCTTGAGGCGAAAAAAGGCCGCTTATGGGCGAGGCAGTGACCGAACTGCTTATTATGACCAATATGCCGAGATTGAAAGGGATGAAACGCGGATCAAGGAGTTGGAACAGAGACTTCGAGATCTGGACGCTGAGGCGGGAAGGGCGGGGGTTCCTCTGGAGTGGCGGCAGTAACCTTCTAACGCCGCCTCGGTTTCTTTTCCAGTTCCATATCCAGATGTTTCAGCTGCTCAATGGTCTTCCGCAGTTCCTTGTTTTCCTTTATCAGTGAGAGGTTGTGTCCCTTCAGACTGGGTATTTCCCTGGCCAGCGCCCTTATCTCCCTGTTCTGGCGTTGGGCCTCTTTGATGACGGCCACAAGCGGCACGGACAACCGCGTCCATGGACTGGATGGATAATCCCGTTGCAGTGTTTCCAGCCTTTTCAAGGACTGCTCCATGTCCTCCCTGACAATGCCGGCTTTCAGCTGTATCAGGCTCAGGCGAAACAGAGCTTCGTCGGTTACTCCCGCTACCCCTTCCTTTGAGACCACCTCTCTGAGCCATTTTTCCGCTTCATGTTCTTTTCCTTCATCATACAGCTTCACTGCCCGTGCAAGGCTGCTGTCCCGACCATGGTGCAGGACGCCGCTTCCTTCCCTGCCGGTGGCGCAGCCGCTCAGTATCAAAAACATCATGAATAGTATTTTCTTCATCTTTTGACCTTGCGCCGATTTATCAGGTAATTGCTCCCCGGCATTGATTTGACGTAATCCTTGATTTCGGCGGCGGCTTTGGCAATGGCCACGGCAGAGTCAAACTCCCCTTTTCGGCATATGGTTATGGCAATGGAAATGGTCATGATCGGAAAGGTGCGCGGCACTCCATAACGGTCTACCGCATCGATCGCCCCTCTGGCCAGATCGTCCGGTGTGTAGTGGTTGCGGATCTCTTCGTCGAACATCTTGATGACTGCCTCGCAAACGGGAACCGAATTTTCCATGGCAACGACCATGACGAAGTCGTCCCCGCCGATGTGGCCGACAAACGCACTGTCTTCCGCCTTCGCCTTTACCGCCTCGTAAATGATCTCGCCGGCCTTTTTGATGACTTCGCTTGCTTTTATGTAGCCGTAATGGTCGTTATAGGCCTTCAGATTGTCCAGATCAGCATAGCATACGGCAAAGGGCACGTCTTCCTGCAGCCTTTTATTTAGAATGCCTTCTATTGCTATATTGCCCGGTAGCCTGGTCAGTGGACTGGCGTCCAGGCTCATCTGTTCCAGTACCTTGAGTCTCGCCGCCATATTGATAAAATCCCTTGCCAGTTCGCCGATCTCATCATCTGCCTTTATCTTCGGGTCATAATCGAAATCCCCTTCGGCGATCTTGTGGGTTGCCGTCTTCAGCCTTCTGATGGCGGTGGAGACATTATAGATGAAGAGGCTGGCCACGGTCATCGCCAATGCAAATCCTGTGAAGGAGAGGGCAATGGTCCAGGCGATGGTGAATTTTTCCTTTTCGTCAGCCGCCTCCAGCTTTACCCTGAGCTGGTCCTTGGTATTGTTATAAATGAGGTCGATGGCGTTGAAGACTTGAGCGGTGGAGCTTTTGAGCGCCTCCGGGTTGCCCTTACCTGAAAACAGCCGGTCGGCATTTATTCTATACTCTTCATAGCTCTTTAACAGAGGGGCAACATCCGGCTGCTGCCTGCTTTTTGCCAGTTTTTGCAACAGATCAAGAAACTCCAGTTCCCGCCCACGAAACATATCCGTGAATTCGGAGCTTTTCAGTATCTGATACTTTGCGGCATATCTTTCCTGGGCCTGCATCGTTTCCCGCAGCTTGCTCGTTGCATTCAATATGGCCAGATCGTTTCTGGCAATCTCGGTGGCTATCTTATGCACGGAAAAAAGACCGAAAATGGCGAAAGCGATTGCTGCGGCAGTAAAAAAAGCCATTGCCGCATAACCGGCAACCAGTCTTTGAACAAGGGTCAGTTTTGGTGAAAATGATTTAATTTTCATGAGCTGATTGACCATGGCTTGGCCATTCTATTGCAATGCCCTGTTTTAGTCAAATCATTAGCTTGGCATAATTGCTGTTGAGAGCCGATTGGATTGAGATAATCGGCTTAGGGCAATGTAACTGCCATGTATTAGCGGTTGCGAGTGGTGTATAGCTGTGTTATAAAAAACCACTTAAATAGTTTCCATCCGGAAACTCCGGATGAGAAACTAGTGGTTTCCGATTCGGAAAGAGGGGATTTTTTGTTCTGGCAAGGGAATCAAGGGCTTGCGCGGAGACGTACATCGGTACGTCGCACAAGTAAGCCCGCAGATTGACGCTGCCAGGGCAGAAAAGAACCCTTTCCGGATGGAAACTAAATAAATAAATGGGAGACGGCAATGATCGGTCTGGACAGGATAATAGAAAACGCCCTGATGGAGGATATTCATACCGGCGATCTTACCACCCAGGCTGTGATGCGTGAAAACAGGGCAATGCGTGCCACGCTGAAAGCCAAGGAGAACCTGGTCTTGGCCGGTATCAAGGTCGCCGCCCGTGTCTTTCACATTCTCGACAATTCCATTATCTTCGATGCACATTTCGCCGACGGTTCCCGTATCGAGAAAGGGGCCACACTGGCGGAAATCTCCGGCGACGCTTCCTTTCTCCTCCAGGGGGAGCGGGTTGCCCTTAATCTTTTGCAGCGCATGTGCGGAGTGGCAACCCAGACTGCTGCCTATGTGGAAGCTGTCAAGGGGACCGGCGCACGAGTGGTGGATACGCGCAAAACGACCCCGGGGCTGAGAATTCTGGAAAAATATGCCGTCAGGATCGGCGGCGGTATCAATCACCGCACCGGTCTTTACGACGGAATTCTGATCAAGGAAAATCATATTGCAGCTGCCGGCGGCATTACCGAAGCGATCAATCGTGCCAGGGCCTATATTCCCCACACATTGAAGATCGAAGTGGAAACTGAGAACCTCACCGAGGTGACCGAAGCTCTTGCAGCGGGTGCCGACATCATCATGCTCGACAACATGGATGTAGTGACCATGCGTGAGGCGGTTGCCATGATCGGTGGCAGGGCTCTGACCGAAGCCTCCGGCGGGGTTAATCTGTCCACGGTCAGGCAGATTGCCGAAACCGGCGTTGATATCATCTCTGTCGGTGCACTGACCCATTCAGTGCGGGCCATGGATATTTCCATGCTCATGGAGGGGTGTTGAAAGGGACAAAGCTCCAGACCGCAGACCTGGATAAACAGACCTTCAACCGGCGAATCCTTCAGATATTCAGGGACAGGAAAGGGGATGTGATCTCTGGCGAAGAACTGAGCAGCATGCTCGGCATCTCCCGAACGGCCGTCTGGAAGCACATCAAGGACCTGCGCAGGCTTGGCTACACCGTCCTTGCTGTTCCGGCCAGGGGATATCGCATGGTATCCTCTCCGGAGCGTCTTGTAGCCGAAGAAATAGCTGCAGGACTTCCGACCAAACGGATCGGCAAAAGAATAATCTGCCTCGAAGAGACTGACTCCACCAACAATGTTACCTTCAGGCTGGCCGAAGAAGGTACCGCCGAAGGAACGGTGGTCATTGCCGATGCCCAGTCCCGTGGCAAGGGAAGGCTTGGCCGGTCATGGGCATCCCCCAAAGGGGTCAACCTCTATTGCTCGGTAGTGCTCAGGCCATCGATGCCGCCTGTAGCCGCATCTCAGCTAACCTTTCTCTCCGTGGTCGCCGTAGCCAGGGCCATCGAGCTTTCAACCAGCCTCAAGGCATGGATTAAATGGCCCAATGACATCCTGATCAATGGCAGGAAGATTGCCGGCCTCCTCAACGAGATGAGCGCGGAAACGGAAAAGGTGAATTTTGTCGTGCTCGGCATCGGCATCAACATCAACATGCGTCAGGAGCAGTTTCCGACAGACCTCCGTCATCCTGCCAGTTCGCTGTACATTGAAAGCGGAGCAGAACTGGATCGAAACCGGTTCATCCGTACGCTGCTCAAGGAACTTGATGACCTCTATGATGTCTATCTCCAGCGGGGATACGGTCCGGTCAGGGAGGAATGGCTGTCGCGCTCCCAGTTATATGGTCGCAAGGCCCGGATTGACTGCCAGGATCGGACTATGACGGGAATTATAAGAGGAATTGACGATATGGGCGCACTGCTGCTCGATCTGGACGGCCGGGAGGAACGTATTCTTTCCGGGGATGTGACGCTGCTGTAATGGGGGAAATGTGCTTCTGGTAATTGACGTTGGCAACAGTAATATTGTTCTGGGAATCTATGACGGAGACAGCCTTGTCAGGGACTGGCGCGTATCTACGGATAAATCAAAGACTACCGACGAGTACGGCATCCTGGTACATGAGCTTTTCCGATTGGCGGGTATCGATTTTTCCCGCATTACCGATATAATTATCTCTTCTGTCGTGCCGACTCTCACGGGAGTGCTGGAGAAGCTTTCCCTGCAGTATTTCGACTTCAAACCATATGTAGTCGGGCCCGGCATCAAGACCGGCATGTCCATCCACTACGATAATCCCAAGGAAGTGGGAGCCGACCGCATAGTCAATGCCGTCGCCGGGTACGAAAAGCACCACACTGCCTTGATCATTGTCGATTTCGGCACTGCCACCACCTTTGATTATGTGAACAAGCGGGGTGAGTACTGCGGCGGGGCCATTGCCCCCGGTCTCATGATATCAATGGAAGCGCTGTTTCAGAAAGCGAGCAAACTGCCTCGAGTGGAGATTACAAAACCACCGGCAATAGTTGCTAAAAATACGGTCAACTCCATGCAGGCTGGCATTTTTTACGGTTATGTGGGGCTGGTTGACGGAATCGTGACAAGGATGAAGGGAGAGGGTAAGGAAAATCCGAAGGTTATCGCCACCGGGGGGCTTGCCGGACTGATCGCGCCGGAATCCACTACCATCGAGGAAGTGGACGAGTATTTGACCCTGGAGGGACTGCGGATACTGTACCAGAGAAACCGGGAGAGTTAAGGGAGGTACTGCAGTTTCCCTGCGGCCTCGACTTTAACGTTTACCTATTTAATAAGGGGGGCGTATGGGAAAGTATGACACTGCAAAGTTGAGAAACCTTGGTATTGTCGCTCACGGCGGGGCCGGAAAAACCTCTTTAACTGAAGCGATCCTTTTCAATGCGGGCATGATTGACCGACTGGGCAGGGTTGACGACGGTACCTCCACAATGGATTTCGAACCGGAGGAGGTCAAGCGCAAGATCACGATTTCCTCATCCCTCAATCACTGTGAATGGAACGGGTATTCCATCCATATCGTCGATACTCCCGGCTACGGCAATTTTATTGCCGATACCCGTTCCTGCATGCGGGCCCTCGGTGGGGCGGTCCTGATCCTGTCAGCCATTTCCGGGGTCAAGGTTCAGACGGAAGAAGTGTGGGAGTGGGCTGATGAATTCGAAATACCGCGTATAGCATTTGTAAACAAGATGGACCGGGAGCGGGCCAGCTTTTTTCGCGCCATAGATGATATGGAAAAGGTGCTCGGGGTTAAAGGCGTTGCGATCCAGTTGCCCATGGGGGCGGAGGATAATTTCAGCGGCGTCATTGACCTGGTAAAGATGAAGGCCTATCGGTATGAAAAGGACCTGTCCGGCAAGTTCACCGAGGGAGAAATTCCCACCGAATATCTGGACGAGGCCAAGAAGCTCAGGGAGCAGATGGTGGAGACTGTTGCCGAGGCCTATGATTCCCTTACCGAGAAATACCTTGAGGCGGGTGAATTGACAGAGGAAGAGATAATCGACGGTTTGCGGGTCGGTACCCTTCGCTACACCTTTACCCCAGTTCTATGCGGCTCCGCTGTGATGAACATCGGCATAGGCCAGCTTCTGGATTATATCTGCAACTGTCTGCCTTCGCCACTGGATCGAGGCAGCGTAGTGGGGACCAATCCGAAAACCGGCGATGTGGTAGAGCGTTCTCCCGACGAGAACGAACCCTTTTCCGCCCTGGTTTTCAAGACGACTTCCGATCCCTACACCGGAAAAATCACCGTTTTCAGGGTTTATTCCGGCACGCTCAACTCCGATTCCACCGTCTTTAATTCTACCCGGGATTGTACCGAGCGGATAGGTCAGATATACGAACTGGAGGGGAAGAAGCAAAAGCCGATCAAACAGGCTGTTGCCGGGGATATCGTTGCCGTATCGAAACTCAAGGATACCCTGACCGGCGACACCCTCTGTGATCCTGATAAACCCATAGTCTATGAACCTGCAAAACCCTTGCAACCGGTCATTTCCTATGCCATTCTGCCCAAGACCAAAAACGACGAAGACAAGATTCACGGCGCCCTGCAGAGACTCATGGAAGAGGACCAGACCCTTGAGGTCCACCGTGATGAAAAGACCCGCGAGCTGGTCATATCAGGCATGGGGCAGGTGCACCTTGAGGTCACCGTAGAGAAGCTGAAACGCAAATTCAGTGTCGATGTTGAGCTGAAGACGCCCAAGGTGCCTTACCTGGAGACATTCAAAGGGATGGCCAAGGTCCAGGGCAAGTACAAGAAGCAGTCGGGTGGGCGTGGTCAGTATGGGGACTGCTGGGTCGAGTTCAGCCCGCTGCCCCGCGGAGAAGGCTTCCTCTTTGAGGATAAAATAGTTGGGGGTGTTGTTCCTCGCCAGTATATTCCAGCTGTGGAAAAAGGCATTTTCGAGGCTTCCCAGGAGGGTTTTCTTGCCGGATACCCCCTGGTCGATTTCAAGGCGGCTCTCTATGACGGCTCTTTTCACACGGTGGATTCATCGGAGATGGCCTTCAAGGTTGCCGGCTCCCTTGCCCTGAAAAAAGCCATGGAAACGGCTAAGCCGGTATTGCTCGAACCGATCATGAACATGAAGATCACGGTACCGGAAGAGACCATGGGCGATGTCATCGGTGACCTGAATTCGAGACGCGGCAAGGTCGTCGGTGTGGAGCCGAAAGCCAATTCGCAAATTATCAGGGCGGTAGTGCCCATGTCCGAAGTGCTTGCCTATTCGTCGGACCTGCGGTCCATGACCAGCGACCGCGGCCTTTTTACAACTGAATTTTCCCATTATGAAGAGGTGCCGGGGCATCTGGCCCAGAAAATTATCAGCGAGTCTGCAGCAAAGCAAAAACACGCGAACCATTAGCATGAGGAGGAATTGTTACAATGTCCAAGCAGTTTTCAGCGGATTCAGAGGAAACCGAACTTAAGGGATCAAAAGGTAAAAGCCAGGCCCAGCTTCTTGTCCTGTTGCTGCTGGTTGCGGTCGGCGGATACGTCTATTTTTTCACCGGATTGATCAAGCCCCGTGAAGAAACGCCCAAACCCCAGCCGCCACAGGCTGCCCAGGTGAAAAAGCCGATGCCGCCCCGGCAGGCCGAACAAACGCCGGCAGCTGCTAAACCTGAACAACCCAATTCCGCGGCAGCTCCTGCTCCTGTACCTGCATCTTCATCTCCTGCCCCTGCTCAGACTGCCGGTGGACAGAAAACTGCTCCAGTGCAGAATCCGGCCAAACCTGAACCGGCTAAAACAACTAAAAACCAGGCACCTGCTGTACCGACGGCTCCCGGCAAACAGGCTGCTGCAGTTCCTGAAAAGCCAGGCGGCAAAAAGACAGCCAAAGATGCTGCTCCGGCCAAGACGACAGACAAAGTCGCTGCTCCTACTGGCAAGCCGACGACTGTTGCAGGAAAAACTGCTGCTCCAGCCGTGGAAAAGCAGCAACAGCCGACGGCCAAAAAAGTCGCCGGCGCTTTCAGTCTGAAAACCGGGGAAATCGTTTTCGCCAAGGATGCAGGTGCAGTGGAGGCAAAGCTGAAAAAGGCGGGCCTGAAGCCTGTAGTACGGCATACAACCATGATGCAAGAGCCCATGAACAGGCTCTTTTACGCCGAGTATCCCGACCGAGAATCGGCAGGCGTCGACCTGGAACAACTCCGTGCCAAGGCTCCCGATGCCTTTATCATTCAGGAGGGCGGCAAGTATGTTATCTATGCAGGTTCGTATCTAAAGGAAGCCCGTGCAGCCATTGAGCAGGACCGGCTTTTCGATAAAGGGTTGCGGCTGGTGATGAAAAAGACCCAGGTGAAGATCCCGGTCACCTACATTACCGCCGGCAGCTTCCCCAGCCAGGATGATGCCCGCAAGGCAGCCGACAGGCTGAAGAAGAGCGGAATCAAGCTGGCTGTGGTCAAATCCGGCAAAGTGTCGATCAAAAAGTGACCCAAAAAATCACCTTGAGAATGTCAGCCGCGGCTGCTCCATATGTACGGCCCGATACCCCTGGCGAAATCAGGCTTCAAGCAGCCCGCGGCCAGGTCTCTCTTGGTGCCTCAGACATGGTGGTGCTCCTTTATTTCCTGACCCACGACAATGATGCCGAAATAAAACATGCCGCACTAAAGTCCCTGCGAGACCTGCCCGAGGCCGTACTCCACGAGGTGGTCCAACTTTCGGAAACAAACGGAAAAATCCTGGATGTCATCGCCCGACTCCATTTTTCAAAACTGGCTGTTGCGGAAAAAATCACCATACACCCCAATTGCAGCGAGGCTACCTGTGACTTTCTCGTGGGAAAAGGGGTGCAGGACCTGCGGGGGCGGGTGGGAATGGAAGAATGCAGCAGCCCGGGTGTCGGTGATGTGGATGAAGACGCCGAGACCGCTGACGACGAAGTGATAAACGAAGAAGATGAGGAATTTAAATCCAAATACCAGCTGTCCCAGCAGTTGGGGGTTTCGGAAAAGATAAAGATGTCATTGACAGGTGACAAGGAATGGCGTTCCATTCTCATCAAGGACTCCAACAAGCTGGTCTCCGGTGCGGTGGTGAAAAATCCCCGCATTACGGAAGCCGAAATACTTGCCATCTCCAAGTCGAAGATTCAAAACGATGAGATCATGCGTGTTATCTGCGCCAATAAGGAATGGACCAAGAACTACATGATCAAGAAGGCTCTGGTGGAAAACACCAAGACGCCATTGGCCGTGGCACTACGCTTCATGGGAACCCTGACGGAAAAGGACCTGTCAGGTCTGGCGAAAAGTAAGAATGTATCCTCGGTTATTGCCACCCAGGCACGCCGGGTTCTGCTGAATAAAAGCAAAAAAAGCTAGGAGGACGCCAATGGCTCTGGTGAATAATAACAAGCGGGAAATAAATGCCAAGTTGGTCTACTATGGCCCTGGGCTATCGGGGAAAACGACCAGCCTGAACCACGTTTACGCCAAATTGAAGCCGGAGTTCCGGGGACAGCTGAAGACAATGAATGTTCAGGCTGACAAGATGTACTTTTTCGATTTTACTCCCCCCGGTGATGCCAACGTGAACGGTTACAGTGTTCGTCTGCACATATATACGTTGAAAGGTGAGCCGGCCGGTCCCGCTCCCTGGAAAATGGTGCTGAAAGGAGTGGACGGCATCGTTTTCGTTGCCGATTCGGCCCCGGAGAAAATGGCTGCTAATCGGGAAAGCCTGCAAAACCTGGATGAATTTCTGAGAGGATTTGGACAGTCTATTTCTGATATCCCCCTTGTCTTTGCCTACAACAAGCGTGACCGCGCTGATGCGGTTCCGGTGGAAGAGATGCAACGGATGCTGAATCCCCGCAATCGTCCGGGAGTTCCTGTAGCGGCCAATAAAGGTGAGGGGGTTCTCAATGCCCTGCTGACCCTGGTCAAGATGGTACTGAAAAAGCTGCGTGAAGAGGGTGCTGGAGAGAAAAACATCTATGAGCCTGCTTTCCAGCAGTCAATTGCTGTACAGGGCGATGAAGACATCAGCAGATATGCGGTAGAGGATGAACTTGTTACTGAAACCGGAACGGGTTCCCTTTTGCCGGCCGGCGAAGGAGCCGAACCCGAAATCTCCTTTTTCGGTAATGCGGAGATATTGGGCAACGGGCACATGCGCCTGCCGTTGGTCATAAGTTATGGGGGCAGGGAAAAAACTGTCACCCTGGATCTGAAACTTGGCTGATCAAATCTGGAGATAGGTAACATGTCTTTGGCTGTTGATGTGGAAATGGTAGTTCGGCTTCTCCTCGCATCACTGTTGGGTGGGATCATAGGCCTGGAGAGAGAGATTCACGGCAGGCCTGCCGGTTTCAGGACCCATCTCCTGGTTTCTCTTGGTTCATCCCTCTTTGTGGTTTCTTCCATTGAATTTTACTGGGTCTTCGGCAATTTCAACGGCACTTTGCCGGTGGGTGTCGATCCGGGAAGGGTTGCCGCCCAGGTTGTAACGGGAATCGGTTTCCTTGGTGCCGGGGCCATAATCAGGGAAAATGCTTCCGTCAGGGGATTGACAACCGCAGCCTGTCTCTGGATTGCGTCTGCCATTGGTATTGCCTGCGGCATCGGACTTTTCGGTATTGCCTCTGTTGTAACTGGAATTTCTCTTGTCAGCCTGCTGTTCCTGAAGAGGATCGAGCGTGTGCTTGCCCGGGATGTTTATGCCACGGTAAAAGTATCCGGTAATGACCGGGAAGGGCTGATTGCCGACATGGAAACGCTGATGAATAAGAATAAGCTGGAGATAACTGCCGCCAGAATCGAGAAGAATATTGAAGAAAAACTGATCCACGTGGAGTACGATCTCAAACTTAGCAGCCGCAACGAGATTTTTGCCCTGATTGATAAAATCGCCCTTGTAACCGGAGTCAAGAAAGTAAGTTTTACCTGAGAAGGTTTCGCAGGGCCAGACCGAATTTAGCAAATGTCTTGTATACAGAATATTTACATGCTAATATTCGGCAGTTTTCTAATGAAAGGAGATGAGAATGGCGATCGTTACCATATCCAGACAGATGGGCACTGGTGCATATGCAATGGCCAAGGAACTGTCGAAAAAGTTGAAATATACACTGATTGATGGACCCAAAATTGCGGAGCTGGCCAAAAGTTATGGGTTGGCAGAAGATATTCTGGAGAGGGTCGATGAAAAACCTCCCGCTTACATAACTGCAGAAGACAGGCTGCAGGCTGCCAACCTGAGCACCATGGAACTGATTCTGCTGGATGCTGCCAGAAAAGGAAATGTGGTTATGTATGGCAGGGGAGCCCAATATCTTCTTGAGGGCATGACCAACGTCCTGCGGGTGCGCATCATAGCACCCTTTGAGGAAAGGGTTGAAAATCTTGCCGAACGCGAATGGATCGACCCTGATCTGGCCCGCGACCTTATCCGCAGGAGCGACCACCAGCGTGGCGGCTTCACCCATTTTTATTTCGACAGGGACTGGCAAAGCCCTTTTGAATATGATCTTGTGTTCAACACCTCTCGACTGTCAAAGAGCGCTATCGTCGAAGCCATTGTTGCTGCGGCCAAGGATCCTAAACTCAAAGAAGGGGAGGCCGACCTGACTTCCCACCTTGATGATCTTATCCTGCGCAAACGGGTGGAGGTTGCACTGCTGAAATCAGGCAAGATCGGTAGCCTGCACTTCAAGATCGAGTGTATGGACGGAGCGATCTCCCTGACGGGCCATGTGCATAACGATGAAGAGCGGGAAGAGGCTGTGAGAATTGCCGAAAAGGTCAAAGGAGTAAAACAGGTGGACGATGATCTCCAGGTGATGAATTACCAGCATCACCTGGAATAAATGCGGTTCCATTGATATTGAATTGAAGCTGAAAGGCCCCTTACCAAGGGGCCTTTTTTCATTTTGCGTTTTTAAAGATGGTGCATGTTTTTCAGGGCAGTTGCCAAGGTATGGGGAATGGCCAACTGGCCACGTCCACTGCCCATCTCGATACCGCCCTCGATGCCATGGAAGTCGGAGCCACCGGTAGCTGCAAGACCGAGATCTTCGGCAAGCCTGGCAAGAAAGGCAGACTCATCGGCATTGCACATATTATTGTAGACCTCGACTCCCTGGAGCCCTTTTCCAGCCAGCTTGCCTATGACAGTGGCAAGTACCTTTCTCTCTTCGCTGATGCTTGTGGGATGAGCTAACACGGCAATCCCCCCCAGTCTTCTTATTTCTGCCAGTGCTTCATCCATGGGAAAATAACGCTTTGGTTCATCGCATGGGATAAGGTAACGCTCGAAAGCATCCTGCATGTCCTTTGCATACCCCCTGTTTACAAGCACGCGGGCAATGTGAGGCCTGCCGAAGGCGCCATCAGCAAAGTTTACCGCTTCGTCATAGGTAATGGCCTCTTTTTTCTCATGTTGGAGTTTTACATTGATATTGGCGATGATGGCCTGGCCCCGCTGGTCCCGGATGGTGCGGAATTCAGCAAGCTTGTCGAGAAATATCCGGTCCCGGTGGTCAATCAGGTAACCCAGAAGGTGAACGTCCTGGTAAGTGTCGAACTGCACCGACAGTTCGACGGCCGGAATCACTTCCACATTCCGGCTTTGGCCTGCTTCAAGTGCCTCGTCGATACCGGCGACGGTATCGTGATCGGCCAGGGCAATGGTCTTAAGTCCTTTTGCTGCAGCCATGGCCACCAGCTCGGCCGGCTTGTAAATGCCGTCGGAATAGGTTGAGTGGATATGAAGATCTATCATTGATTGAAATGTTCCTTTCCTTTCGCAGAATGCTCTCAAGATATAAACCCTAATCGGGAGAAAGGCAATTGCATATATTAATACAGTTGCCTTGCTGCTTAGCATACAGTAGAATGCGTCCGATTATCGCAGCTGGGTGATCAGAACTCAATTGAGGTATTTCTCCTATGGCAAAAAAGCAGGGCATCGCATTGGCCCTCGTGGCATTTGTAGTTTACATTGTAGGTGGCATTTCCACCTTTGCCGGCCTTGGCCTGATACTGTTCATGCGTGGGCGGGATCTGTTGGGGCTTGGGGACGGCAGCAGCATAGGCTACCTGTTCCTCTGCGTTGGGCTCTCCTTCTGCATCCTGGGCATTCTCTTCATGCGTATCTTTAAAAACAGAGGCTTGGTTTGAGGGATTCGGAAATTCACCGGGCTGTCACCCTGCTTCTGGAAGCGGTGAGAGTCTGGCAGAGTCCTGCCGTCACAATCGTTTCCCAGCGTCAGGGGAGCCCTTTCAAGGTTTTGATCTCTTGTATTCTTTCTCTTCGCACCCAGGATAAGACCACATCGGCAGCTTCAGATCGGCTGTTCGCACTGGCAGATACTCCTGATAAACTTGCTGCACTACCCGTCGAAATCATTGAAAAGTTGGTTTATCCGGTAGGCTTTTTCCGGGTCAAGGCTGCCCAGATAAAGGAAATCAGCCGCCTGCTCATGGAAAGATACCAGGGAAAGGTCCCAGATGAAATAGAGGAACTTCTTACTTTCAAAGGGGTCGGCAGGAAAACTGCCAACCTTGTGGTAACACTTGGTTATGGAAAACCGGGTATCTGCGTGGATACCCACGTTCACCGCATCTGCAACCGCTGGGGATATGTGGTGACCAGAACCCCGGAGCAGACCGAACAGGCATTGAGGGGCAAATTGCCCACCGAGTACTGGCTCATGATCAACGATCTGCTGGTTACCTTTGGTCAGAATCAATGTTATCCCATATCACCAATCTGTTCCACCTGCCCATTGAGAGAGATGTGCGACAGAGTCGGGGTAAAAAAGTCCAGGTAAAGGAGTTGCCGCTGATTTTTTAATCTATTATGGCTTGTCTCGGCGGCTGAGAGGTTGTAAACTTCATATCCATGACATGAAGATGTAATTTATTATTGCGGGAGGCCATTATGTTGAGAAAGCTTGGTTTTATCGGTTTGGGTACTGTCGGCAGGCATATGGCTGCCAATCTGACAAAGGCGGATTATGATCTCACTGTCTATGACGATGATGCGGAACCGCTAAATGAGCTGGTCAAGCTGGGAGCAAAAGCTGCCGCAACCCCCCAGCGAAGCTGCAAAGGGCAAAGATCTTGTTATAGTCATTCTTCCCGAGAGTCATGGATTGGAAACGTTCGTCTTCGGCAAAGATGGAGTTCTCGAAGGGCTCGATCCCGGTACGATATTGGTGGATATGGGTACCCACTCCCTGGAAACAACCTTGAAACTTGCCGACGAAGCCATAAAACGCCGGGTGATGTTCCTGGAAGCGCCGGTGTGGGGAACCAAGGAGCATGCTGCCAACGGTCTGGTGACCATTCTTGCCGGCGGGGATCCTTCCCTGCTCGGGCGTTGCCGCGAAACATTCTCCTATTTCGGTCTTAACATCATCCATATCGGCAAGATAGGCGATGCCACCAGGATGAAATTCATCGTCAACCTGGTGCAGGCCGAACTGATGCAATCTTTGGCAGAGGGCATCGTCTTTGGCGAGAAGCTTGGCTTTACTGCCGATAAAATTCTCGAAGTACTCGATTCCGGCGGCGTTGCTTCGCCTCTCTTCCATTCCAAGGGGCGCAGCATAGCTAGGGGGGATTTCAGTCGTAATCTCGCTCTCAAATATGTACACGAACAACTTCTTTTGGTTATGGATGCTGCCAGAAAGGTTAATTTGGATCTCCCCGGAGCGGAAACGGCCTGCAAACTCTACGAACAGGCGGTGCAGGATGGCCGCGGCGAAGAAGACTATTCCGCTGTGGTTAAAGTCTTGAGAAAATAAGGAACTTCAAGAAACGAGAAAAGCGAGAAGAGGGCGCGACCATCAGTGGCGCCCTGTTTTTTTGTTTAAAACAAAATTTATTTGCTTTAATTTGCCAACACAAATTAATGGACAAAATTAATTGAACTTGTTATAAAGCACCGGAACCGAGAAACAAATATTTACTTCAATGTCAGGAGAGTGTGTTTGCCGTTTCTGGGAATCAGGTTCAAACTTTCTTTCGTTAGTTTCCTGCTGGTGACAGCGGTTATAGCGGTGTCGTCTGTGGCTGTCATGGGAATTATGGACAGGTTTCTTCTTGGGGAATTGGTCAAACGCGGCACGTCGCTGTCAAGGGGAGCGGCCAACACTGCAGCTTTCGGACTGCTTGCCCATGATCGTCTTGTGGTGGACAATCTTGTCGCCAAGCTGAAGGAACGGCAGCCTGATGTTCTGTACGTGGCGGCCGTGGATCATGATGGAATCATCACGGCCCATAGCGATCTAAGGAAAAACGGAGCAAGGTACGAACAGAAGGCGCCAGCCAAGGTGATCAGCAGGGATGTGGACGGCACCATGGTTACACTGGATAGCAGGGGCGGCAGAGACATCTACGAGTTCAGTACTCCCATAAGGTTTGCAGCCAGAAAGATCGGTTCATTACATCTGACCATAGATGGCGTCACTTTGGTGGATGCCCGGGGAGATGCGCGCCGAATGGTGGCCCTTGCTTCCGGTCTGATTCTCGTCGTCGCGGTTCTGGCTTCATATTATCTTGCCGGGTTTTTTACAACCCCCATCAAAAAGCTGCAAGAAGGTGTTTCGCAGCTCCGGTCGGGTAAATACCAAGGGGCATTGACGGTAAAACTCCATGACGAATTGGGGGAGTTAACGAGTAATTTTAACCAGATGGCCCAGGTAATCGTACAGCAGCAGGACAAGCTGGAGGAATATGCGCATGGCCTTGAAGAATCTTACCTGGCCACGGTAAAGATCCTTGCCACATCCATCGATGCCAGGGATGATTACACACTCCGTCATTCGACCCGCGTGGCGGCATTATCCGTCATGCTGGGTCAGCAGTTGGGGCTTCACACTGAAGAATTGCGGGATCTTGAGGTGGCTGCCCTGGTGCACGACCTGGGGAAAATACGAATTCCCGACAAGGTCTTGAAAAAGGCAGCACCTCTGAATGAAGAAGAATTGGAGATGGTCAGGCTGCATACACGTCACGGTGCAGAAATTCTCAGCCATTCCCGGGCGCTTCAAAGGTTTGTTCCAGCCGTTCTTTATCACCACGAGTGGTATGACGGTCAGGGGTACCCCGAAGGATTGAAAGGTGCTGAAATCCCGTTATTTGCCAAGATCATTGCGATTGCCGATGCCTATGATGCAATGACCACTTCACGACCATATCGCAGTGGTCTGCCTGCGGCAATTGCCATTAATGAAATCACTCGCTACAGCGGATCCCAATTTGAGCCGGCACTGGTCGATCTTTTTGTTAGATCTTTGGGGCAGCCCAACCATGCCATCCCCCAGTTAATGCTCAGGCTGTCGGCATGATGATCTTCTTCAGGCAAACAATATTCCTGCTTTTATTAATTAGTCTGGCCGCCTGTTCCACCCCGGAAAAGACTCTGCGGCCAGCAGGTGAAAAGCCGCCTCAGCCGATATCCGAGCGGCAGGTATCGACAATGCAGAAGAAGGTTGCCCTTCTTCTGGAAAAAAAACTGTATCGCCAAGCCCTGACAACCATTGCCTGCCGTAACCAGCTGAACCAGCCTTCGCCGGGAATGGAAAATGAATTCATTACAGCAATCAATGGCCTCGTGGACACAGCTGAAGAAGCAATGGCACGCGGAGAGCATGTCTTTGCGGGCCAGGCATTCAGATTGGCCCTTGCTGCTTATCCGGCAGAGCGTTCTTTGCGGAGGAAAGTCAGGTCAGGGACAAGAAAGATAAGAATTCATCTTGAATCATGTTCCAACAGGCTCATGGATCAGGGTCTGCAGGAATACAGATGGGGTGAATTGGACAGGGCAATCAGAACCTGGAAGAGCATTCTTTCGTTCAATGCCGGGCACAGCGAAGCACGAAAAGCTATTGAGACAGCAACAATACAGAAAAAATCCCTGCAGGTAATGGAAGATTGAACTAATTTTTTTTCGTCAGCAACGCTACATTTTCCACGTGGGGTGTTTGCGGAAACATGTCCACCGGCTGAATTTCCCTGGTTTCATAATCAAGGCCAGCCAGCAGGTTAAGGTCGCGGGCCAGGGTATCCGGCGAGCATGATACGTAGATGATCTTTGCCGGCCCCAGGGCGGAAGCCTGTTTCAGAACCTGTTCATCACAACCTTTGCGTGGCGGGTTCAGGACTATCAGGTCTACCTTTTTATCTTCCCGCCGCATTTCTTCAATAAGCTTTGCCACATCTCCCGCAATGAATCGGCAGTTGCCGATGCCATTCAGCTGTGCATTCCTTTCGGCATCGGCAACGGCAGCATCCACTGCCTCGATACCGGTCACCTCTTTACATTGTCTGGCCAGAAAAAGTGAAATTCCGCCAATGCCGCAATAAAGGTCGAGAACTCGTTCTGAGCCGGTCAGTGCTGCCCACTCGCGAACTTTCTCGTAAATAATCCGGGCACTGCCGCTGTTCACCTGGAAGAAAGAGCGGGGTGAGATAAGGAATTTCGTGTCCCCCATGATTGCAGACAGAACCTGCTCCTTGGTGACAAAGTGGTCCTTCTGCCCCAGGATTACATTGCCTAGGGAGCTGTTTATGTTCTGGGCGATGACACTGACTTCGGGGACTGCATTCTTCAGATGTTTCGCCAGGTGATGGAGCTCATTGTAGCTGCGCTCCGCGGTTACGAATATTACCATGGCCTTGTTGGCAGATTCAGAAATGCGAATCACCAGATAACGCAAAAGACCCATCTGGCTTTTCGGGTTGTAAATGGGCACCTTGCCCTTTTTTATTCCGGCCTTGACCGCTTCGATAATCGTGTCGATGAGTGGATGATGGACAGCACAGCCTGCTACATCCAGAACCTCGTGACTGTTGCGGCGGTAGATGCCGATAACAGGGTCGGCAAACTTGCCGCTCACGACCAGCTTGGCAGAATTGCGGTAGTGAAGTTGATGTGGAGAGGGGATTACCTCATGCAGCCTGGCTTTTTCCAGAGTTTTGTGGCGGCGGATGAATTTGATGACCAGCTGTTTTTTCCAGGCCAGTTGAGCGGGGTACTTCATCTTCAGCAGTGCACAGCCGTCACATGCAGCTTTGTCGCAAGATAGATTTGTTAAACGGTCCGGAGAATGTTTGATGATCCTGGAAATGCTGGCAAAGGTTTCCCTTCTGCCCACATAGGAAATCCTGGCTCGTATCGACTCGCCGGGGAATGTACCGGCAATGAGAATGGGAGTGTTTTCGTAGCAAGAAACGCCGAACCCATCGTCATTTATGGCGGATATGGCCACCTCGATCGTCTGGCCGGTTTTTAGTTTGCTGTCTTCTTTTTGGGCTGGAGAGCTTGGGCGGTTATCTTTTTTCATGGGAATACTAAATAGGAAAATAAACCATCTGTCAATGGTCGATTTTGTGTAGATGATCAAACTGGTGTGTAGAAAAAGTAATCACCTGGTAACGTTTTCTGAATAATTAATGTGCAGTTGCTTCTTGTTTGAGCAGGTTAAGTGATTGAAATACAATATAAAGAATCTTTCTCTGCATATTGTTTCCGCACATGCCTGTTTATGGTGCAGATGATGCATAAAGTCTGATCATCTTCGTGGCAGCTGTATTGCTGACCTCAGACGTGTAATCCAAAAAGAAGGAGGAGTTGATGTCACCGCAAATTGATGAAAAACTCGAAACGATGTATCAGGAGGTCCTGAAGAGGAACCCCGGTGAAGTGGAATTCCACCAGGCAGTTGCTGAGGTACTGGAGTCCCTGAGCCCCGTCATATCGAAGCACCCCGAATACCTTGAGCGCAAGATCATCGAGCGCATTTGCGAGCCTGAGCGGCAGATCATTTTCCGGGTACCCTGGCAGGACGACAATGGCCAGGTGCACATCAACCGCGGCTTCCGGGTCGAATTCAACAGCGCCCTTGGGCCATACAAGGGCGGGCTCCGTTTCCATCCTTCCGTCTATCTCGGCATCATCAAGTTCCTCGGCTTTGAGCAGATCTTCAAGAACTCCCTTACCGGCATGCCCATCGGCGGTGGAAAGGGTGGTTCCGACTTCGATCCCAAAGGAAAGTCGGACGATGAGATCATGCGTTTCTGCCAGAGCTTCATGACCGAACTCTATAGGCATCTGGGCGAGCATACGGATGTACCTGCCGGCGATATCGGTGTCGGCGGACGTGAAATCGGCTACATGTTCGGACAGTACAAAAGGATCACCAATCGCTGGGAGGCAGGAGTACTGACCGGTAAAGGCCTCAAGTGGGGCGGCTCGCTCGTTCGTCCCGAAGCAACCGGCTACGGTGCCACATTTTTCATCAACGAAGCTCTCAAAGTCCGGAAAGAGTCTTTTGATGGTAAAACCTGCCTCGTTTCAGGTTCCGGCAACGTTGCCATCTACACAATAGAGAAAATTCACCAGCTCGGCGGCAAGTGTATCGCCTGCTCCGACTCCAATGGTGTTATTGTTCATGAGAAAGGGCTCGATGTTGAATTGATCAAGCAGCTCAAGGAAGTGGAGCGCCGTCGGATAGCTGACTACGCCACCTTCCACAAAGACGCGAAATATATCGCCAATGGTAACATCTGGGACATCCCTTGCCAGGTTGCCATGCCGTCAGCAACTCAAAATGAGATTAACGGCAAGGATGCCAAGACATTGGTTAAAAACGGCTGCATAGCCGTCGGAGAAGGCGCCAACATGCCTACCACTCCGGAAGGTATCAAAGTATTCCTCGATGCCAAGATTGCCTACGGTCCCGGCAAAGCTGCCAACGCCGGCGGTGTTGCAACTTCAGCCCTGGAAATGCAGCAGAACGCCCAGCGTGATTCCTGGAGCTTCGAGTTTACCGAGAAGAAATTGGAAGGTATCATGGTCGGTATCCATCAGCTCTGCTACGACACGGCTGAAGAGTATGGCGCTCCTGGAAACTATGTTGTCGGTGCAAATATCGCCGGATTCATCAAGGTGGCAGACGCCATGGTTGCCCACGGCCTCGTGTAACGCAAGTATCAGAGTAAGTACAAAGGAGGCGGGGATCAAACCCCGCCTTTTTTGCATCTGTTCAAAAGTTTTCCCCTCCCTCAAAACTCTGCATCGCCATGTCTCCTCCCTTGACTTTATCCCATTAACTGGCTACTATGCCCCGGTTATGAGAAAAATGACCAAACAGATAACTGTAGGCAATGTAAAAATCGGCAGAGACGCCCCATGCTCGGTCCAATCCATGTGCAGCACCGACACCCGGGACGTGGCCGCCACTCTTGATCAAATCCGCAGGCTGAATGATGTTGGCTGCGAACTGGTGCGTTGCGCTGTTCCAGATATGGATGCCGCCGTTGCCCTGGGCCGCATCAAGGCCGACAGTCCGATTCCGGTTATTGCCGATATCCATTTCGACTACAAACTGGCACTTAAGGTGCTGGAGAACGGCATTGACGGTCTGCGGCTTAATCCGGGCAACATCGGCGATCAGTGGAAGGTGGCCGAGGTGGTAAAGGTTGCGGCTGAGCGCCAGGTGCCAATACGTATCGGCGTCAATGCCGGTTCCCTGGAAAAGGAGCTGCTGCAGAAATATGGTCATCCCACTGCTGAGGCCATGGTGGAATCGGCCCTGGGCCATGTACGCATACTCGAAGACCTGGGCTACGACCAGATAAAGATTTCCCTCAAGGCCTCCGATGTCATGAAAACCGTTTCCGCATATCGTCTCCTTTCCCAGGCGGTAGACTATCCGCTCCATATCGGCATTACCGAAGCCGGTACCATATTTTCCGGCACCATCAAATCTTCGGTCGGTCTCGGCATCCTCCTTGCCGACGGTATCGGCGACACCATGCGTGTTTCCCTTACCGGTGATCCGGTTGACGAGGTGCGGGTCGGGTACGAGATCCTCAAATCTCTCGGCATCAGGCAGCGTGGCATCAATTTTGTCTCTTGCCCCACCTGTGGCCGTTGCCAAATCAACCTCATCAAGGTTGCAGAAGAGGTGGAAAAAAGACTGGGGGCGGTGGAGAAATCCCTTACTGTTGCAGTGATGGGCTGCGTCGTCAATGGTCCCGGCGAGGCCCGCGAGGCCGATTTCGGTGTGGCCGGCGGCCGTGGCGAAGGTCTGCTTTTCAGACATGGCGAAATCGTGCGCAAGGTTCCGGAGGGGGAATTGGCCGATGCCTTGGTTGAAGAGGTGCTTAAAGCTGCAAAGAGTGAAGAGTGAAGAGTGAAGAGTGAAGAGTGAAGAGTGAAGAGTGAAGAGTGAAGAGTGAAGAGTGAAGAGTGAAGAGTGAGGCGCGTGCCCCATTGTTTTTTTTATTGAGAAAGTGAGATTCGTATGCGTTATTCGCAGTACTTTATTCCGACAGTCAAGGAAACTCCTTCCGATGCGGAGGTCATATCACACCAGCTCATGCTGCGCGGCGGCATGATCCGCAAACTGGCGGCGGGCGTTTACAATTATCTCCCCCTTGGGCTTCGTTCCATCCGCAAGGTGGAGAATATCGTCCGTGAGGAGATGAATCGTGCCGGCGCCATCGAACTGCTGATGCCCACTGTCCAGCCTGCGGAGCTTTGGCAGGAGTCGGGACGCTGGGAGCAGTACGGCAAGGAACTGCTCCGCTTCAGGGATCGCAAGGATACGGAATTCTGTCTCGGACCAACCCATGAAGAGGTCATTACCGATCTGGTGAGGCGCGAGGTAAAGAGCTACCGGCAACTCCCGATCAATCTCTATCAGATACAGGGCAAGTTCCGTGACGAGATCCGTCCCCGCTTCGGTCTCATGCGCGGTCGCGAGTTCATCATGAAGGATGCTTACTCCTTTGATGTGGATGAAAAAGCTGCGGACATTTCCTATGACAAGATGTACCAGGCCTATCGGCGAATCTTCGAGCGTTGCGGCCTAAAATTCCGCGCCGTTGAGGCTGATACCGGCAGCATTGGAGGCTCCTGGTCCCATGAATTCATGGTGTTGGCCGAATCGGGAGAAGACGCAATTGTCTCCTGTACGGCCTGCGACTATGCAGCAAATGTGGAAAAGGCCGAAGCAAGGCAGTCTGCAGTTACCGAGCATGCCGATCCCCGCGATATGGAGAAAGTGTCGACCCCCGAAAAGAAAAGTATTGAAGAAGTTGCCGCATTCCTTGCCATCCACGAATCTTCCCTGGTCAAGACTTTGGTGCTCCTGGCCGACAACGAGCCTGTGGTGGCGCTTTTGCGGGGCGATCATGAGCTGAATGAGATCAAGCTGAAAAATATCCTCGGCTGTGACACCCTTGAGATGGCGGGCGAAGAGGTGGTCGTCAAGGTTACCGGTGCACCGACCGGTTTTGCCGGGCCTGTTGGGTTGAAGGCAAAAATTATTGCCGACCTGGCCGTCCAGGGAATGAAAAACTTCGTCACCGGTGCCAATGCCAAGGACCTGCACCTGAAAAACGTCAACCTGGGCCGGGATTTCAACGTAACCACCTTTGCCGATATCCGCAATGTGGTCCTCGGCGATCCCTGCCCACGCTGCGAGAGCGGCACACTGGAGATGTGGCGTGGCATCGAAGTCGGTCACGTCTTCAAACTGGGCACCAAATATTCCAAGGCCATGAAGGCAACTTATCTGGACGCTGACGGCAAGGAGCAGATCATCTTCATGGGGTGCTACGGCATCGGCATCGGGCGTACCGTTGCCGCCTGCATCGAGCAGAATCACGACGAGAACGGCATCATCTTCCCGCTTCCCATCGCCCCGTTTCATTGCATCATCTCTGCCCTTAATATGAAGGAAGACGTGGTCAGGGAAGCATCGGAAGCAATATATGGCCAGCTCGCAGCAGCCGGGATTGAAGTGCTGCTGGATGATCGTGACGAGCGGCCCGGCTTCAAGTTCAAGGATGCCGATCTGATTGGTATTCCCATGCGCATCGTCGTGGGGAGCAAGAATCTGGCCGACGGGAAGGTGGAGCTCAAATGTCGCCGATCCGGCGAGGTGGAGTTGCTTTCCATTGCTGATGCCGTGGAAAAAGTAAAAGCCGCAGTTAATGCTGCGTTGAAGTAGAAGGTGAAGCAATGACCAGAGACGAAGCACGGGCAAAGATAATTTTCGCCCTTGATGTAAACGAGTTCAGCGATGTTGAGAAATGGGCAGACCTGCTTTCGCCCCATGTGGGGATGTTCAAGGTGGGAAAGCAGCTTTATACCGCCTGTGGTCCCGCCGTGGTGCGGATGATCCAGAAATACGGCGGCGAGGTGTTTCTTGACCTGAAGTATCATGATATTCCCAACACCGTGGCCATGGCCTCCCTCGAAGCGGCCCGCATGGGGGTGAAGCTGTTCAATCTCCATGCCCTTGGCGGCTATGAGATGATGGCCAAAACGGTGGAGACGCTGGATAAGGAATTCAAGGGGGAAGAGCGGGGGAAAGTTTTGGCCGTGACCATCCTCACCTCATCCAACGAGCAGACCTTGCAAGAGGTGGGGATAAACCTGCCGGTGCCGGAAATGGTGGTGAAACTTGCAGCTCTGGCCAAAAAGGCGGGCATTGATGGCGTAGTCGCTTCTCCCCAGGAGGTGCCGCTGATCCGTGAAGCCTGCGGCAACGATTTCCTCATCGTTACTCCCGGCGTTCGGCCGGCCTTTGCCGCTGCCGATGATCAGAAAAGGATCATGACACCGGCTGAAGCAGTGAAAAGCGGTGCCGATTACCTGGTAATCGGTCGGCCTATCGCCGCTGCGCCGAATCCTGCAGAAGCCGCACAAGCCATTGTTGCGGAGATTGTCGCAGGCTGAAAGGATCATCGTCACCATGAAAGATGAAATCATATACGGGCTAAATTCGGTTATGGAGGCTCTCCGCGGGAAACGGAGGGCCTTCGAGCTTTTTGTCGCCAGCGGCAGCAGTGATCGCCGTTTGGAAAAACTTCTCGATCTTGCTGAAGAGAAGAGGGTGCCGGTGCGCCACCGGGACAAGCGGGATATTTCCCGGCTCTGCGGTACTGATCACCATCAGGGGATCGCTTTACGGACAGAACGATTTGCCTATGCGCAACTGGCTGATATACTGGAATCTGAAACGGCCCGCAGCAACGGCCTGTTATTGGTTCTGGACGGTGTGCAGGACCCGCACAACCTGGGTGCACTGATTCGCAGTGCCGCTTGTGCCGGAGCCCAGGGAGTGATCATCCCCAAAGACCGTGCAGTAGGGGTGACAGCGGCAGTGGAAAAAGCTTCGGCCGGCGCTATTGAAACCATTGCGGTTGCAGAGGTGACCAACATCGCCCAGACCCTGGATGAGCTGAAAGCTGCCGGATTCTGGATCTACGGAGCAGACGGCGAATCGCCCATCTCTATCTTCGAGCAGAAATTGACCGGAGCCGTGGCGCTGGTCATCGGCAGCGAAGGGGAGGGGATCAGGCCGCTGGTAAAGAAGAGATGTGACATCCTGGTGTCGATCCCGCTCAAAGGGGGCGTCAACTCCCTCAATGCCTCGGTTGCCGGAGGGATTATGCTCTTCGAAGTGGTGCGGCAGCGGGATAAAAAATAAATTTTCAAATTATTCCATTGACAGCAAGTGTCTGGTTAGGGTATAAGTAACAAGTTAACGCGGGGTGGAGCAGTCTGGTAGCTCGTCGGGCTCATAACCCGAAGGTCAGAGGTTCAAATCCTCTCCCCGCAACCAAATCATTTCAGGGACTTACAGCGATGTAAGTCCCTTTTTTATTGCCCACTGTACACACAAGTACTATGTTGCAAGAAAACCGAGGAGAATATCCTTAGAAGCCGTCTCTCCCTGTAGCCGCCAACTTGAATCCTCCCTCTACAGGGGAGATTCTGTCCCTCTACCCACCAAAATACCCATTCCTAAAGTTGTAGAACAGCGTGCCGCCGATTGTTGGAAATATTCTCTTTCGTGTGGTGGAATGTAGGGAACGAGATGAAAAACTCCGTGATTGCTAGTGGCAACTTTGCTTCGCTAACCAGTACGTAGTCTTTTTGCGCGTTCTGTCGTGCAGACGTTTTGATTTTTTGCTTTCTTGGCTACCTTTTCACTGACCAAACGCAACTCCAAACGGCAACCAAGAGCATGTGCATATTTCTGCAATGTCGCAATGGATGGTGAATGCTTTCCTCCTCCTGATTCGAGTCGGGCGATTGCAGATTGTGTTGTACCGATGCGCTCAGCTACTTCGGCTTGTGTTACCCCTGCGGCAGCACGAGCTTTGAGGAATTCATCAAGAAATCGGAACTCTTCATCCAGTGCATCATATTCAGTTTTTACGTCTGCCCTCTGAAGGGCGCGATCTTTAAGTTCTTTGTGTGTGAGCATTTTTGTACTCCTTCATCCGTCTTTGTGCCGTTTCAAGTTCTCTTGGTGGGGTTTTGTCTGTCTTCTTTACAAATTGGTGCAGCATCACGATTTTACGACCAATCATCGTGCAGTAGAATACCCGTGCAATTCCCTCAGCGGATTTCAGTCGCAATTCAAAAAGGCCGTCTCCCATTGCTCGGGTATGCGGCATGCCGAGGTCTGGTCCGTAAAGCTCCATTCTGTCGGTGTACCGAAAATAGCGACCAAGGAATCCGGCAGGCATGGCAAGGATTTCTTCTTGTACTGATTCGCTGTAGTAGGTGAGTGTCCAAATCATGGCTTCAATATATCATATTTGCTATTATGGTCTATATGTTTTTCAGCTTTTTTACCAACGGGTTGTGGCATTACTCCCGCTGCGGTTCTTAGTCCCAGTTGATGTACAAGGCAATTCTCGGGCTTTTCCCATCAATTTTTTTGTTGCAAATCTCTATTACACTTAGGGCATCTTCTGAGAAGAAGTGTGTCCGCAAAATAAAGTTCAAAGTCAAGTAGCAGCGTCCATATTGTGAGCAACCATAGTCCGGGTCTGCAGCCGCACTGACACCTGATTATAAAAACTCGCGTTATCAATATTGCTGGGATGATTGCCAGCATTAGATATGCTTTTTGAAGGTCATGCCGTCGTCAGAAAGTAGACGATGGCAACAAGGTCAATAACAAGAAGCGCTGAAAGTGTTCGGTAAATTATTATTCTCATGGGTTTTACCAGTTCAACGGCTGCGCCGTTGAACCGCAAGCCGGCTTTTTCGGCGGGCGGCGTCCAACGGTATGGTTGGGATCACATTCTCAAATTTCCACTTTCAAGGGCTGACCCCGTCACGTCGGACCAGGGCTGACCCCGTCACGTCGGACCCTCCGCCTTGAGGACATGCTCAAGAAAATCGATATAGGATGACTCCTGTTTGGCCGCCACATCCGCGAGATCGGCATAGACATCGGCCACCGCCTGGAACTTGAGATCATCGCACAAGGCTAGTATCCGTTGGTGCTGTACGCTCATAGCCGTCCCTCCTGGAGCATCTGCTCATAAATGGCAGGAGTGCGCTGCAGAGGTGTCACGGGCCAGAAAGCAGGGAGAATAACCTTCTTCTCGGACTCAACGGATACACCCTGCGGAAGCGGCAGCAGAACTTTGAGCTCGGTCTCCATCCGGTCACAGGGGCGCTCGTTGGTTTCACCGTGGATACGGCAATTGGCTACCTCGTCGAGCCAGCGTCGCACTTCGATATTGGCGGTGGCAACGTCGAGGACCAGACCAGCCTGCTTCAGCCGCGAGACTAAAGGGTAATGGAAGCTGTACCGCAGGTAACGATTGAAACGCTCTACCTTTCCCTTGGTCTTGGCGCGGTACGGCTTGCAGAGCCTGGGTAAGAACCCAAAACGCTTGGAGATGTCCCACAGTCCGGCATGAAAGCGGTGTTTACCGTTGCCGTAAGCGTTACGCTCCAGTACCACGGTCTTCATGTTGTCATAGAGCACTTCATACGCCGCCAAAGAATGAGAAAGCTGCCTCATGGCACTCGCGAAGGACATTGAAAGCTTGGCTGGTCGTATAGGCGACGAAGGTGTTACGACTGAAGCCGAGTGTGGCAACGAAAGGATATGGTGCGGCAAGGCGGCCTTCACCCGCTCTTCCAGAAACGCCTTGAACGGGTCCAGTTTCGATGGTCGCTTAGGCCGCGTCTTATACCGTGGGTCTGCTCGCGAACGAAGATACTTTCTGACGGTGTGTCGGGACAAACCGGTGATCCTGGTGATCTCCCGGATGCTTTTGTGTTGCTTGTCTCTTAGGATTCTGACTTCCATGCACTCTTCCTTTCCAGTCATGCCGACCCTCCAGGTCGGCTAGGATACAGGAAGTGTGGGTCAAATTTCAGTTTCCGAGGTGGGTTATTTTTACATTGCCGCTAACACTATCTACATTGTGTGCTTCGGATTCATGCATTAATCACGCTGGCCATGGGGTGGGTTTTCGGTTCCTTTTTTGATGCTGCAAGAATTCGTCAGGCCACCAAACTGACTTCAAACTGAGGCACAAGTCGAGAAAGAAATGTAACTTGGCGGGCGTATAGTGCAATATGATACTACACAGAGTAGCTTTGGCTCGTCCTTTACTCCAGATTATTGGGTTCCAAATTAAAATGCCATTCCTCAAAGAAATCGCTCAAAAATTGTTCAATGACTGCATGCCTGGACCTCGCCAGCCTTTTACCTGTTTCTGTATCGAAATCGTCTTTAAGTAGCAACAGTTTCTCGTAATAATGATGAATAACAGAAGGACAATGGGCTCCTGATTCGTACGGCTTGTTTGAGAATGGCACTGTAGGGTTCCAAATGCATTCATCATACTTTCCACCATATACGAACGACCTGGCAACACCTATAGCACCCAATGCATCGATGTTATCAGCATCTCTGACTATTTGCGCCTCGAGCGAGAGCTTGGATCGCGCACCAGGAGAAAACGAGTATTGGCTTGTATATGAAATGATTTCTAATATTGTGTCATGATATTTTGGGTTAACAGCTATCTGGCCTAAATGTTCTCTTACCGTTTTTTCAGCCTCTTTATGAGATACCTTGGTTGCTTTCAAGCCCTCAAGATGTCGATCGATATCATGTAGATAACAAGAAGCGACTATAACCTCCAAATTCCCACCTTCATAATGCGAGATATAACGGGCGATCCTCTCAACCCGCTCTAAATGAAAAAAATCGTGAGCAGAAGACTCGCCTTGGTAAAAGTCTTTGACATAATCCTTAATATCTTTCATTTATCCCCCAAACTAGCCGGGTGTGCACTAGTTTTCAAAAACACAGCCAACACCGGTATGAGCCATAAACCACGCGAGATGCGATAAATAAGCACCTTCCTTGATAATGACTGAATCATTATTTCCCATGGATGAAATATGATCAAACAATGGATTACTAATCAACTTGGTAGCACACCCTTGAGAATGCGGGCTGACCATAAATGGCTTCTCTAATCTTCCCCCTGACAAACCTTGATAGGCCAATTTGTCAATGTCTTTATACTCTAGAAAATACATCCTTCCAGCTTGAAAGCCCACTTCGTAAAGGCAATCATGGTCAGGGTCAATATTTTCGAGGACTCTTAAACTGTCCAATGACGGACATTTACTTGAGCTAGCAGGATATTCCATCCATTGAGCACCATCCCACCTAACGCAGACTGGCTGGCGGCCGAAATCTTCGCTAATTAAATCACCATTTGAATCTAATAGGAATCTATTTTTGAAAAATCCTTTCCTAAACAAGGCATCCGGCGCACCTTCCACGATCTCAAGAAGAATATGCCTGTCTTTGACAAGTATTCCTCCAGACCAATCAAACTCCAATAGTGGTTGGACTGTCATGTCATAATCATGAATTCCAAGGTCCTCTGCTTCGGCAATAAGAATGTGAATGGTTTCTTCAATATCCTGAGTGGAGGTTAACCTTTTCAGGCAATGTGGATAAACTGAATCTGAAAAATTAGCTCTAACATACAACCATTGTGGTGCCCATTGGCTAACCAATTGGACCGCGGTGGGGACTTCAGCTTTTTTATGAAACAAAACCGTATTAGGAATCCTCAAATTGCTGCCATCCAAGGCTATAAGACTCCTGACTTTATCCGTAACTACCTCAAAATTGTTTAGCCTGAATAACCCAGTCATTTCGTACCCTATAAAAAAATGGAATTATAAGACCACTGGCGACTTGACCCCAAACCATCAAACCTATGGTACTGTGGCTTATGTCGAGTTTCAGAATTTCTTATTCAGCTTCGGCTTGAGCAGAAAAAGAGGGCGTAGTTTCGTCTCTGTTTTTCCACTTAAAAAACCCATATAAAGCTTGCACTGAATACACAGTAAACAGGAATACAGAAGCATAGATTCCCTGATAATAATAGAAAAAAACCCAAAAAACGTTTATCACCACCCATATTAAATATCCGGTTCGTCTTTTATTAATAACAAGTTGGCCACCAAGTAAACTTCCAGCCACAAGCAACCAAGTTAAAGCACCATTTGCATTCAAAACGTTCCCCCTCGTTCCACCTACCCTGAGTTATTAGATGTTCAAATAAAATGACTCAATTCAACTAAAAGCTTGCAAAATAACATCTTGAGCGGACGCACCCTCTTTAGGGCAGCAACAATTCGTAGCGGAATGGAGTATTTTTACGTAACCTTCTAAGATATTAAGCCTTGAGCCGTTGTCCATGACACAATCTACCGACTTATTGTTTCTGAATTCCTCAAAACTACTGGTGTTTGCAACAAACCCCTCATTTACTAGATTTCCATTGAAATTTGAAGGAAACAAACCATTAAACTCACTAAGGGTCAAAAATTTATGATTGTCCTTATGCACATGAACGGATCGGACTTTTAAACCTTTGTTACTTAAACTTTTAATTCTTTCAATATATTCCGGTACCCCACCACATTCGTATGTATCAAGTAAGACAGAAGCACCATGCCCTACCATTAACTTTTCGTAAAGTTCTCCAACATAACGCCTATGCCTGGAACTGAGCCAGTTATGGTAGGATAGTCTTATCTCCTCAACTTCTAGATTATTCCCAGCGGCAAGATAGGCGAGCTTTTGTTTGTAATCTGAAAGTTCGGCCTCCTCATTAACACGGAGATCTCCTACTGGCGCATGCACAATGTAGTCAGTGAATCCTAATGTGGCGCAAAAAGAAAAAAATTGCTGCAACAATTTAAAGCCAAGAGGCTTTGACCAGTCATAACTATAACCGCCAGGTTGGTGTACTCTCACCTCTGATGGTGACAGACCATAATCATGTAGGTACTCCTTGAACCTCAATATCTCACCTTGCAGCGTTTTTAAATCGTCAGTAAAAAAAGACTGGCCAGCAATTACTGGAAGTTGGGTTAATAAGGCAACCTCAATTCCAATATTCAGTCCAATTAACCCCTGAATGTAACCCCTATCAGCAAAATCGTTGACAGTTACAGTCGTATACATAATACCCATTGAATTAATCCTTCCCAACCCGTGCCCTTACAAAATGAATACGGAACAGGTCTTAGTCGGCCCAAAAGCTTATCCCAACGCCCTAGATTTTTACCTGCTAACTAAACCTTAAGTAGGCGCAAATCGTTTTTGATAATGTATCTGAACCATGCCCCTGCAAAGGCCGAGGTTATTATCGCAATCAAGATGAGCGAAGCTGAAAAAGAGCTACTGACTATCCCCAAGTCAAGCGCTACAGTCGCCAAAACAATGAGTGGCCCACCTTTAGTACTCATCGCAATCCCTAAATTGACACTAGAAAACCAATCTACTCTCAACATCCTAGTTGCAACTAAGCACCCAGCCATCTGAAAAAAAGTCATATACAAAAGGAACCAACCAAGAAAGAGAGGATCGAAATCCCTGATAAGGTTCAGCTTTAACCCGACTATGGCGAAATAGAGTGGAACAAAGAAAGCAAGAGAAAATTCCCGGATATGCTTTTTAACATTTATAAATTCGGGCTCTTTAGCCATCCCAACTACGATACCGGCGAGGAGTGCGCCAAATACCAAGTTAACGCCTAACATACTAGCTATTGCCACAAGAAACAGGCACACCGCCATGACATACCCAACAATTGATGACCTGGCAACTACATTCCATTTCGAACCATTCAAGAACATTATTGCTCTTGGTATGATCTTTAAGAAAACTATAAAAAACGCTATCGTGATGACTAATTTGAGGACTATTTCTGATAAATTGATGGTACGTGCAGCTACTAAATCCCCAGCAATAGCTAAAGCGATCCACACTACTAAATCATGTATTGTTGCAGCGGCGAGAACAACATTCGCAAACGGTGTACTTACAATATTCAGTTCGATAAATATTTTAGAAATAACAGGGATAGAAGTGACCGCAGTTGCAATTGCTATAATCAATTGCAATGCTAACAGGCTGTGTTTGTCACCGACGTAAGGCGTGAGGTCAAAACAAATCGGCAAAAACCATCCGGCAATGAATGGTATGATTGTAGAGCCAATAGTGAGTCCAAAAACAAGTTTATTGTTTTTCTGGTTTAAATAGTTCTGTATTTCAAATCCAGAAATAAACATTAATAAAATCAAGCCAAACCAGTAGACAATGGAAATTAGCTTACCCTCTGCTACAAATGCATTAAAAACCCAATTCTGCAGATCCGGCAGAAAATGACCAAATACCGTTGGCCCTAATAAGAATCCACCAAATATTTCACCAATAACACTAGGCATCCTCAATAAAGTAAAAAAGTAGCCACAAATGTGAGCAAAGGTCAACAGCAGGAAGATTGCCATGAAAAACCGCGTCAACTCCAGGTCTGTCAAATAGATTGTGTCAGAAACCGTCACACCAACCCCTGCTCTGCTAAGATAACTCTAGTAATCATGAATAAATTGCCCTGTTTGATACGCACTTATCCCAAAGATGATTGATTTCGTGGAAAGCCTCACGTATATGATCTGCTGTCATTTGTTTGGTATCACCAAGCGATACGTAATCTCCTTTACTGGAATACGCTAAAGTTAAATCAGGCTTTACAAATACATATGATTCATCCCTTTCTGCAGCTGTCGCATGTGATATGTGTACATCGGGAAAATATTCTTTTAAGTTTTGCATCAGTCCTTCGAAATCATCTTGAGGGATACTCAGGCTATCTATATAACTGTAATTATCGTTATAATCATTAAAATTGCTAAATTGATAGAATCTCCAGACATCAGGCGTATACAGCGGAAACTTCTCAAACATGATCTTGCCAAGTAATGCGACATGATCGATATTTTTTTTGGTTACAACAGTACCAAGTTTAACTTTAGCTGTTAGATCATCGTATTCTTTGTAATATCTGAGGAACTCTACTACTTGTGTAAAGTGTTGCGCACCTAATTCTCCCGTGATTATTTTATCTAACTCTGCTGATGGTGCGTCGAGAGATATACTAATCCATGACAAATATGGGGAAATTTCTTTCCATATTTGTTTTAACAGCAGGCCATTAGTAGACAGGTACACGGCGAAACCAATTTTTTTTGCATATTGGGCAATGTCAGCAACATCTTCTCGGACCGTCGGTTCTCCGCCAGTCAAAACCACTCGCCTCAACCCTGCGATGTATAGCTTGTCTAAAACGTGCTTTATTTCAGCCAAAGAAGCCTCACTGCCCTCTTTTGGGGCATAGCACTTATTACAGTTGAGATTACAACGATAAGTAACCATAATATCCACCGGGATTTGACTCAAATCTGTTGTTTTCACATTACCTCCCTCATTAGGCACAAAGGACATCCCTTAATTATCAAATATGCCCAATACCTGAGCTGCACGTTGATATTTGATTTTCTTTGTAATACTAACGCCGAACCTATTACCCAACGATTGTGATAGGACCTCTATCAACTTGACCACGCGAGGGTCCTTTGCAACCTCCGGGCTTATTCGAGGGTAAATAGCCAGCTCTACTTCTGAAACAGGGCAGCTTTTACGCTTATCCTCTGGTAACCGTAGATTGGACACATGAGCTCTATCTATGCTACATCGCAATGCGTCTTTCTTATCGAGCCAGACAAAAAACGTGAACCTGTAATCATCAAGACGTATAGAAGGAATAAGATCAGTACCACGAATACCAAGCTTTTGCTCTAAGTGTAGTCCAGGCTGATCAATGTCTTTTCGTTTTAATAAAGACTTGACGATACTCACCGCCTCGATTGAGTCAGGTCCATTTTGTATTGTTTTTTTCTCATCACCCGCAAACACATATCTGTGGTCCCGCCTGACGCTGTGACTATCTGATGCTTCTTTAAAGGCACAAAAAGCATGCGTTATTTTATTGCACGAAGTACGCAGCAATGCGCCAGTGTTCAATATCTTGTAATCCTCTGTATCGTAATATATTGCGGTGTTTAACGGTGGAGTCACCCGCGCATTTTCCTTTTCAACAATTTTTGCGCCATGTACCAATCCATCAATACAATCTTTCATCTCATCTAACCACTGGTAGTACTGTTCGTTCGTTACATTGTCCATCTCGACTTTAACCGCAAGCTGATTAAATATCACCAGCTTCCCAGGTTCGACGGTATAAACGGCCTCTTCACTTGGCATCCTTATGCAATCCATGGTTAATCCTCCCAAATATAAGAAATTGATTAATCTCCTCTTTGCCCTAAAGGACGGGACATAGCGGATCGATGCTCGGTTGGTGCTTCAATGCGACAGCAACGCACCCTTTACCGCATCCGGGAACACCACAATTGCTGCATAAAGGGTGATTAAAAAGCTTCTCCAATTCCGTCGGAAATCCAAATACGTCTTTTACACTGTCGGAATCATATTCTGAGGTGAAGCTAGAAATCCAAGAGCACGGCGTTATCTTGCCATCGGACAATATTCCGATAATGTTTTTGCCGGCTGGGCATTTTTGCAACTTCCCTTTTTTAGGTCTAATCAAGTCGATGTACTTTTTGTCTTGCAGTACGTCAGAATTTACAATCTGACTTATTTCCTCCTGTGAAACTACATATTCAGAAAGTTCCGCATTATCGTCGACTTCAATTATGTCATTGAGCTTGGCACTTAAATCATGAGTTTTTAAGAACTTAAATAATTCGGGAAGTTCATGAATATTCTTCTTCGTTACTGTGTACTGTAAGGAGATTTTTGCCTTGTAAGGCAATAACTCCAGTATGTTATTAATCACCTGGTCGAAGGCTCCAACCCTACCAGTAAACTCATCGTGTGTTTGCGCAGAAAAACCACACAATCCAATTCTTATTTTCACTGATTCACAACACAGTAAATCTAAGAAATGTTTATCTAACAAAAGACCATTCGTATTGATTGATACTGTCATACCTTTTGCTTGAGCATAATTTACAACCTGAAATATCCCATCGAATAGTAACGGCTCACCACCTGTTAGTATTATACGTTTAATCCCATGAACAGCCAAATCGTCGATTAGACCCTCGGCTTCCTTCAAAGTTATTTGTGCATTTTCTCGACGATGTTTGTTTAGACAGTGCTTGCAGCTTAATTGACATTTCCCTGTAATTTCCCAGTTCACCTTGATGACATCTTCATTTGGCCAGAAACAACATGCTCTTATGTATTCCATTATTTTCTCCTATTGATACTTCGAAATGAAAGCTGAAGCTTATGGCTAAACCTTTTCAGCGGCTACAACCTTACTTTCATTACGACAGCAATAAGGCTGTATCTACGCAAACCATTCTTAATCAGCGATGGTGTCACAACTGCCAAAACTCCAACCTTCTATAGGTTTGTAAACCATCGCTTTATCCTTGAGCAGGCCAGAATGCTTTTTTACGAACAGCTCGATTTCTTCGCGCAATGAAATAAGCTCAATATAGAGATTTAAAGAAGAGTTATGGTATTCCGACAATTTCCCTGTTTCTATCTTTCCATTAGGAATGTAGCCGCTGTGCATTAGATAAGCGTACGCACTAAAAATCCCGTCCTGCTTGGCTGCTTCAATAATATCTTCGTACAGAGACCTACCGAAAAAACGCTGTAGGTTGGTAGTCGCTTTGACTTTATCTCTTGCAGTCATATAAATACGCAATTGTCCATATTCTTTTATGACTACACTTTCGTCATCCGACACTTACAACCTCCCATAGTCCCATGGTTTAACATTGCCTTACTACACTAGTAACAAATTCACCTTTACCTAAACAGTTTCCAAAATACCATTGAGGCAATGTTCCTTTTCAATCACTGCTTCACTACAATTAACAAATTCATTGAATGCTTTGTTAAGTAATTTTTTGTAGTTTGGGAAAATATTCAGAGCCTGTATCTCTGCTTTGCTAAACCATCCTATATTTTTATACTCTCGGTAATCATGCCGGATTTGATCAGTATTTGAACTGCATATAAAAACAAAATCTATGTGATAATGTAAATCATTTGGTATATTTATCAGTTCGCATAAAACAGCGTATGGGTTGTGCAGTACAACGGCTTCATTTGTTCCAAGATTTACATCACAATTACTAACAATGGTTATTTTTAAACCTGTTTCTTCCATTATTTCTCTACTAACAGCTTCGTCAGGGGATTCGTTTACCTCTATATGCCCACCTGGCCCGAGCCAGGTGCCTAATTTTTTGTGTTCTAGTAATAGCACTTTCTCATTGTGGAAAATGATTGCCGACGCAACGAAATGCTTAATGACCGAACCTTCTCTTAAGGTTGCTACCTCACAGTCTACAGACATTGAAAACCCCTATTCTAGCTGACTATTTAGCTTGTCAGTCTTCCCAGATGGACTGCATTGCACTCATTTGCGTCGCGTTTTTACGTTCTAACAATAAGCATCCAGACAACAGCTGAACAATCCCTACCACCTCGTTTAAACCCTGTGCGGTTTGAAATACAATTTTTGGTCATATTAATGAACTGTCCTAAAGGACAGGTGCTTCGTGCTTAGCTTCTTTAAGCCGCTAAAAGAGGAGTCGTTATTGATTATTTTTTGAACTTGCTGGCGGGTATTTACTGAAACATTTCAAAGCAGTTTGGGATTACTCGGAGTCATTAATTGACGTAACCAGTGTAAATTGAATGCAATTCCATCTTGATTTTTGGAGGAACCACATCGGTACAGACCTGATTTTGGCAAGGAATGTTGCCGCAGCTGTACTTAAAGCCAGGTGATTTTCTTTCAATTTTCTCCTCTTATGTGTTTCAAGGAGGAGTAATATGATAGCGATTAGCAAACATGTTGCAACACCCGCTGCTAATGGCCTTAAGAGTGATGTCTTTATAAGGGAGGGTGGTCTTTATGTCACAAACATTGTTGCAAAAGAAGATATATTTAAAGCACATTCATTGAGGTATAGAGTTTTTTGTGATGAATTGGGATGGGCTCCCCAAAATTTTTGTAAGCTTGATATAGATAATTATGATGATGGGGCTGTCTTTTTTGGCGTTTTTGATGTGAATAATGATTTAAAAGCCTTTTTACGGATTGTGACCTCAGATCATCCATTCATGATAGAGAACGAGTTTCCGTTTTTGGTAAAGGCGGGATCAACTATAAGCAAACGAGACGATGTCGTTGAGGTATCAAGACTATGTGTTGATGCCGATGCAAGATCAGAGACGTTTTCTGGTAATTTCGGCGTGCATACTGCCTCTCTTCTTTTATATAAGGGTGTTTATCATTGGTGTTTGAAGAATCGAATAAACTACCTTTATCTTGTTGTTGATTATAAGGTGTTCAGATTGCTAAATGTGAAAGGATTTCCCTGCAGATTGATAGGAGATCCAAAAGTTATGCCCGATGGTGTAGTTGCGGTTGCAGCAATGCTGAATTGGAGGGAATTTGAAGAGTTGAACCTTGTTGGAACTAAAAATTTGAAATCATGGTTCAGTCAATATCAATTACCCCCGCCGACAGTGCAATTGCCACAGCGTGAGTTCTGCTCACAGCATTAAGTTTAACCATGATATTTTCAACATGAAATTTTACAGTTCTTACACTGATAGCGAGAATTACTGAGATATCCCAAGAACTCTTTCCCTTTTTCACCCAATTAAGCACTTCTATTTCTCTTTTTGAAAGTTCGAAATTTACTGGAGCTTTTGTTTTTGATAAATAAGTCGTAAATGCAGTATGTAAATGTGGGGTCAAATTTTCAATTATGAATTTCTCACGTGGGTGGTTTTCCAGTTTACCAGCAACTGAAAACAGGCTTCCTTCTGTCGATTTCAAGTTTCTAACTCCACAGGCAATACCATTATATAAGTTAAAATCTCTTGCCGCTGAGATGAATTCTTTAGGTGGATTCCATTTCTTGTAGGTGTCTTCCCAAAACTGTAGCTCAAAATTACTAAAGTTTTCTTTAGCAATCGGGTCGACTTGACAAAAATTTTTTCTTTTATAAGTGATTAGCCATTCTTCTGGATAAGATATATTCATTACATCATATGTCTGTATTAGACCGTTAGTACCTATTTGGGCTATACCAAATACTGCGTTATCAATCGCTACAAGACTAGACAAACTGTCTACAATATTCTTAATACCTGTCTTATTCTTACAGGTCACACATTCGTGAATAAGCTCTAAAAGAAAAACTGCATCACGCTTTGAAATACAATCAGTATTTTCCATATTTTCTCTATCTGTGTTATGTCCAATTGTTAGCCGCCATAGCTCCTTTAACCAATCATGTACGGTATCTGGCGTCTTGAATTATAAGCTTCATCTGCTGTTTTTATTCTTGTAGTTCTTACAAATTATTTCAGCGCTTGGCGGTGCCCAAATGGATTCAATTAAAACAGCAGACCTCCTTTTTAAGGATTCCTGAGTTGCTCAGCAGTTGCTTTCCAGGAGGGCAAAATGTTTGCTTAGCCCCATCGAGTATCCTGGAATAAGTGGCATCGTTTTCACAAGGGGACGAGGTAATTCGACATATTCCCGAAATTGAATTTGTGTGCCTTGTATGGCACACGGCGTAAGTCCTGTGTAAAAAAAATTACACGTGTAAAATTTCTTTACACCTATGTACCTTAACTCACTACATAAACTGAAACGGAATATATTTTTAGACAACCTAATAATCAAGATAATTAAAAATATTTTTATTTAATTAATGCAAGAAAGTTGGCAAAAAACGAAAACCGCCACATATCACCTAGTAGATTCTACTCGTAAGTGCATTCGAGTTAGGGGCCCCAGACTCGCGGCCAGTGTACCTGGCTAGGCATAATCGGAACACCTCTGGAGCTCCCATAGATGGTCCTTCTGATCCCTCTCCAGATGGCAGTGCTGGGGAGGGATCACAGTCCCCAGAATAGCGTTCAGCTCGTCAGCGTCGTCTCGGACTCCGCCAGCCGGATAACTTTCCTTTTAATTCAGAGCAGATGTCATTGGTTTTATGGGCGAATGTAGTGATATAGGAGCAACTTTCAGGCGGGACGATGTAGCTGTCGTCGTACTGCTCTAATCCAGTACTCAACATAATCATTTCAGATTCGCTAGCGTTCTCCGGCATTCCGTCTGAGTAGCCAATGATCAGCGCGCATGTGTTATTCATATTTATTCTTTCACCCAACGGGCATGAAGTTGACCCGTCGTCTTTGTTTTTGGCGGGTCTAACTTTCTGGTTGGAAATTTGCCTTTTTCGCCGTTGATTTGTCTGGTTTTGCCAAATGCGTAGATCGGACCCTCGAAGGTTCCTCCACTATGCACGCTCAATACGGGAGTTCAGGGGACACCAACGGGAGTTCAGGGGACACGGGAGTTCAGGGGACACCATACTTATCTACTGGTGTCATTCGAATTAAGTATGGTGTTTGAATGAATAAGTAGCGAAGAGGAAGCCTCCGGTGGTATTGAAGCTTGTGCAAGCAAGCTGCCGGACCGGCAAAGCCGTCCGGATCAAATCACCACAGGAGGCTTCCATGAACGCAATTTACACATGCTCTACACCTGGCGCAGCAGAATCAGGCACAGCAGCAGCGGAGAGTGGCTGAACAGTCGCTTGCTGTTGAGAATGCCAAGTTGAAATGCCAGTTGGCAGAACAGGCATCAGCACAATACGGCACAACGGAGAATTTCATCATTTGATAAAAGATGATGGGTACCGGGGGTCTGTTTTAAAAATAATAAAACTTCAAATGGTGATCTTTTTCGCTCTTCCAATCCTTCCCCACCTTCTTTTTTTCCTGGGCGTGTGTGCTTACAACTAGCTTGAATTTCACTGTTTTTGCAATTTCTCCCCCCCCATGGCAGTTCTTTCTCCCTGTGGCCCTCCTAAATTGATTCCTAAAATAAAATAACGTTCAAATCTCATCTAATAGCTTAAGTCTCTAGCATAATGGGTTGTTATATAAGAGGATTCCATTCAGCCTTAATACGGCAGGTTTAGTTGTGTGAAAAAATAAAAACAGCGTTTGGCATATTAAGTGCTTATGTTGTGGTAATTCACAAGTATACGGACCTATTAGCTGGCAATTACAGGGTTGTTCGCGGAAAAAACTTCATAGAACTATGATTTATATTTTGAAATTGAAAATTTGGACACCGGGTTGTGTTTATTTTCGGACAAAGAGCTGCCGGCAAAGCCGACAGTGGCTGAAGGAGAAGAGAGAGTGTGTGAAACAAGCTCATTATCCGAATTAAGAATCCTGGATTTCACCGGCGAGCTAGGTCCCTATGCTGCAAAACTGTATGCAGGTCTGGGCGCTGATGTCATTCACATAGAACCTGTAACTGGAGATCCTTTGCGGTCCACGGGACCGTTCTACGAAAACCGGCCAGGAAAAGAAAACAGCCTCCAGTTCATCTATTACAATGCTGGCAAGAGAGGAATGGTGTTGGACATCAGCAACGAGACGGGTAGAAAAATATTTGTGGAAATGTGCAAAGGGGTCGACATTCTGTTCGAGAGCTTTGCCCCCGGATATCTTGATGCCCTGGGCCTGTCCTATGATGAGCTGAGTGCGGTAAATCCCAAATTGGTACAAACCTCCATTACACCGTTTGGTTACTTCGGACCGTACAGCGCGTATCCGGGGTCCGATCTGACCTGCGCGGCACTTGGAGGATTTTTGTATCTTGCAGGTGTCGATAACGACAAGCCGGTCCGGGCCTGTGACAATCAGGCCTATAGGATGGCTGAGGTCTATGCTGCTGTCGGTAGTTCAATTGCTGCACTGTTTGCCAAACGTACCGGCATAGGCCAGTTCGTCGATGTCTCCTGCATGGAGGCGGTGGGCATGGCTTTGGAGACCGCCGCTCAATGCTGGGATCTGGAAGGTACCCTGCGAAGGGGGAGAGGACGGGAGGCAGGATCGGCTACCATTCATCCCTGCAAGGATGGCTTTGTGGCCATCGTTGCCATCATGGGCAGGAACAAGGTCATGTGGGAGCCGTTCGTTGAATGGATGAAGGATGAAGATGTGGACGGATGGGAGCTCTTTAACAGCGATAACTGGATCAATGCTGCCTACCGTGAATCCAAGGAAGGATACGAACTGTTCTGCCGCATTTTTGAAGGCTTCACCATGAAGCACACCAAGCAGTATCTCTATGACGCCGGCCAGGCCCATCGAGTCGCCGTCAGCCCGGTCAGTAACGGCAAGGACCTTTTGGAAAATCCCCAGCTGAACTATCACGACTTCTGGAAGCGGCTGTATCACGAGCCGGTCGGTGGCGAGGTGGTCTGTCCCGGTCCCCCCTACGAGTTTGGGAATCTTAAGTGGCGCTTGGGGGATTTTGCTCCCACCTTTGGCCAGCACACCGCCGAGGTGCTTGGCGAATGCGGCTATAGCCGCACTGAAATCGAAGCGTTTCACAGGGAGGGGGTCGTCCATGTTGCCAAACCTTAGAAAGGCCCTCGAAGGGATTGTGGTCTGCGACTTTTCCTGGGTAGGGGCCGGTCCGATCGCCACGAACGTCCTCGGCCAGTGCGGGGCCGAGGTGATCAAGATAGAAAGCAGGAACCGGCCGGACCTCCTGAGAACAGGTGGCCCCTTCAAGGATGGGATCAACGAGGGGCTGGAGCGGAGCGGCTACTTCGCCAACCGCAATCCCAACAAGAAGGGGATCGCGCTGGATATGAGCCAGCCAAAGGCCAGGGCCGTGGCGGTTCGCCTGATCAAAAAGAGCGACATCGTCATCAACAACTTCCGCGTGGGGCAGATGGAGAAGTGGGGTCTTGGCTGGGAGGACGTGCAGAAGATCAACCCGCGGATCATCTACGTTACCATGAGCCTGCAGGGGGAAACCGGGCCGCAGAAGAGCTACATGGGGTTCGGGGTCAATCTGAATGCCTTGTGCGGACTCACCGCCCGGGCCTGTTTTCCCGGCGAGCGCCCTTTCGGGACCGGCACGAACTACACCGACCACGTCATGGCCCCCAGCCACACGCTCTTTGGCATTATGGCCGCCCTGCTTGAACGGGAACAAACCGGCAAGGGGCAGACAGTGGCTGTCTCCCAGCTGAAATCCGCCATCAGCATGGCACCTACGAGCGCAATGGCCTATGCGGCCAATGGGGACACGCTGGGTCCGGCGGGATTCGGCGATCCCCATGCAGCGCCCCACGGACTGTACACAACTCTCGGTTATCGGAAATGGATCGCCATTGCAGTGTTCAGCGAGGACGAATGGCGGGCGCTGAAGAAGGTGATGGGAAACCCCGCCTGGGCTGAGGACGAGAAGTTCAGCTCGCTGCAAGGGCGCAAGGAGCACGAGGCGGAACTGAACGACCAGATCGAAGGGTGGACAAGAGGGCTGCACGCGGACCGGATCATGAGCGAGCTGCTGCGAAACGGCGTCAGGGCAGGCGTGGTCAACGATGCACGGGGCGCCATCGAAGATGAGCACCTGCGGAAGCGGGAGTTCTGGTCGTACCTGGACCATCCGGTGATGGGGCGCACCCTGTACAATCGGGCACCGATCCGCCTTTCCAAGACTCCGCTCCGGATGGAAACCGCTGCCCCCCTCTTGGGCCAGCATACCAAGGAAGTGCTGAAAGGGATGCTCGACTACACGGATGAAGAGATCGCCATGCTCACCGAGGAAAAGGTGCTCGTGTAGCTGCTGGTCACCGGAGCTGCTTCAATACTAATCACCAGGAGAACAAGAATGGATTTCAGCATACCCGAAGAATACATGATGCTTAAAGAATCGATGCGGGAGTTCGTCAAGCGGGAACTGATGCCGCTGGAAAAGACGCTTCTGGAGCGGGAGCTCTCCCTCTGGACCCAGCCCGGCCACCTGATCCCCGAAGAGGATCACAAACGGCTTTTGCAGAAGACGAAGGACCTGGGCTTCTGGGGTCTTGAGGTGGATGAGGAATTTGGCGGCCAGGGGCTGGGGATGCTGGCCAAGACCCTGGTGGTTGAGGAGCTCTCCAAGAGCCTGGTGGGCTTCTCCAACCATGGCTTTACTCTGCCGCCGGACGCCCCCAACCTGTACTACCTGCACGAGTGCTGCGGACCCCGGCAGCGGGAAAAGTACTTCGTACCGTACTGCAACGGCGAAGTCGATTCAGCCATGGCGTGTACCGAACCGGGAGCCGGATCGGACGTGAGCGGTCTCAAGACCAAGGCGGTGAAGAAGGGTAACAAGTGGGTCATCAACGGCACCAAGACATTCATCAGCAAATGCGACTATGACAACGTCTTCTTCATAGTCATTGCGGTCACCGATCCCAGTGCAGCGAGCAAAGACAGGTTTACGGCCTTTCTCATCGACCGGGAGCATCCGGGGGTACGGATAGGCAAGGAGATTCCGGTCATCGGGCCGATGCCGACCTGGGACCTGATCCTGGAGGATGTGGAGGTGGATGATGACGCCATCCTCGGCGATGTGGGCAAGGCGTTCATCCCGCTGCAGAACCGGTTCGGCGTGCGCCGGATCGAGCTGGCCTCCAGTTGCACCGGCATGGCGGAGCGGCTGATCCAGATGATGATCGACCAGGCCAACACGCGCGTCACCTTTGGTCAGCCGCTGGCCGACCGGGGCACCATCCAGAACTGGATCGCCGACTCTACCATGGAACTGGAACAGGTTCGCTGGATGCTCTACTACGCAGCCTGGAAATCGGATCAGGGGCACAAGGACCTGCGGATCGAAGGGGCGAGCGTCAAGGTGGCGGCCACCGAGATGCTGACCCGTGTGGCTGACCGGGCGATCCAGATCCATGGCGGAGTTGGGGTTTCCCACGAACTGGGCATCGAATATGTAGCCCGGCATGTGCGGATCTGGCGCATCCTGGAAGGCCCTTCCGAGATCCATCGGTGGCTGATCGCCCGTCAGCTGTTGAAGGAGAAGAAGCCGTACAACCCGTTCATCGTTGCCAGTGACGAAATGTAGGCCGAGTCGCGAACTACAGCGGCGTTCGTTTAAGCGCCCGTAGCCGGAGCACTCCCCCTCTCCCTAGCCATCTCCCACTGGGGGAGAGGGAATCATACCTCCCCTCCCTTCGATGGGAGGGGCTGGGGAAGGGTGCAAGAGACTGATCATAAGCCCGAACGTTAACAGGACACTGATCGATAAAGGAGAAAGTAATGGGAGTCGATTTTCGTACAGAGAACAATGTTGGCTACATCACCCTGAACAGGCCTGACGCCATGAATGCCCTGGACCCCGAAGGGTTGGTGCGGCTGGCGGAGATCTGGGGCGAGGTGAAGACCAATCCGGACATCAGGGTCGCGGTGCTGACCGGTGCCGGGGAGAAGGCGTTCTGCACCGGCACGGACATGAAAAAGTCAAAGGTGCCGGACGAGTGCATGGCCGCCCTCTACTACAGGGAAGGACAGCCGATTATCCCGCACATGAAGATGTGGAAGCCGATCATCGCCTGCATCAACGGGTACGCCATTGGTGGCGGCCTTGAGATGGCCCTGGCGTGCGACCTGAGAATCTGCAGCACTACGGCCAAGTTCGGCCTGACCGAAACCAAGGTAGCAAGCCTTGCCGGCCTGAACGGGACCCAGTGCCTGCCGAGGGCCATTCCCCAAGCGGTTGCCATGAAGATGCTTTTGACCGGAGAAATGATCGACGCCGCCGAGGCGCACCGGGTCGGCCTGGTCAGCGATGTTGCCGAACCGGACCAGCTGTTGGATCTGGCCAGGAAGTATGCGGAGAAGATCGCCGGCAATGCGCCTTTGAGCGTCATGGCCGCCAAGCAGGCGGCAGTGATGGGGATGGATATGCCGCTCTCCCATGCCATCGACTTCTCGTACCTGTTGTGGGGGATCCTGCGGGACACGGAAGACCGGAAAGAGGGTTTCACCGCCTTTGCCGAGAAGCGGGCGCCCCAGTATCGGGGGCGGTAGTTCCGAAACAAAAACTCAGGTTGCTCAAAAGCAGTCAGATCGTCGCACCCGCAGGAAGCTCCGCGGAGGCGTAGCAGCGCTACGCCGCACAAAGGGGCTTTCGAGGACGGCGGCGAGATGGCTGCTTTTCAGCAACCTGCCAAGGAGCCAAATTATGCACATAGTCGTCTTGGCAAAAGTAGTCCCCGATTACGAAGTCCCGTCGGCGGACTTCGAACTGGTGGAGAACAGGGCCCATCCCCGGTACACGCGGATGATCGGCCTGTACGATGAAAACGCCGTCGAATTGGGGGTACAGCTGAAGGAGAAACTCGGGGCTGACCTGACCATCGTCTCCTATGGACTCAGTGATGACGTGCAGTTCCTCAGGAAGGCGCTGGCCATGGGTGCGGACAAGGTGGTCCTGGTGGAGGGGAGTTCGGACGACCCGTACGTGATCGCCGCCAACCTGAAGGAGGCCATCGACCGGCAGGGGAACGTGGACCTGGTCCTGGCGGGCCGCCAGTCCTCGGACATGGACCGGGGAGTGGTTCCGGGGGTGTTGGCCGGTATGCTCGACCTCCCCTTTGTCCCCCAGGCCTGCAGCGTTGAAAGCACGGATGGGGGGTGGAAAATCGCCCAGATAACCGAAAACGGCAAGCGGCTCTTGAAGCTCTCCGGCAAGGGGGTGCTCTCCATCACCAGCGTTCCGGAGAACGTTCCCCGGATCCCGGCGGTGAAGGCGATCTTCGCGGCCAAGAAGAAGCCGGTGGAAAAGCTGGCCGAGATCGGGGCGAGGAAGATGAGCATCGCCGAACTGTCGGTGACCATCCCCAAGGTGGAGTCCAACTGTGAACAGATACCGGCCGAGGACATGGACGAGGCTGTCCGTCAGCTTCTGAGAAGGCTCAAGGAGGAGCGATACCTATGAAAACGCTGATCATCGAAACCGCCAATGCCAAGCTCCTCGGGGAGCTGGTAACCGCAGCAAGGATTTTCAGCCCGACCCCGGATGTGGTCGTGCTGGGAGCAGGCGAGTTTCCGGGGAGCTACGGCAAGGGGTATCGGGTTCCCGACACCCTGGGGGCAAACCTGGGAACGGGGCTTGCCGACCTCATCAAGAGCGAGGGATACGAACTGATCCTCCTCAGCGCGACGGCCATCGGGAGCGGCCTGGCCGGACCCCTGGCGGTCAGCCTGGGTGCGCCGATCCTTTCCGAGGTCACCGCCATTACCCCGGATCTCACCGTCGAGCGGTCACTGTACGGCTCAAAGGCGGTTGCCCGCTACAAGGTGGAGTCAGGGCCGCTGGTCCTGACCATCAAGCGCAAATATTTCGAGGCGGCAGTCCTGGAAGGTACGACGCCGACCGCCGATCTGCCGGCCGGGCCGCAGAGGATCGTTCTTCTGGAAGAGATCGACGAGGAGCGGCAAGGCGTTCCCCTGGAGGATGCCGAGGTGATCGTCACCGGCGGCAGGGGAATCGGCAGCGGCGACAACTTCGCCATCCTGAACGACATGGCCGGACTCTTGAACGGGGCGGTCGGGGCGTCGAGAGGTGCGGTGGACGAGGGGTGGATGCCCCCCGGCGCCCAGATCGGCCAGACCGGCAAGATCGTGGCGCCCAACGTCTATTTCGCCGTCGGTGTCTCAGGCGCCAGCCAGCACCTGGCAGGGATCTCCAACGCCAAGTGCGTGGTTGCCATCAACAAGGATAACGAGGCGAATATCTTCAAACGGGCCAGGTTCGGCATCGTCGGCGACTACAAAAAGGCGGTGCCGGCCCTGATCAACGCCCTCAAGGAGAGTGCCTGACATGGAACGGGTCCCCTACTGGAATATCAACTTCGGCCTCCTGATCGATATCCTCTCCCTGCCGGCCCTGGCCGTCTTCGGGTACGGCATCTATCGCCACTGGCTGCGAATCCGGCAGGGCAAGGCGAACGTCAAGCTGGGGCTGACCCTGGAGGCGTTGAAGGTGGGACCGCTCTACCTGCGCTCCTTCCTCACCAGGGGCATCGTCGGGACCCGCATCTACAAAAAGCTGTTCACCGGCGTGGCCCACGGCCTCCTGTTCTGGGGGATGGTCGTGTTGACCGTGGGGACCGTGCTGGTGTTTGCCAATGTGCTGTTCGGCATCCCCGTGTTCAGGGGGGAGTTCAATCGTCTGTTCATGGGCGCTTTCCTTGACGCAGCCGGGCTGGCAGCCCTGGCCGGGGTGCTGTTCCTCCTGGTACGGAGGCTCTTGCCCCCTGAGCGGCTCACCTGTTTCAAGGCCAACACCGGCTTCATCCTCATGGAGGTGGGGATCATCGCCATCATCGTCACCGGCTTCTTCATCGAAGGGGCGCGGATCGCCCAGAACGGCGCCGATCCCGGCTCGTTCGTGGGCAACTGGCTGGCAGCCCAGCTGGCAGGCTCTGGAGCGCTTTCGGCAGTTCACCGTTACCTCTGGTGGACCCATGGCCTCATCGCCCTGGCCCTGATCGCCTACATCCCCTACTCCCCCCTGGTCCACCTGGTGCTTGCCCCGGCCAATGCCGGACTCGACGTCCCGGTTCCCGGCCCCAAGATGGGGGTCATGGACTTCGAGGCCTTCGAAGGGGAAGGGGAGGAGACGCCGAGCCTGGGGGTGAGCAAACTGGCCGATTTCAGCCGCAAGAACCTGCTGGACATCTCCACCTGCCTGAAATGCGGCCGGTGTCACGAGGTCTGCCCGGCGGCCCAGACCGGCAAAAAGCTCTCTCCCAAGGGGGTCATGGTCACCCTTGCCGAGTACCTGCACGAGGGGCGGATGGAGGACGAGTCGCTCCTGGAGACCATCACCACCGACGCCATCTTCAACTGTACCACCTGCGCCGCCTGCATGGAGGCCTGCCCGGTGGCGGTGAACCAGCCCAACGCCATTCTGAGGATGCGCCAGCACCTGCTCATGGAGCGCTCCGAGATGCCCGAGATCATGGGGCAGGCCAACAGGAGCCTGGAGGCGCGCCACCACCCCTTCATCGGCACCGGCTTCGGCCCCAACGACTGGCGCAAAGGGCTGGATGTCCCGATCTTTGAAAAGGGAAAGACGGAGTATCTCCTCTGGATCGGTTGCTCGGTTGCTTACGAGGAGCGGGCCCAGCATATTGGCCGGGCCATGGTCGCCATCCTCAAGAATGCCGGCGTTTCCTTCGGCATCCTGGAAGAGAACCGCTGCACCGGAGATCCGGCAAAGCAGATGGGAAACGAGTTCCTCTTCACCGAAATTGCCGGCCAGAACATCGAGGAGTTCAACGAGCTGGGGGTGACCAGGGTGATCACCATGTGCCCCCACTGCTTCAACAGCTTCACCCGCCATTACCCGCTTCTGGGGGCGAAGTTCGACGTCATCCCCCATGCGGTCGTCATACGCGACCTGATAGAGGCAGGGAAGATCACCCTCGCCAACAGCGGACAGGCCATCTGCTATCACGACCCCTGCTATCTGGGTAGGCACAACCGGCTTTTGTCGGAACCGCGCCAGGTCGTTGCATCGGTGGGGCAACTGGTGGAGATGCCGAGGAACGGGTGCGAAAGCTTCTGCTGCGGCGCCGGTGGGGGGAATTACTGGACCGAGGAGGAGGGGACCCGGATCAATCAGACCAGGGCAAAGGAGGCGCTGGATACGGGTGCCAAGACCATCGCCACAGCCTGCCCCTTCTGTATGCTGATGCTGACCGACGGCCTGAAGAAGTTCACGGAAGAACAGCTGGTGAAGGATATTGCGGAGCTGGTCTGCAGTCAGATGGAACAGAAAACGGAGAGCGTTTCACCATAAGAGACGTTGGAAAAACAACTTGAGGAGGAGCGTCATGGCTCAGGAAGAAGCCCAGAAAAAGAAAACCAAAGAAAAGGAACCCGATATCACCTTTTTTCACCCTGGCATATTGGAAGTGCCGAAGGATGGGAGCCTGCCCTACCTGAAGGGGTATCGTTGCAAGAAGTGCGGCCAGCTGGATTTCATGACCGAAATGTGCACCAGCTGCTGGAGCCAGGAGTTCGAGATAATCCCTCTCTCCCGCAGGGGAAAGGTCTACAGCTTTTCGGACATCTATATTGGTCAGCAGGGGCTGTCAACCCCATATATCTTCGCCTATGTGGATCTGCCTGAAAATATTCGGGTATTCGCCCAGTTGGAGGGAGAGGTCAACACCTATCGTTGCGACGAAGAGGTGGAACTGACCCTGGGGCACATCAGGATGAACAACGATAATCTGCCGATCGTGAGCTACAAGTTCAAGAAAATTGGCTGAGCGTAAAGAATAAAACCTATAGAACCAGAGAAACAGGAGATTATTCATATGAAATTACAGCGTGAAGTATATATCGCAGGGGTGGGAGAAACGAAATTCGGCAAGCACACTGTCGATTTCGATGTCCTGGGGAGGGAAGCCGCCCTCCAGGCCATGAGGGGGTCCAACATCGATCGGCCCGACATGGTCCAGAGCGCCTATGTGGGAAATGGCATGAACGACATGGTGACCGGGCAGACCGTCTTCAGGGGACTGGGGATGTGCGGTCCCAATCTGCCAATCATCAACGTGCAGAGCGCCTGCTCCGCCGGGGCCATGGCCGTTTTCTGCGCCATCAAGGATGTGGCCACAGGGGTTACCGACCTCTCCATCGGCGTTGGTTGCGAAAACCACACCATGCACAGGCAGAGCGGGGCAGCCTTCAGTGCGGCCCGGTCGGACATCGAGACCATGCACGGGGCGGTCATGACCGGCAAATACGCCATGCGGGCGACCCGGTACATGCATGAGACCGGCGCCACCATCGAGGATCTGGCAATGATCACGGTGAAGAACCGCAAGCATGCCACCCACAACCCCCATGCCTGGTTCAAGGGGCCGATCACCATTGAAGAGGTGGTCAATTCCCGCATGGTTGCCTATCCCATGACCCTGCAGCAATGTTGCGGTATTGCCGACGGCGCTGCCGCGGTGGTGGTCGGTTCCAAGGAGATGATGAAAAAACTGGGCATCGCCAAGCCGGTGCGGGTTGCCGGGGTGGTGGTGGAGTCGGGGCCGTACCATAACCGGCCGCGGGACATTACCGGCGATGACATCACCGAGACCACTTCCGAGAAACTCTATGAAGAGTCCGGAATCGGTCCTGATGAGGTGAATATCCTGGAGTTGCACGATGCCTTCACCATCTCGGAACTGCTCTACTACGAGTGCATGGGGCTCTGCAAGAAGGGGGAAGGACTCAAGTTCCTGAGGGACGGCCAGTCCACCTACGGCGGCAAGTGCGTAGTCAGCCCCCGCGGCGGAATGCTCTCCTACGGGCATCCCATCGGCGCCTCCGGTGCCGCTCAGGTTGCCCAGAACGTGAAACAGCTGCGCGGGGAGTGCGGGGGACACCAGGTCGGTCCGACCCCCAAGGTCGCCATGTCCCACGTCACCGGCGGAGGGCTTTCCGGCACCGAGCATGCGGCCTGCACAATGCACATGCTGGTCAAGGGCTGGTGAGACCGTAAGGACATCTTCAGGTATATCAAGGAGGCAGACCATGAAGGATAGGATAGCAGTTATAGTTGGAGCAACTGACGACGTGGGGCGGGCGATCAGCACCCGGTTTGCCCGTAATGGGGCGCGCACGGTGCTGATCGACATCGACCGCCAACCATTGGCAGAGACTTTGCGCATGGTGGAGGATGTGGGAGGCAGGGGTGAAATCATTGCCCTTGACCCCACCGATGCACAGGCCGTCAAGACGGCAGTGGCCAGTCTGGCCAATAGATACGAGGCCATCGATATACTGGTCAACAATATCGACCGCAGAGATGCCTCATCGGTGGCCGCATGCACCATTGAGAACTGGGAGCGATCACTGAAGGACAATGTGGTGCCACTGGTTTCATTTTGTCTCAACATAATTCCGGTCATGAAAAAGAGAAACTACGGCCGTATCATCAACGTGGGCAGCCTTGATTACCTGGGCTTTGCCAACCAGTCCCCCTACAGCACATCCAAATCGGCCATCTTCGGGCTGACCCGCTCCTTCGCCTTGGAACTGGCCAAGGACGGCATTACCGTCAACCAGATCCTGAAGGGTGATCTGAAAACAGCAGATAATCCGCTCTCTGCAGAGGCAGAGGAACAAAGCGCGAGCCGGTTGCCGGTGCAACGTCTGGGAAAACCGGAGGACATTGCCTATGCCGCGGCATACTTCGCTTCCGGCCTGAGCAGCTATGTTACCGGACAGAACCTCATTGTCTGCGGCGGGAAGAGCATCTATTCGTCAATGTCCGCTTAGGCGGTAGAGATAGGGGAGGAACATCATGGCAGGTTTACAAGACAAAGTGGCATTGATAACCGGATCGGCAAGCGGCATGGGGAAGAAGACAGCCCAGCGGCTTGCGGAAAAAGGGGTGAAGATCGTTATCAACGATATTGTACCCGAAAAGGTTGAACAGACGGTTCAGGAGTTCAAGGCGCAGGGGTTCCAGGTGATGGGAAAGGTTGCCGACATCTGCAATGCCTCTGCCGTTAACGAGATGGTGAAGGATGCGGTGGAGCAATTTGGCTCGCTGGACATCCTGGTGAACAACGCTGGCATGGAGAAGGCCGGTGCGCTGCGAAACTTAAGCGAGAAGGACTGGGATCTGACGGTGAACGTCAACCTCAAGGGTGCCTTCCTCTGCAGCCAGGCGGTGCATGGCTACATGATCGAAAAAGGGGGGGGACGGATCGTCAATATCGCTTCCAGAGCATGGCTGGGAGGTGCCGGGCAGGCCCCTTACGCGTCTGCCAAGGCCGGTCTGGTTGGGCTTACCAGGACCCTGGCACTGGAACTCGGTAGAAAAGGGGTTACGGTGAACTGCATCGCCCCAGGGCTCATCCATACCCCCATGTGGGACGAGCTGCCGGAAAAAAACCGGGCCGGTTTTCTCGCCAAACAACCCATGGGGAAGATCGGCGCGGATGACGACATCGCCAATGCCATCCTTTTTTTCCTGGATGACGATGCCTCCTTCATTACCGGCCAGGTCTTCTATGTGTGTGGCGGCAGAAGTCTTTTCGCAGGCTAGTTTGTCCGGGTAACCCGGTGAAAAGCCTCTTGTAGCACCTTCGGCCGAGTCGCATCCTGAACTGTTGGCAACAGGGTTTCACAATCGCCTCAGGCGAGGAAAGGACTGGTCAGACATGAACACAGAAAAATTTAAGAGTGACAGGTTTGATTACACTTGCAACGACGAACTTTTCCCCACGGAAATAACCTTCTCCGGTGGCTTCAGGGTTCGTCTGGGATGTTCGGAAGACGGTCAGGCCTACCTGAAGGTGGAGCCTGAGTGAGAGATGCTCCGCCGATGGCGGGGCAACCCGCGCGACAGTAAGGGAAGCAGAATGAACTGTTTCAAAGGAGGAACAGCCATGATTTCACCAGGACTTTTACGGCCTTATCGTTTCTTCACCTCACTGACGGACGAACAAATCAACGACATCGCAGCGATTGGGGAAGAGAAATCCTTTTCCGCGGACAGCGTCTTATTCAGGGAAAGCACCCCTGCCGATAACCTGATGCTCCTCTTGGAAGGGGCAGTTGATCTGTTCTACAGCAATGGAGGAGCAGGAGCCGCTGCTAATTCCACGGTCTGTTCCATCGCCCCCGGGGCAATCTTCGGCGTTTCGTCGTTGATAAAACCATACCAGTACACCGCTTCTGCACGGGCAACCAAGCCGGTCAGGGTCGTGGATATCAACGGTGCGCGGCTGCGGGCAATGTCGGAAAACAACCCAACGCTGGGGCACGTGCTGATAAGCAACGTCGCGGCAGCGGTACTCGCCCGCTTGCGCTGATCATGACGACCCGAACCCAAATGGAGATCAAAGGCAGGTGATATGCCGCAGATTGCCGACAAATTAGCAATCTGCGGTAATTCACCTGCCTGCCGCATTCACCCCGGCAATCCTGCCAAAGGCCAGACATTCCGCAATATTGCCTCCACCCTGATAGATCAATCCCCAGAGGGAGCCCAGTTCACCGGCTCCATACAATCCAGGTATCGGTTGACCGAAAGGATCGACGATCTCTGCCCGTTCATTGCGCCGTGGCCCCCCCTGGGTGTTGATCAGGGAGGGATGAATTTCCACGGCATAATATGGTCCGGTATCTATCATGGCCAGACCGGTCTCTGTAGGCATCTGGCGACCGAAGAGCCCATCCTTCCCGGCTATGACCGATGAATTCCACTGCTCGATGGTGTCACTCAGATTCAGGCTGGGAATACCCAGTTTGTCGGCCAGCTCAACCACGGTTTCGGCTCGCAAAATCCAGCCCTTGTCGATCTCTTTGCGATTGTCTTTGCTCCAGGCGTAGCGAGTGCCGGCATGACCGAGACCAGCCGAGCGGGACAAAGGCTCCCGCCGGCGTGTTTTTTCGTCGAAGACAAGGTAAAAAGGGATCCGTGGATAGGCGAGGAGGTGGCTGTCGAAGTAATCCACCGCCAGTAATGCGGCGTGTCGTTCGACGGTGCTTTCGTTGATGAACCGTTTACCCCGCCTGTCGACGAAGATCTGGCCGGTGTTGCCGATGGACATCAATAGCGCCGGATCAAACTCGGGAACCTTAAGACCGAAGGCGCAGGAGACGCCATTCATGTGCCACAGGGCTGCGCCGACCTTTTGCGCCATGCGCACCCCGTCTCCCCGGTTGCCGGGATGCCCGAGGGAATAGACGGGACTTCCCTTGATGCTGTTTTTGAGGATGAGCGGATCGAACTCATATCCCCCGCTCGCAAGGATGACGCCACGTCTGGCTTCAATGGCGATCTCGCCGGTTCCGGACTGGGCAATGACACCGATGACCTCACCGTTACTGCCGGTTACCAGGCATTTCGCCGGAGTCCGGGTCAGGACCGGGATCTTCCTCCGGTGTTCGACGGCATGGGAGAGGAGTTGCCACAGGTTTTGGGCAAAGGCCGTTGTCCCTTTGTTTGTGCCCTTAACCACGTATCTTTTAACGGCCTCGGCGCCGGGAAGCTGGGGATAGCCGGCGCCGCCATAGGCCTGGAACTGAACCTCCGGGTGCAGAGTTTTCAGCCAATCCCTGGTCTTTGCCGTTTCCTCGACGAAAACATCCAGCAGTCGGTCATCCCGCTCCGAATGGGAATAATCGAAAAGCGCCGTAAAATATTCCAGCGCTTTCTTCGGGTCGTCATGGCTGACGAACCCGCCAAAGGAGACCAGGGTATTCCCTCCCCCCCGTTCTGTGCTTTCGAGAACCAGTGTGGCGGCGCCGGCATCGTGGGCGGCAATGGCAGCCGTTGCTCCGGCGCCGCCATAACCTATGACGATGACATCGGTTGTCATGTCCCAGGCAGCATTAGAAGGCATAGGAGAACTTGAACTGGGTTTGTGGCCCGGTGGCTATGTTCCTGGCGCCGTACTCCCAGTACTGTTTGAAGGTCATGGTGAAGGGGCCCTGTTTCGGCCAGTATTTGATGCCCAGGCCGATGCCCCCCAGCCGACTCAGGGAATCTTTCACCGTGGCGCCGCCCACCTCATCATCGGTGGTCTGCCAGTAGTTATAGCCCACGACTCCGCCGCTCAGTCCGTTCTTAAGGCCATAGCCAAGAGCCCAGTCAAAATGGAATTCCTGTCCGGGTCTGGTATCGGTATCGCTGTTCTTCGTGTTGAAATCGTACATGAATTTGGCGGAAACATCGAAACCCTCTTTCAGGTAGGACACGGCCAGAACCGGCTCAAAGGTCCAATGGTTTTTTGAGAGGATCTGCGTGGCAGGGTTCTTTGCATCGTAGTTGCCGGTGGGTGCCCAGGTATCCAGGGCAAGGACGGCATGAAGCTCCGGACTGAAGTGCCAGCCAAAGACCAGCGGGCTGAAGATGATGTCGCCGACCCCCTTGTCGTTGACATCGAAATTAAGAGGAGGAATGGCCGTGGAGGAGGCGGTTACATCGGCGCTGTAAAAGGGGACGAATATCTGGGCAGCCCAGTTGGCTCCCAATACTTTCAGCGGGCTGACGTAAACCAGTCTCGGCACCTCGGCAAAGACGCTGGCGTTGAAGTCCGCTGGAAGGCCATTGCCGGAGTTGTCCCGCAGGGAATTCTTCTGGGCCAGGATCATGTAGTTCACCAGATAGGTCCCGGGAGGGGGGAGTGCCCCCACGGCAAAGTCTTCGACACCGTTGGGATAGTGCTGTGCGCCGCCGGCCCAGCTCTGGGCGGCTGTTAAGGTGAAAAATGCGGTGGCGATAAAAAGAGTGCGAACAAAAGCACTAGACAAAGTCTTTTTCATTAGGGCTCCTTTTGCTGTCTGCTGCTTAATGGCTAATGGTATTTTGTTGAGGAAAGAAGCTGTTTGAACACTGTCGGAAGCTGATCCACATCGTTGACGAACTGGATCATCTCACCATGTTCTTCTGCCAGGGCGGTTTTGTTCATGGGGTCGCATTCGAGGCCAATGGTCAGCAGGCGTACGTTCCTGGCCTTGCAGTAGCGGATTGCGTCGGACACCCCGCAGCCCCAATTTGCGGCGCCATCGGTCAGATGAATGATGAAGGGCTTGCGGCTGCTTTGCTTGAGATTCAGAGCTGTGGCTATTATTGCTTCACCCGATGCGGTTCTTCCGTGGGGCATCACCGAATAGAACTGCCCGTTCTTGTAGATCTCGGTGATGCGGCAGGTATCGTTTCTTTCGTTGTAGGCGAATATTCTGGCGTTACGGTTGTAGGCATGGAGGGCCATAAAAAGCGTCTGGTAAATGACCTCAGTTTTTGTCCATTTGTTGGGTTCGGCCATGGAACCGGTGCAGTCCACCAGGAGAACGATGTCGTTATGCAGCTGGTAATTGGTCTTCTTGAAGTTGAATATGGCTCCGGATGTGGGCGCCCTGTATAAGCGGGTACGATCGATCTTGCCTGAGGGAAGGCCTCTGTTGTAGGCGATGTTTCTCTGAGCAACCAGCTGGAGAACCGTTTTCAGCTTGTAAAAGAGGGCATTGTCGATGTTTTTGTTTGCCGGCATGACGATATCGTTCCCCTCCACACGAACCACGTCGCCGAAATTAGCCACGACCGATTTCACCTGTTCCGTAAAGTCCACATGCTTTCTTTCCAGCTTGCTTTCGATCTCTTCCGCATAGCTGAGCAGCGTTGCCTTGACTCCGTCTTTCTCCTCATCCTCTTTTTCCATATCTTCATTGAAATCGGCCGAGAGCAGAAAGGGATCTTTCCGGTCGGTGGGCCAGAATTTGATCATCTCCAGCAATTGGTTGAAAATGGAGGCATAGAGATTCAAACGGTACTCGCAGCGTTCCGTCACGCTGGGAAGTGCGGGGCAGGTGGTCATCAGCTCCTCGACGATGCCGTTGAGGAGCTCCATGGGCTTTGCATAGAATTGACCGGCGGTGGTTTTGCCCACCATCCCCACTACCGAGCGGTCTTCGTATGGATGCCTGAATGCTTCCCCTGGAGCGGTGGCTACTCTCCACCATATGTGCAGCAGTTCGGTGAAGGAGGGGGGATTGATGAAATGCCTGGCCGCCTTCGCGGTCTCCCATTCACGGGCCTTTTGCGTGTAGAGGCCGAATACATTCCTGTTGGCTATGAGATCCGCGTATACCTTCTCGGCGATTTGCAGGAAATGGGCGAACTTGTAGGCATAAATGGGGGCGAGGACGAATTTTGAGTTGGCCAGCTTATGCACATGGTCAGTCCATTCCCTCTTGAGGAAGGCTCCCCTGACGGCAAGCCCGATGGCAACGTCGGCCTGCGTGGCGGGGATCGGATAGCGCCCCATTATCGGCGACGGATCCAGCGCAATACTGTCGGTCTGACCGGCCATCCCTTCCCAGACGACGGTGCCGATGTTTCTGCCGATCATCACGACCATTTTTCTGATGCCACGCAGAAGTTTTGCCAGCTCAACGATCTCAACCGGCGATTTATCTCTGCGCCAGTATTCGGAATGACCCGCCTCCGCGGCAATCATGAAGCGCGACCGGGCCTTGTTTTCTCCGTGGGCAGGTTCCGGGATCATGATCACCTCTCTTTGTTTCGCTGCCAGCTGTGATCGAAGAGGATATATTCGTTACTGACCGTCTCGGTATGGCCCCTTCTCACGTGCAGACCGATCAGGGCCGACTCCAGGGCTTCCTGGCTCGTCTGTAGACTAACCGCCAAGGCCTGCCTGAAGCTTGCCCCCACAGCCATCATATCGCCGATCATCAGGGCCGTTCTTGTGGATACATCGACCCTCATCTCCGGGTTTCCCCGCATGAAATTGAGGGCGGCCATGATGTCGTCGGCCTGGGGGGCGGTAATGCCGGTTTTCTTGATCAACACCTCTTTTTCCACCTCGTTGGGGAGATAATCCATGAGCAGAAAGTAGAATCGGTCCCGAAGTGCGGCATCCAGGAGCTCGGTGCCGACGAAGTCTTCACCCTCGTTGAGAGTGGCAAAGAAGACCACCCCGTCTGCCACTTTCAGATGCCCCAACTCTTCCAACCAGACATCGCGGCTGTCAGAGAGGAGAGAAAAGAGCATGTTGAGTGCCTTGGGATGCTCCGGCCTGTTGATCTCCTCCAGGTGAATGACGCTGTTGGGGGTCTGGATCGCTTCGGGGAAGAGAAACTGCTTGTACTTGGTTTCTCCTGCCTCCAGGGCGTACTCGCCGAACAACTGGCTCGGCTCCGAAAGGATGCCGACCTGGAATGTGGACAGGGGCCGTTGGTAGATGGCGGCATATTGCCGGACCAGGGATGACTTCCCGCATCCTTGCCGTCCTGAAATGAGGACGTTGACCGGTTTTTTCCGGGAGAGGAGGTGAATCTTCTCGAAGATGTCGGCCAGATCCCTGCTCACGTAAAAATAGGGATCAAGCTGGGGCACCGATAGGTTTTCGTGTTTGCTGGCTGACATTGGTATTCCCCTATCACTGGGGGCAGAAAGGCAAGCCCGCTGTACAATGCGCAGCCCCCTCTCCGCCCCCTCATGGAAATTTAAAATCTGACTGCAGGCGGATCGTGTCTCACACGTGCTCTCTGAAGCTGAGTTTACCCTCCTCGTGCCGGGAGCAGGTCACGTTGTAGACGTCGCTGACCCATCTCTTCCACACCCCACCCATCTGGGTGCGGTTTACCGTGCATTGCCCGCGGAGCGGATTGGTAGGGTCGGCAATCTGCCACTTGCATTTGATGCATGGTTTGCCGGTTCCTTTTTTCTCGTGCATCATGTTTTCATTTTGAGCTGTTGCTGTCATGTGTCTCTCCTGTTCTGTTATTCTGGAGCCCCAGCGGAGTAACCGGTGGGGCTCCAGAAATCTGGCTTTGGGCTATTACAGCGGTGCGTTGATGTACTCGTAGTCATCGGCCCCGAAGTGCTGCTCGTTGCGGGCAATAATGGTGTTCTGTCCGTAGGTCGGGACATCCACGAAACGGGCACTGAAGCCGGAAACCCTGACGATAAGATCCTGATGCTTTTCCGGTTCTTTCTGGGCGGCTTTGAGTTCAGCGGTACTCACGCAGTTGAACTGCACGTGGGCAATGTTGAGTGACTCCCAGGTGTCCATGTACGACTTCCAGATATCGAAGCCATGGATGCTGCGCATCATCGGCACGTTGAGCCGCTGATTGAGCAAGTTGGTCTTCTGGTTCTTCTGTACCTTGGAAACCGACTTGAGCACCGCCGTTGGCCCCTTTTTGTCCGTGCCGAAGTAGGGTGAGATGCCGCCGTCATCGGCTGCGTCACCGCCAAAGCGGCCGTCCGGGGTGGGGCCGGTGCGGGAGCCGACCTCCATGTAGAGGCCGACAGCCTGGCCGACCGGCAGCACAGGACCTCCGGAAAAATTGGTCACTTTGGCCAATTCACCTCCGAGGATTTCCTCGTAGAACTTGCTGATGATACCGTCAGCGTAGGGGTCGTCGTTTCCCCACTTGGGCGCATTGAGGAAATCCTGGCGCATGGCTTCGTGGCCTTCCCAGTTGGCTTGGAGAGCGTCGAGGAGCTGCTTCATGGTGTACTTCTTCTCGTCGTAGATCAGCTTCTTGATGGCGACCAGGGAGTTGGCGGCAACGACGGTGGTGATCGGGTTGTGCCAACCGTTGGGCTGTTCGGAGAGCTCCACCGAGTCAATGCCGAGCTCCATGCAGCCGTCGTCGATGCTGGAAACAAAAGGCATCTGCATTACCTGGCACTCGAAATGCCGCATGACATCCTTGGCCCGGATGACCAGGCTGGTGACGTAGGCATACTGCTTGCGGAAAGCTTCCAAGAGGTCGTCAAAAGTCTTGAATCCCGTCGCCTCGCCAGTCTTGGGACCGAGCTGCATGCCGGAATAGGACCAGTCGTAGCCGTTGTTGAGGGCAATTTCCAGGAGTTTTGCCGGGAAAATCGCGCCGCCCCCTTCTGATCGGGTCTTCTGAGTTTTCCTCCTGCCGCAGACACCGGGCGACATACAGAGGACATTGGCCCATCGATGGGCCTCGTCGTCGGTGACCCCGTTTTCATTCAGGCTAAACTGGCTGTAGAACTTCATCTGTTCGACGCCAATCCTGTTGTGCATGATGGAGGGATAGCCCAGGCCGTCCCTGACGCACTCGAACACGAGCCGCTTCGTCTTGACCCGGCCAACCGGATCCCATCTGAAGACGATGGAGGGTTCGGTGGTGCGGATGTTGCGCGCCCCTTCCAGGATGGCATCGGTCATGTCGCTGCAGGCGTCTACAAAGCCTGGCTTGGTACCCCCCACCGTCAGGATGAACAGGTCATTGGAACCGGGGAATATTTCCCGATAGGCGCGGGATTTGCCGGCGCCGTGCTCGGAGATCTTCAGGCGCTCGCACTCCACCAGTTCCACCACATCCTTGTGGGTCATGGGCTGGAAGCTCCTGTCCTTGACGCTGATGTTATAGTACGGCTCCAGCAGTTCATCCTCCTTCTGGGCAAAGCCGCTGGCGTAGCGGTCAAGGGCATGGCAGATGAGGAAGACAAACCATTTGGACTGGAAGGCGTCCCTGAGTCCTTTGCACGGTTCGGCGGGGACCCGGTGGCAAATCTCCGAGATCTCCAACAGCTCTTCCTTGCGGGCGGAATTGGTCTCGAAATTTTCCGCGACGATCTTGGCCAGCCTGGCGTGACGGCGGGCCCAGTTGATGACCGCCTCGTCGGCAATGATCATTGCCTTCCAGAGATCGATCTTGGGGATCCAGGAGAGCTGCTTGGTGGCGTCCCAGGGGGTTTTTTCCATCTCGGCCTGGGCATTGGCCAGCTTTTCTTTGGCCAGTTCGATCCGCTTCAGGAGGCCGTCCTCCAGCACCGTCTCGTAAGGAGGGACAATGCTGTTGTAGCCGGAAGCGAACATGGGGCCTTCCATGGTGCTTACCTGATACATTCTGGTGAGGTCTGCCTGATCAAAATAGGGCTCGCACTTGGCCTGAATGCTGAACGGCTTCCAGTAGTTGAGGATCTCCTGGGCTTCATCCTTGGGCTGCGGCGCGTAGTCGGTCATCAGGTAGTCCTGGACCGCCATGTAGGCGAGCTCGGGATAGAGGGGGAACATCTCCGGATCTTCGGCATGGTAGCCGATGATCAGTTCGTCGTCCTGGAGCACCAGGGTGCAGTTATTGAGGAGATGGGCGAGTCCGAGGGCACGGCGGATGACTTCCGGCTTGCCGGCGGTTGCCTTGTGCGATTCGGTGATGAGCCGCATTCTTTCGATACCTGCCCGGACTTCCTTGTCGATGAATTCACCGGCAGAGGCATGCTTCCAGCGGCACCTTGCCTTGAGCCTCCTGGTCCGTTCGGTGGTCGGCTTGCAGAGGTTTTCGTGCAAAATCTCGTCAGGCACGTTCATTTCTTCCGGGTTTTCCAGCGGAAAATCGATTGTCCTGCCTTTGTAGTTGATGGACTGGGCTACCATTGCCATAAGTTATCTCCCTGTGAACTTTTTATTTGGACTTCTTGAAGGTCGGACATGAAGGGGTGGCATGCACCGTTGGCTTTGAAAGCCAGTATTTTCCTTTGGCATCTTCTTTCTGGGTCACGCAATCTCCCCGGCCCGGTTCATAGTCCCCTGCGTTTTCAGGAACGGCAAAATAGAATGAGCAATCTTGGCATGTGGTCATCTTGAATCTCCTTTATCGAGGAATTTGAAAAACTACTGTCTCCTCATCATGTTTTTGTTGGGCATTAAGGTTGTAATGGTTCTCGCTGCATCTCTTATTGCCGGACCGGCACCACCCCCTTTGCCCGTGACGGATGTGGCCGTCGCGGCAGAATACTGCCATCAGCCCTTGATGCCTCGTTGCCGACAGCGGTTCCTGTTGGTGATATGGTGCCGACCAAGCCGCCAATGGTAACCTCACGGATGCCTTTTATCCTGAGGGCATCTGCCAGGGGAAAAAGGTTACGGGCAGCAAGATCCGGGACCCCCAGGTAGTGGTAGCGCCGCCCCAATTGCGCATATTTGCCGGTTGCATAGGAGTGATAGGGAAGCAGATCCACACCGGTCAGGTAGTCGGCGAATTGTCCCAGGTACTCTGCATACATCTCGAAATCGCCGGCGGTGTCGTTGATGCCCGGAATAATCGGCAGATGGATGCGTGTCGCAGCTCCGGCCTTTATTAGCCGTTCGAGATTTGCCAGGATTTTGTGAAGGGAGCCGCCGATTACCTGCTCGTATTTTTCTGGCTCCAGCGATTTGATATCGACAATGAACAGGTCGACAAATTCCAACAGCGGGACGATATTTTCCCACTCTGCAAAGAGGCAGGTCTCCACTGCCACGTGGACATCCTCCCGGACCTTGAGAATACGAGTCAGTTCGCGGGTAAATGCCGGGTACATGAGAGGTTCTCCGCCACTGATCGTGACTCCGCCTCCGCTGTTGTTGTAAAAAATACGGTCCGATACCGCTTCTTCTACAATGGCGTTCATATCCAGAGGCTTGCCCACCGTTTCACGTGCACCGAACCGGCAGGCAGATACACATCCCAGGCACGACGTGCAGCGGCTTCTATCGACAATTTCCTCGACACCCTTTTGCGGCACGAAGGATGTGCATACGCCGGATGGGCAACTGCCGACGCACTGCCCGCATCCCTTGCATTTGTTTGCGTGAAAATAGAATTCGGGTTTTAAGCTGATGTTTTCCGGATTGTGACACCAGGGGCACTGGAGAGGACACCCCTTGACGAAGATGGTGGTTCTTATACCAGGGCCGTCCTGCAGACAGAACCTCTGGATTTCAGTGATAAGTGGAGTGAGCATTGGGCACCTCCTTGGCGGCAGATTGCTTTCATAAGGATATTGATAGCAGGAGCCATGCCAAAACAATGTTTCATAAATGTTAGTATGGTAGTGGTGTGATAGGTCGCGTATGTAGTCTTGTTGTGGTAAAGTCTTGTAAATTAAGTATGTTAAGTAAAAAACAACATAGAATAATATTGTTTTGTAATGGTGGTTATTTTGAAGGGTAATGGTGTTCGATGAGGGAAATTGATACTCTTTCAACTTTGCTCAATTTCTAAATACCGCCAGACCGGTTCTTCTTTTTCAGAAAATGATAAATTTTTTTTTTACCGGGCGCCTAAACTCGCATAGGTGAGTAGAAAGGAGGTTCAGGCGGGGGTGAGGCCTTTTCTGTTCTTCTGCTGGGCATCTGCGGTCAGGGTAAAAATTTGCTTTTTTCCCTGAATATGGTTATATAAAACATTGTTCGATAAATCTAAAGATTTGCAGAAGGACTGAAATGGAGAAAAAAAATAGGAAAGTAAAAGGTTTGCCCACATATGATTCCGTTAGTAGTAGCATGCGATCACAACTGCGTTTTTCCAGTGAAACTGGTCAGATATGGCTGCACGAACACCGGATGCTGCTGGTACATGCCGATGCCCATGCCTTGATGCGCCGCGAGTTGATCGATGCGCTGGGAATGGGGCGTGCACGTGGATTGCTCATGCGCATGGGATATGTGTCGGGGATGAGCGACTTCGAGCTTACCCGTCTCAACCCCGAAATTACCAGCGACTTGCAATTGTACATGGCAGGACCACTGCTTCACACCCTGGAAGGGATTGTTAAGACCACCATCACCAAACTGGAAATAGACCGTAAAACGGGCAAGTTCTATGTTGAGGCGAAATGGGAGAATTCATGGGAGGGGCAGGCTCACCTGCGTCACTATGGTGAGTCGTCCGAGGGTGTCTGCTGGAACCTGATCGGCTATGCCAGTGGCTATACGTCTGCCTTCATGGGCAAGCCTATTTTATGCAAAGAGATTGCCTGCCATGCAATGGGCATGAACCATTGTTCTCTCGTTGGTAAACCGGCTGAGGAGTGGGATGATGCAAGTGATTTCGAGCTGCTGACTAATCACGAATCCATCGCCGACCAGCTCATTGGTCTTCAAAACCAGGTTGTGCAGTTGCGCTCTGCCATGGGTAAGAAAACGAAGCTTCCGTCCGATATTGTCGGCAATTCGCCGGCTTTTCTTACTGCTTACGAACTGCTTACCCAAGCAGCCGACAGCCAGATCAATGTGCTGCTCCAGGGGGAGACGGGGGTCGGCAAGGAGGTTTTCGCTCGCACGCTGCATGAGAAGGGGGTCCGTTGCAAGGAGTCGTTCATCGCCATCAATTGCGCCGCCATACCCCATGATCTGGTGGAGTCGGAACTGTTCGGCGTGGAGAAAGGCGCCTTTACCGGTGCCCTTGCCTCCCGGCCCGGTCGTTTCGAGCGTGCCAATGGCGGCACCTTGTTTCTGGATGAGGTGGGTGACCTGCCCCTTTCGGCCCAGGCGAAGCTGCTCCGCGTGCTGCAGGAGGGTGAGGTGGAACGCCTGGGAGGCACAGAAACCTACAAGGTCGATGTGCGGCTGGTTGCGGCAACCAACATCGACCTGAAACAGCTCGTGGGTAATGGTAAATTTCGTTCCGATTTGTACTACCGGTTGAATGCTCTGCAGATCAACATTCCTCCCCTCAGGGATCGTAAGCTTGACATTTTGATCCTGGCTAAGAGTTTTCTCAAGAAATTCAGTGATATTAACGGGAAAAAACTGCGCGGTTTCTCCGACAAGGCCAAGCTGGCTTTGCTCGCCTATCAATGGCCGGGCAATATCAGGGAACTGCAGAACGTTGTGGAGCGAGGAGTTATGCTTGCTCCCAGTGGTAATCATATTGCCATAAATCACATGTTTCCTTCCTATAACGAGCAGGTAACCGAATTGCGCCTTGATGGCAAAGGGGGGCTGACCGACAGCCAGAGAGAAAGCGGCAAGGATTTCTGCGAGGCGATCCTGAGCGGCAAAATCACCCTTGAACAGGCCAATACCCTGTTGGCGGAAGCTGCCGTAGAGAAAGCAAAGGGCAATCTTTCCGCAGCGGCGAGAATGCTCGGTCTCTCACGTCCCCAGCTTGCCTATCGCCTGGAGCACCAGAGTGAGACCTCGATGAAAGCCGGCAAACAAAGCCGCCCCCTTTGAGTAATGCGTGGGGAAGGAGATGTTCCTTCCCCCGTAAAAGGGTGACGGTCCACCCCCCTGCAAAACCTGCTAACCTGCGGTTTCAATATCTGCTGGAATTCCTTCTTCAACGTATTCATCGACGTTTTCATGCATCCCGTTCAGCATGAAGTGCGACAGGGCGGGGATGAGGATGAGGGCGCCGAACATGTTCCAGAGGAACATGAAGGTGAGGAGGATCCCCATGTCGGCCTGGAACTTGATCGGCGACAGTGACCAGGTGATGACGCCGCCGGCCAGGGTGATCCCGACCAGACCTACGACCTTGCCCGTGAACTGGACCGCCTTCTGGTACGCCTCGCCGAGCGGCAGCCCCTCCCGCTGGTACTTGAGCTGCATGCTCAGGAGATACAGGGCGTAGTCGATGCCGATGCCGACCCCAAGCGCGATGACCGGCAGGGTGGCGACCTTGACGCCGATGCCGAGCGCGACCATCAGCGCCTCGCACAGGATAGAGGTGAGGATGAGCGGCAGGATCGCCACCAGGACGGCACGCCAGCTCCTGAAGGTGATGAAGCAGAGCACGATGACGGCGCCGTAGACGTAAAGCAGCATGGTGCGGTTGGCCGACTTGACCACGATGTTGGTGGCGGCCTCGATGCCGGAGCTGCCGGCGGCCAAAAGGAACTGCCGATCCTTGGTGGTGTGTTTTTTGACGAATTCCTCGGCCACGGTGAGGACCCGGCTCAGGGTCTCGGCCTTATGGTCGGAGAGGTAGGCGATGACCGGGGTGACCGAGATGGTGCTGTTGATCAGGTCCGGATTGTCGAAACAGGACTGCTGGCCGCTGTAGTTGAGGACCTCCTGGCTGCGGTTCAAGGTGTACCATTTCGGATTGCCGTCATAGGTGCCGGCGGTGATCATCCGGATGGCGTCGGACATGGTGACGGTGGTCTGGACGCCGGGCACCTGCTGCATGGCCAAGGCGAGGCGGTCGGCCTCGATGAGCGGCTCATATTTGATGGCACCCTCGGTGGGGGTCTTGAGGATGACGGCGAACTGGTCGCTGGAGAGGGAATAGTTGCTGGTGATGTAGTTGTTGTCCTTGTTGTAGCGTGAATTGGGCCTCAGTTCCGGCGCGCCTGGATCCAGGTCGCCGATCTTCAGGTTGAGGCTGACGACGAATCCGGCCACGGCCAGGATTGCCGAGACGACCACGGCGCGGGTGGCCCAGCGGCGTTGGGTGAAGTGGTCCAGAAGGCTCCACAGGGCGCCGACTCCTTTGCCGGTATTTTCTTCGCTCTCCTCCTGGAGGCTTCTGCGGGCAGCCTTGGGGCTGACTCCGGTGTAGGAGAGGAAGACCGGCAAGAGCAAGAGGTTGGTGATGACCAGGCCGGCCACGCCGATGCTGGCGGTCAGCGCCAGGTCCTTGATGACCGGGATGTCGATAAGCATCAGGACGGCAAAGCCGACCGCATCGGCCATGAGGGCGGTTAGGCCTGCCAGGAACAGCCGGCGGAAGGTGTAGCGAGCCGCCACCAGTTTGTGGGTGCCGCGTCCCACGTCCTGCATGATGCCGTTCATCTTCTGCACCCCGTGGGAGACGCCGATGGCAAAGACCAGGAACGGCACCAGGATGGAGTAGGGGTCCAGTTCGAAGCCCAGCGTGGCGACGATTCCCAGCTGCCAGATGACTGCCACCACCGAACAGATGATGACCAGCCCCGTGCTCCGGATGCAGCGGGTGTAGAAGAAGATGACGATGGCTGCGATCAGGGCGGCGATGCCGAAATAGGTCATCACCTGCATCAGGCCGTCGATCAGGTCACCCACCAGCTTGGCAAAGCCGACGATATGGATCTTGATCTCGCCCTTGCCCATTGCCTCGTACTTCTTCCGGATGTCGTTCTCGATCTGCTTGGAGAAGGCGTTGTAGTCGAGCCTTTTTCCCGTGCTGGGGTCCTTGTCCAAAAGCGGCACAAAGACCATTGCCGATTTGTAGTTGGTGGCCAGGAGGCTCCCCACGATGCCGGAACGGGTGATGTTCTGCTTGAGCTTCGACACCTTCTCTTCCGAGCCGTCGAAGTTGTCCGGCATGACCGGCCCCCCCTGGAATCCCTCCTCGGTGACCTCGTTCCAACGGACCGCCGGTGTCCAGATAGACTTGACCCAGGCCCGGTCCACCCCGGGGGTGAGCACCAGATCGTCGTTCACCTGCCGTAAAATATCCAGGTACTGGGGATCGAAGATGTCCCCCCTGGTGTTCTCCACCACCACCCGGATCGAATTGCCCAGGCCCGGCAGGTCCTGTTTGTTGGCCAGATAGTTCTTGATGTAGGGGTGGCTCTGGGGGAGCATCTTCTCGAAGCTCGCGTTGAAGACAATTCTCGTTGTCTGGTAGGCAAGGGCCAGGGTGACAACCACGCAGGCGATCATCACCGCCAGCCGGTTGTTGAAGATCAGCCGCTCAAGCATGTTGCCGGATTTCGGGTCGAAATCCTTCAGCTCCTTGACTACCGGCATTTCCTCTGATTTTTCCATTCCAACTGCCATGTCAGTTCTCCCTGTTTTAACTGGTTTTTAATTGCAATCTGCATGACGTGAATCGCAGGGGCAACCCCATGTGCCTGCCCAACAGGAGCGGCCACACAGGCCGTTACTACCTGATCTCTTGCACCTTCACGCCCCGCTTGCCGACCAGGGCCAGGGTGTTGCCGTCAATGGCGGCCACACCGGCGGCCGGGGTCGGCCGGTCTATCTTGAGCTGGTTGAAACTGGTGCCGTTATCGGCACTTACCAGCACATGTCCTCCCTGGCTTACCAGGACGATCTTGCCATCCTCGGTAACGGTGCCGGCCATCAGGCCGACCGGGATGCCGGTTTCAACCTTCTGCCAAGTGGAACCGCCGTCCTTGCTTTTGAAGGCATTGCCGCGCATGCCGTAGGCGATTACCGCCCCGTGCTTGCCGGTGATGCCGAAAAAGGTGCCGGTATAGGCGGTCTTCAGCGCCGTGAAACGTTTCTTTGCCTGGTCCAGCTTGAACAAAGTCCCCTGCTCGGAGCTGATGAACAGATCTTTGCCGACAGGGCGGATGGCATAGAGATGAAAGCGCTTCGGGTTGTCGATCCTGTCGTACCAGGGGGTCCAGCTCTTGCCGCCGTCCACCGTACGGAAGATCAGGTTGAAGGCGCCGACGATGAAGCCGGTGGTGTCGCTCTCGAACCACACGTCCAGAAACGGCTTGTCAGGCCCTTGATCGACGAATTTCTTTATTTCCGCCATCATTGCCGCGGTCTCCGGCCCGCCCGGCGCGCTTACCGGCGTATTTCCAGGGGCGTGGCAGGTGCCGCAGCTGTTGGTTCCCATGTAGTGGCCTATCAGGACCTGGGCCGCTGCCCGGCCGTCGAATTGCTTGACCCAGTTGGCCCCGCCGTCTTCTGAGTGCAGTACCACCCCGTCGTGCCCAACGGCCCATCCCTTCTGTGCCGACGGGAAATGCACCGCCAACAGATCGGAGCTCACTGGGACGCCGGCCTGGGTCCAGCTCTTCCCCTGGTCGTCGGAGTAGACGATGTGGCCGTGTTGGCCCACCCCCACCACCCGCTTCCCTGCCGTGGCGACGCTGATGAGAAGGGTCTTGCCCACATGCCGGCTCTTCAGCGCCGGCGTGTCGAGAACATCGTGGAAGGAAGCTGCGGCAAACGTGACGAATGAGAGCATGACCACGGCGGCTGCCGGCAATATAGTTAGTATTCTCGACTTCATAGTTTCTCCCTTTCAGTGTATCTGCGAAGGCACTCCCGACGCTTCTTTTCATCCAGTCGCCGGGAGTGCCCTCCAGCTTACCTTATGCCTTGGCCTGCCAGTGAATCGGAAGTCCATTCCCTGCGCGGGAAGGCTGTTTTGCCATGGATGATTCCCTGTTTGCCCGTTACAGGTAACGCGTTTATGGCATAGGAATCCGTAAGCAGGTCATGGACGAGGAAGCTGTCGCCAAAAGCGCAGGGAGAATCGTAACTGGGGGTTATATAGGTGAAGCCGACCCGGTAGAGCTGTCCCCTGCCGTCGTACTGATCGGCAGCAGCGGCTCTCCAGCTGTCTTCATCCAGGTAGAATACCCGTTTGCTGTAAAGGTGGCGTTTCCCCGGTTTCAGGGTCGCCTCCACCACCCAGACACGGTGCAGTTCCCAACGCACCAGATCGGGATTCAGATGTTTCGCTTTCAGGACATCCTTCTCGTGGTTGGACTGGTACAGCATCTTGTAATCGTTGTACGGAATGTACATTTCTTTCTTGCCCACAAGCTTCCAGTTGTAACGTTCAGGCGAGCCGCTGAACAGGAAGAGATCGTCCCAGGTGGTTTGCCCGCCATATATGGAGCAGGGGGTGTCGAAGGAGAGGTCCGGTGCCAGTTTCACACGCCGCTGGCCGGGGAGATACTGCCATCCCTGTCTGGCGTTACGGGCATAATCGAGCGGGTCTATTATCAGGAACGACTCGCCGACTCGGCGACTTGGCCCGACGTAATTCACTTTGAGGGCGTAGAAGTCTTTGGCGTTGGGAGTTTTGGGATCGTAATAGAAGAACTCCTGCTTCACATTCCCATCGGTCTGCATGGTCGGCCGGCCGCCAGCGTCCACGGTATAGGAACGGTACCTTTCCTGATATGTCACATCCTCGTAATGGAGGATGTGATTCCATATGGCTTCGATGCCGCTCTTGGGTATGGGGAAGGGGTAGCCGGCGTGGGCGCCGGTAAAGGCCAGACCATTGTCGGTCAGCTTCGCCGTCAATGCGTGCCTTTTGGTGTTCTCCTGGACATATTTGGGGTGGGCGGCGGATCGATAGGTCTTGTACACGTCGATACGGAAGCTGGGATACTTCTTCAGCATCGCTTTGGCTCCCTCTGAGAGCTTGTTTGCATACTGGGCCATGTTCTTGGCGGTGATGGAGAACAGGGGTTTTTCACCCGCATAGGGGTCGGGCCGCCAACCGTCATTTTTGTAGCCTGCCGGCGACTTGGTGTTGCCGCCGGTGTACTCCGGGATAGTGCCTTCCTTGTTGCCGGCCTTTTCGGCGCCGATCATTGTCAGGTTCTTGCCGAGCTGTGCGGCCTCCTCCTGGGATACCGCTGCCAGGGCCACCCCGGAAAAGGTAAGGACCAGCAGGGCTGCAAATGAATATTTTAGTTTCAACATTTTGTTATCTCCTTTTCTTAGAAACTGGTTTTAAAAGTCAGGGAAAGCAGGTCGCGGTCCTTGAGTACCCCGTAGATGTCACCGGCGCCGTCTCCTGCTACCGAAGCCAACCCGGGGAAGGGGATCTGGCCGTTGGCGTCGGGATGGAGGGTGCCGAAAAAGCTTGCATAGGTAAGATCGATTTTGTACTTGGCCAGGATGTCGAAGGAGAGACCGACACTGTAACTGCCGCTCTTTTTGGCGCCGCCGCCGGTGACAGCCGAGTTGCCTGAAATGCCGGTCGCGACGTTGATGGGCATGGCAAGGTCGACGCTGGGGAATACCTGTTTCCATTCCGGCACGAAATTCAGCGTGACAGTGGTATTGTCGCGGGTCGGCTTGTCGAGACCGCCGTATTCGGCGCGTCCGTTATAGAATTCCGGATTCTTGGTGACCCTGACCATGCGTCCGTAAGTGAATTCCAGGATCGCCGTACCCGTATGGAAAAGCGGCGTCTTGGGGAGGACGCTCAGGAAGTTCAACACGGCGTGCATGGTGTCTCCCCGTGCGCCCACCGGTGCCAGGGTCGTACTGGCGATGGGCATGTTGTGGCGGTAGGAGACCTCGGACCCTACGCTTATTCCGAAGAATTGCTTGGCGAAACTCAGGCCGTAGAGGTCGATGTTGGAGCCGTAGGCGAAGTGGTATCGCAGCGGGATCGGTGAGACCCCGTCGTAGTCCCCCACAACCTGGGGCAGTTTGTCCGAAAATCTGCGGTAGTAAGCCCCGATAGTACCTTTGAGTCCCTCAGGGCTGTAGCGGGCCGCGATTCCCCAGTCCCCCACCTGCCTCGGCTCACGGGGGCCGCCGTTACGGGGATTGATGAGCGGGTTCATGTTGAGGATGACCGATTCTCCACCCTCCAGAAAGGGGTCGTACATTCCCAGGTAGGTCCCCGACTCAGGGAACAGGGAGGGCTCCCACTGCAGGTAGTACTGTGCTGCAATGGATAAATCATTGGTTGGCTGCACCTGGACCGAGACCTGGTTGAGGGGCCGGAAGATCTCTTTCAGTTCCACACCGGGCATGCTGAGCGCCTTGGCCAGATCGATGGGAGATTGGCCGTAGGAAATGCCGTTCATTCCCGCATAGGGGAAAAAAGCCTCACCCCAATAGATCGTGTGGCGCCCGACCCTGGTGTTGACGGGAACCTCACCCAGGTCTACCTTGGCAAAGGCGAAGGCGTCCAGTAGTTCGGCATCGAGTCCGTAGCGGTCCCGGGCAAAGGGACTGATACCTAAAGCTTGCCGGTCGTTGACGATGTGGTTTTCGGTCGCTACAGAGTCATTGTCGAACCCGCGCCTGTACATGGGGTCATACCAAGCCGCTGCGCTGAGCCGGATCCCGAAGTCATTCTTGTATACCGCATCCGCCTCGGTAAGGAGGTCCAGGCGGCTGGAGACGATCCCCCGGCCGAAATTGCGGTCGCCGTCATCGTTGTTGATGCTGTTGGTGATCGCCGGATTCCGCCCCTTCACCCGTGAAGCCAGGGTGTATCTTAAGGTGTTGTCCCAATGGACTACCAGATCCTCGCTTCCGGTGGGAATCTCCAGCGCATCGGCACTGCCGCAGATGCTCGTCACTGCTATCAATGCCACTGCCAGGCACTTCTGGCGGCTGATGAACCGCGGCGCAGCTTTATGCTTTAAAGTGTGTATTGCCTTCCCCATCTACTCCTCCTATTTGATGTACTGCCCAGTGATGCCCCCGATTGCGGCGACTCCGCAATCAAGCAAGGAAATGCATCTGGGACATGCATCTGTCCATGTGCTGCAGGATGTCCCGGCAAGCTTCCCCGTAGAGATCCCTTGCCGAACTGCCGTTGGAGCGCAGTGCCTGTGCAATGGCCTTCCCGCACCGGTAGCCGCTATCCATCGCAGCACTGATCCCTTCGCAGTTAAGGTAGATGAAACCGGCCGCTTCTCCGGTGACGAGCACCTTTTCCTGACCCAGGAAGATCGGCAGCAGTTCACAGGTGCATCCCTCGTCCCGCCAATGTTCGCCGAAGCTGACGCCAAACCGGCCTGACAGCAACTCTTTGAACTTTTCCATGGATTGGCGAAGGTTGCGTCCGTCCATTCCCCCCACATGCATGACCAGGTACTCGTCCTTCTGATGTACGCAGAGAATGTAATCTCCGATTTCCTGTCTCAGAAATACGGTCCATCCGTTTGGCTTCAACGAGCCCAGTGACTTTACCTTGTAATAACTCTGATAGGATGCGAGCTTGTGCCGCTGGGCGTACTCCGGATTCTGTGCGTGCAGCAAACGCCTCACGGTGGAATCGTTGCCGTCCGCACCCACGAAATATTCGCACTTGAAGACGGCAGATTCGTTTGTCCGCGACATATGGACATGAACGTCGACTGTGCTGCCACCGGCGTCGAAGGCCTTCACTTTTGCACCGTCGCGGTACTCGGCCCCCGATTGGTCCAGCAGCCACTTGTCGAACTTGTCTCGCCAGATATTGTGATAGGTGCGAGAGAACTTCCTGCCGTCTTTGTCGATTTCCCAGGTGTACGGGATATAACCCTGCTCATCATCCCATTCGCGGATGTCGTCCGCTTCCACGAATTTATTGCCGCAATACACCTCGGCCGGGACGTGGGTCCCGAAATAGGCTCTGATCAGTTCCTGTGTCTGTCCGAACAACACTCCCGAACAGGTTTTGTGTCGGGGAAGAATTTCCTTTTCCAGGACCAGGACACTGAAACCTTCATCCTTGAGCGCCTTTGCACAGGTGGAGCCTGCCGGCCCGGAGCCGGCTATCACCACGTCGTACTGTTGCATTCAATCCTCCTGGCTTCCCCCCTGACCCGGATCAGGGGGGAAGGTATTAGAGTCGGAAAGGGTACGTCCCGTTACTTCACACATGCTCCCTGAAACTGAGCTTTCCTTCTTCGTGTTTGGCGCAGGTCATGGTGTTCACGTCGGTTACCCACCGTTTCCAAACGCCCCCCATCTTGTTTCTGTTGACCGTGCATTGCCCCCGCAGCGGATTGGTGGGGTCTGCAATCTGCCATTTACAGCTTTGGCAAGGTTTTTTCGTGCCGGCCTCTTGGTGCATCATGTACTCGTCGACAGTTGTGCTCACTATTGCCTCCTGTGGTCCTGCCAAAGACCATTTGTCATATCTGCGTATTCAGGAACTCAAGATCATCGGCGCCAAAGGATTGCTCATTTCTGGCAATGATGGTGTTTTGGCCGTAAGTGGGGATATCCACGAACCTGGCGCTGAATCCTGAGACCCTGACGATGAGGTCCTGGTGTTTCTCGGGTTCTTTTTGAGCTGCCTTCATCTCCGCAGTGCTCACGCAGTTGAACTGGACGTGATCGATGCGAAGTTTCTCCCATGCATCCATATAGGATTTCCAGATGTCGAACCCATGCACGCTGCGCATGAGCGGTACCGATAACCGTTGATTCAACAGATTGGCCTTCTGATTTTTCTGTACCTTGGAGACCGATTTCAATACGGCCGTCGGACCTTTCTTGTCGGTGCCCATGTAAGGAGAGATCCCCCCGTCGTCGCCGGCCTCGCCCCCGAAACGGCCATCGGGCGTGGGGCCGGTCCGGGACCCGATTTCCATGTAAAGGCCGACCGCCTGACCTACGGGAAGTACGGGGCCACCCGAGTAATTGGTGATCTTCGCCATCTCGCCGCCGATGATGTCCTCGTAGAAATCCTTGATGATGGAATCGGCATAGTCGTCGTCATTGCCCCATTTGGGCGCGTTGAGGAAATCCCGGCGCATCTCTTCATAGCCGTGCCAGTTTGCCCGGAGGGCAGTGACGAGCTCTGCCATGGTGTACTTCTTGTCGTCATAGATCAGTTTCTTGATTGCCACCATGGAGTTGGCGGCAACGACCGTGGTGATGGGGTTGTGCCAACCGTTAGGCTGCTCTGAAAGCTCCATGGCATCGATGCCCAGTTCCATGCAGCCGTCGTCGATGCTGGATACAAAAGGCATCTGCAGGAATTTGGACTCGAAGTAGCGCATGATGTCCTTGGCGCGGATCACCTTGCTGGTAGCGTAGGCATACTGGGTTCTGAAGGCTTCCCACAACTGCTCGAAGGTCTTGAAGGTGGTAGGATCGCCGGTGTGCGGGCCCAGCTGCATGCCCGAATACGACCAGTCGAACCCGTCGGCCAGGACAATTTCCATCATTTTGGCAGGGAAGATGGATCCACCCCCTTCGGACCTGGTCTTATGGGTCTTGCGCCTGCCGCACACGCCGGGAGACATGCACAGCACCAGGCCCCAGTAATGGGCCTCGGCATCGGTCGCGCCGTTGTTGTTCTTGCTGAATTTGCTGTAATACTTCAGCTGTTCCGTACCGATTACGTCATGTTTTATGGATGGGTAACCCAGACCGTCCCGAATGCATTCGAAGACAAGGCGCTTCGTTTTTTCTCGACCGTTCGGATGCCACCTGAAGACGATGGACGGTTCCGTGGTCCGGATATTCCTTGCCCCTTCCAGAATCGCGTCGGTCATGTCGCTGCAGGCATCCACATAACCCGGTTTGGTTCCCCCTATGGTCAGAATGAAAAGGTCGTTGGAGCCGGGGAAGATCTCCCGGTAGGCCCTGGACTTTCCTGCACCATGCTCGGAAATTTTCAGCCGCTCCATCTCCACCATTTCGACTACGTCAGTGTAGGTCATGGGCTGGAAGGATTTTTCCACAACGCTTATGTTGTAGTAAGGCTCCAGCAGTTCGTCTTCCTTATGTGCATAGCCGCTTGCATAGCGATCGATGGCATGACAGAGAAGGAATGTGTACCATTTTGCCTGGAAGGCATCCTTCAAGCCCTTGCATGGCTCTGCCGGAACCCGGTGACTGATGTCGGCGATCTCAAGCAGTTCCTCTTTCCTTTCCTGGTTGGTCTCGAAATGTTCGGCGACGATCCTGGCGAGCCTGGCATGGCGCCTTGCCCAGTTGATAACCGCTTCGTCCGCAATAATCATGGCCTTCCAGACGTCGATTTTGGCAATCCAGTCAAGGCCGGTAGTTGCATTCCAGGGTACCTTTTGCATTTCCTTTTTGGCATGATCGATGTTTTCCTTTGCCAGTTCGACCCGTTTCAGCAGGCCGTCCTGAATGACCGTTTCATAGGGGGGGCAAATACTGTTGTAACCGGTAGCGAAGCCGGGGGCCTCCATGGTGCTGACCTGGTACATCTGCAGCAGTTCTTCCTGGGTGAAATATCGCTCCCCCTTAGCCTGCATGCTGTATTTCTTCCAGTATTCGTTGATTTCCGCAGCTTCCTCTTTGGGCTCGGGGGAATAGTTGCTGATGAGGTAGTCCTGGACCGCCATATAAGCGAGCTCAGGATAGAGGGGGAACATCTCGGGGTCTTCCGCGTGATAGCCGATGATGAATTCGTCCTGCTGCAGAACCAGCGTGCTTTTGTTCAATATATTCGCCAGCCCCAGAGCCCTTCTGATCACCTCCGGCTGCCCTGCGCTTGCCTTGTGGGCCTCGGTGATATATCGCATCCTCTCGATGCCCGCTCGAACCTCCGCATCGACAAACTCGCCGGCCGAGGCATGCTTCCAGCGGCATCTTGCCTTGAGTCTTTTTGTCCTCTCCGTGGTTGGACGGGCAAGGTTCTCGTGCAGTACTTCGTCGGCAATGCCATTTTCATCCGGATTTGCCAGCGGAAAGTCTATAACCCTGCCGTCGTACTTGATAGATGTAGCAACTGTTGCCATGAATGACCTCCTCTTTGGGCATCTTAAGCTTTTTTAAATGTTGGGCATGACGGTGAATCGGTCCTGGTCGGTTTCGAAAGCCAGTATTTACCCTTTGCGTCCTGCTTTTCCACAACGCAGTCCCCTTTGCCTGCCTCATAGTCCCCGGCATTTTCAGGAACCGGAAAATAAAATGAGCAATTCTTACATGTGGTCATTTGGAATCTCCTTTATTTGCATATTGAAATTCTGCGGAATATGTAGATGCATACTCTTCAGTGTCGTGTTGTGACCACCCCCTTTTTTTGTGGCATGTTCATGGGTGGCAAATGCTCCCGTTTTGCTTCCAATGCCCTGTTGGCGACACCATTTCCTGCTGCAGCCGACGCCCCAACCAAACCGCCGATAGTAATCTCTCGAATACCTTGCTGTTCGAGAGCTTGCACCAGGGGAGCAAGCTGCTGAACCGCCAGGTCTGGAACTTTCAGGTATTGATAGCTGCGCCCCAGCTGAATATATTTCCCAGCGGCGTACGAGTGGAAAGGAAGGATGTCGACTCCGGACAGGTTGCCGGCGAAAAGTCCCAGATATGCCGCGTATGCTTCGAAATCTTCGCTGCTGTCATTGAAGTGGGGAATGATCGGGAGATGGATACGTACTGCTGTCTTGGCTTCCATAAGCCGTTCCAGGTTTGACAGGATTTTCTGCAGAGAACCGCCGATTACCCGTTGATGCTTTTCGGGATCCATGGATTTGATGTCGACGATAAACAGATCGACCAATTTCAATAGCGGGACGATGGTTTCCCACTCGGCAAAGAGGCAGGTCTCGATTGCCACATGGAGATTCTCTTTTACTTTGAGGTTACGGGCCAGCTCACAGGTGAATTCGGGATACAGCAAAGGTTCTCCACCACTGATTGTGACTCCACCCCCGCTAGGCTGGTAAAAGATCCGGTCCGACACAGCCTCCAGGAGAATGTTCTCCATAGGGATGGACTTGCCTACCGCTTCACGTGCCCCGAACCGGCAGGCGGGTACACACTGCAAGCAGGATGTGCATAGACTTCTGTCGGTTGTTCTCTCCATACAGTCGTGGTCCATATTGCCCGTGGCTGATGTACAGGCAGTCTGGCATTGCCGGCAGCCTGTACATCTGTTTGCATAAAAATAGAACTCTTGTTTAGAGCCGATGTTTTCAGGGTTGTGGCACCATGGGCAATGGAGTGGACACCCCTTGAGGAAAATGGTTGTTCTGATGCCGGGGCCATCCTGCAGGCAGAATCTCTGTATTTCGGTGATGAGCGGAGTGGGCATGGGGCCTCCTTTAGTGCAAGAACGGGTCTGAACGACTGCATCTGATGGACTATTTAGCAGAAGACATGCCAAAACAATGTTTCATAAAATATTGGTGGTATGTTTGTTTCTTCCGACACTATGTTTGAGAGGTGGATATAACGTCTTTTAAATCATGATGTTGTGAGGTGGAATGTTACATAAAATATCGTTTGTGTTACGTGGCGATAGGGGGGGTGCGACACGTTTTTTTTATTTTGTGGGGCGTCTTGAGGTGCCTGCACCAAATGTGAGGAGGAAGGTCATGGGGAAAAGTTTGATTATTTTCTAAATATTACCCTTCGTATTCGCGTATTTCATAAAATAATGAAGTATTTTCCGCATTGCCTCGAAAAAGTATTAAGAAATGGTGTGTCGATATGGGGGGGATGGTCGACTGGGAATCTTAGGGGTAAAGAAAGGTGTAATTGCATAACACATTGATAATCTATTGCTTTTGTAATGTTTGATGCCCGGTTCATAGCCAGTTCGGGCACAAAGTGTAAATAATTGCAATTTTAGTTGATGTGATATATATGTAAAACATTGTTTCAATATTGTCAGGATGTTTGCGAGGTAACTCTCGAGAAAGGGTAGTATGGTGAAAAAAGGTAAGCTCGCAAAGGAAACCTCTGCAAATGAAACAGTCAGTAATAATCTTCGTTCGCAATTGCGGTTTTCAAGCGAAACTGGCGAGATATGGCTGCATGAGCATCGAATGCTTCTTGTTCATGCAGACTCCCATGCGAAATTGCGCCGCGAGTTGATTGAATCCCTTGGAATTGGCCGTGCTCGGGGCATGATCATGCGCATAGGCTATGCTACCGGTATAAATGATTGTGAACTCACCCATATTAATCGGGATTGGACAAACGACTATGAAAGTTTCATGGCCGGGCCACTTCTGTTTACCTTGGAGGGAAATGCCAAGACTTCTATCCCTAAATTAGAAATTAACCGAAAAATGGGTAAGTTTTATGTGGAAGCTCTCTTGGAAAATTCCTGGGAGAGCCAGGCGTACCTGCGCCATTATGGTGAGTCCGCGGAAGGGGTGTGTTGGTATTTACATGGCTACTCGAGCGGTTATTGCTCAGCTTTTATGGGTAAGCCGATTCTTTGCAAGGAAGTAAAATGTTTCGCTGCAGGTGGGAAACACTGTTACCTTGTCGGTAAACCAGTCGAGGAATGGGATGATTCCAGTGATTATTCACTAATGCTGAACCAAGAATCCATTGTCGATCAGCTCATCGGTCTTCAAAATGAGGTTGTGCACTTACGTTCCGCCATAAGTGAAAAAAAAATGCCGTCTGATGTGGTGGGCAATTCGCCGGCCTTTCTCGCTGCTTACGACCTTCTCATGCAAGCGGTGGATAGCCAGATCACGGTGCTGCTGCTTGGTGAAACCGGGGTAGGCAAGGAGGTTTTCGCCCGCACGCTGCATGAGAAGGGGGCCCGCTGCAAGGAGTCGTTCATCGCCATCAATTGCGCCGCCATACCCCATGATCTGGTGGAGTCGGAACTGTTCGGCGTGGAGAAAGGCGCCTTTACCGGTGCCCTTGCCTCCCGGCCCGGTCGTTTCGAGCGTGCCAACGGCGGCACCTTGTTTCTGGATGAGGTGGGTGACCTGCCCCTTTCGGCCCAGGCGAAGCTGCTCCGCGTGCTGCAGGAGGGTGAGGTGGAACGCCTGGGAGGCACAAAAACCCACAAGGTCAATGTGCGGCTGGTTGCGGCAACCAACATCGACCTGAGACAGCTGGTCGAAAATGGCAAATTTCGTTCCGACCTGTACTACCGGTTGAATGCTCTGCAGATCCACATTCCTCCCCTCAAGGAACGTAAGCTTGATATTTTGATCCTGGCTAAGACTTTTCTCAAGAAATTCAGTGATGTTAACGGGAAAAAGCTGCGCGGTTTCTCCGACAAGGCCAAGTTGGCTTTGCTCGCCTATCAATGGCCGGGCAATATCAGGGAACTGCAGAACGTTGTGGAGCGCGGAGTGATGCTTGCTCCCAACGGCACCCATATTTCCATCCAACATATGTTTCCTTCCTACAGCAGTGAATTTTCCGAGCTGGCGCTCAATGCCAAGGGGGGGTTGAGTGACAGCCAGAAGGAAAGCGGCAAGGATTTCTGCGAGGCGATTCTGAGCGGCCGGATAACCCTGGAACAGGCCAATACTCTCCTGGCAGAAGCTGCCGTGGAGAAAGCAAGCGGCAACCTTTCTGCAGCGGCGAGAATGCTGGGCTTGACGCGGCCCCAGCTGGCCTACCGCCTGGAGCATCGCCCGGAAAACGCAGTCATGAAATTTTCCAGCCGTAAGCCGAAGACCAGGGCTTCATGAACCATCTACTGCAGGTTAACTCCAGGCATCATGGGCCTATCGTCTTAAAAAAGGGTTAGCTTGAATTGGCTAACCCTTTATATTTTTTATGGGCATACCGGGATCGAACCAGTGGCTTCTACCGTATGAAGATAGCGCTCTCCCGCAGTAAAATCCTGGGGGAGCGGAGCATCCTTTTCTGGCCAGATCTGTACACAAAATTTCAGTAAAGATAAAAAAGCGGTTAAAACTGAAATGCCTGCAAAAATAAACTTGACCTGCCCCTGTCTTTTTTGTATTATTTGTCTATCGATTTAATAGGGTAAAAAATGATATCAAAAAAAACCAAATATGCTTTGAAAGCTCTTATATACCTTTCCCGGACCAAAAAGGGAGAGCCTGTACTCATTGCCGATCTGGCAGAAGACGAGAAAATTCCCAAGAAATTCCTGGAGTTGATTCTACTTACATTGAAAAACAACGGCATTCTCCACAGCCGCAAGGGAAAGGGGGGAGGGTACTCCTTGGGCAAACTGCCCAGGGAAATAAGTATGGGCAGTGTCATCAGGATGTTGGAAGGGCCGTTGGCGCCTGTACCGTGTGTCAGTGAAACAGCCTATTCAAAATGTACCGAATGCGAGGATGAGACTACCTGTGGAATAAGGCTGGTTATGAAAGATGTGCGTGACGCAATTACCCAGATCCTCGATCACACAACTTTGCAGGATGTTTTAGAACGTACGGAAAGGGCAGCACTGCTGGAAAAAGGTGTTTTGAATTACGTGATATAAATTTTTTTGCCAGTTTAGTCTATTTATTCTATAGACTAAAACAAAAAGGAGATGAAAAAATGATCAGAATCAAGATGGCTGCAATTTTTGCGGGATTGGCCCTTGCTTTGCCTGGTGGTGCACTGGCGGAGGTAAACCTCTTGAACGTATCCTATGATCCCACCAGGGAACTGTATCAAGAGTACAACGCTGCTTTTTCCAGATATTGGAAAGGCAAAACAGGCCAGGATGTGACATTCAAGCAATCCCATGGCGGCTCCGGCAAGCAGGCACGTGCTGTCATCGATGGTCTTGAGGCGGACGTGGTCACATTGGCTTTGGCTTACGACATCGATCAGATCCACGACAAGGCAAAGCTGATTCCTGAAAACTGGCAGAAGCGCCTGCCCAACAACAGTGCCCCGTATACATCCACCATCGTTTTCCTGGTGCGCAAGGGCAACCCGAAAAAGATCAAAGACTGGAATGATCTGGTCAAGCCTGGCGTCTCCATAATCACTCCCAATCCGAAAACTTCAGGCGGTGCCCGCTGGAATTATCTTGCTGCCTGGGCCTATGCGCTTAAACAAAAGGGTGGCACTGATGTAAAGGCAAAGGAGTTTGTCGGTACACTCTTCAGGAATGTACCGGTTCTGGATTCGGGTGCCAGGGGATCAACAACCACTTTTGTGCAACGGGGTATCGGCGATGTTCTTCTGGCATGGGAAAATGAAGCTTTTCTTGCTGTCAATGAGCTGGGTAAGGACAAGTTTGAAATAGTCGTTCCATCACTAAGCATTCTTGCCGAACCGTCGGTGAGCATTGTTGACAAGGTGGTTGATAAGAAGGGTACGCGCAAGGTTGCAGAAGAATATCTGAAATACCTGTACTCCAGGGAAGGCCAAGAGATCGCTGCCAATAACTATTACCGTCCACGGGATAAAAAAGTTGCAGCAAAATACGCCAAGGCTTTCCCCAAAGTGAAGCTTTTTACCATAGACGATGTCTTTGGTGGGTGGCGGAAAGCGCAATTGACACATTTTGCTGATGGTGGGGTCTTTGACCAGATTTACATACCTACGAAATGAAATTGACGTCCAGGTGATCGATCGAGCGCGGTAGAGGAGGCAACCAACATGGGTGATGGTGGAGTCAACGGGACGCAGGAACAATGGAACGTGGAGTTGGAGCGTAAAATTCGTAATGCGCTGCAGTCAATTAAATTCGGGACCGTGACTCTTGTGATTCAGGACGGCAAGGTAATTCAAATCGACAAGAACGAAAAAATCCGGCTGACCTGAAGCCGCCAGGGGATGGTATCGGCAATCAGCTGGCATCATGGAGGCTGCCATGGCAGAACATATTATTGTTGTAGGCAAGGGGGGGGTAGGTAAATCCACCACTTCTGCTAATCTGGCTGCAGCTTTGGCGGAGGCCGGGCATCGGGTCGTCTTGATCGGTTATGATCCCCGTTGGAGCGCAACCGCCACCCTGCGTGGCACCTCGCCTCTGCTGCCGGTTCCTGAATGGCAGAACGGAGACGTGGTTCCCCATTATGCTGTCGGTTTCAAGGGAGCCCTCTGCATAGAAGCAGGGGAGCTTACCATTGAGGGGGAAACTTCCCGTAGTGCGGAACTCCTGTACCACCCGCTATTAGTACGGCATCGTCCCAATTTTATAGTTCATGATGTGGCATGGGAACCGGGGGCTTCCTTCTTGTTGCCGCCTGCTTCTGAAGGTGTGCCAAGGCTTCTGGTGGTCACATCGGGGGACATGACGTCAATCAATGTCGTTAATGAACTCTTCAGTTGGTTGAATACTGTGGCATCAAGCAATTGCCGTTTTAGTGGGGTAGTGATCAATAATCTGAAGGGACCTCTCTATGAATCGATCATTTCCGATTTTGTCTCCAGGACCGGCACTGTCGTTATGGCCAGTGTCCCCCATTCCGTAATGGTATCGGTGAGTGATTTTTATAACCAGACTTTGATCGAGGCCGCTCCCTGGTCACATAATGCCTATGCCTACCGCAAATTGGCACGCCAGATCGAAGATTCTGCCGTGGTTCCCCGGCCGGTTTATCTCAACGGAGAAGAACTTGCAAATTGGGCAAGGAAGTGGGGAGAAATAATTTCAGAACTGGAGACAGGGGTAGTAAGGGACGGTTCAAGCATATGACAGGTGACAGCTCATTGCATCAGATCCTGTGGTGGAATTGGGCAGCATAAAAAAGCTTGACAATAAAATCTTTTTCCGTTATTAATCTATCTAAAAGATAGACTAATAAGTTTAATCAATTTCAAAGGCTCACTGGACAAACCGGAGGCCAAGGATATTTTCCTTGGCCTCTTTTTTTTCAGCAACGGAGGGGGATACCCATGGCGAGTACATGCTCGGGCAGGAACAACATTCAGGGTCATCCCTGTTTCGGCGGCAACAGACACAAAAATGGCCGGATTCATCTGGCTGTGGCACCTCGCTGCAACATACAGTGTGGTTATTGCACCCGCAGGCATGACTGCGTCAATGAGTCCCGCCCTGGCGTTACCAGCCGGATCCAGACGCCGCAGGAAGCTCTTGAGACCGTACGTGCCGTCATGAAAAACGACTTGAGCGATATTATCAAGGTGGTCGGTATAGCAGGCCCAGGGGACCCCCTGGCCAACGAAGAGACATTCGAGACCTTTCGGCTGGTCGGGGAAGAGTTTCCTCAGCTGATCAAATGTCTGAGCACCAATGGGCTGCTTCTCCCGGAGTCATTGGATAGTCTTGCCGAACTCGGCCTTGGCAGCCTTACGGTAACGATCAATGCCATAGATCCGGTGATCGCCGGACGGATTTACAAGCATGTCCTGTACCAGGGCAAACGATATAGCGGCAGAGAAGGAGGCGAGCTGATCATCTCCAGACAGTTTGCCGGTGTAGAAAGGGCGGTTGAACTGGGCCTGACCGTGAAGGTGAACAGTGTCCTGATTCCAGGCGTGAATGAGCAGCAGATCGGACTCATAGCAGAAAGGATCAAAAAATCAGGGGCATTCGTCATGAATGTCATGCCCCTTATACCCCAGGCGGACTTTGCCCACATTGTTCCACCTTCACCCGAGGAGCTTGAACTGGTATGCACCGCCAACGAAAAAATCATCGGCCAGTTCCGCCATTGTCGGCAATGCCGCGCAGATGCCATCGGGCTCATAGGGCAGGACAGTCAGGGCGCCGACAGCGGCTGTTCCATAAGCCAATTGGCCGTCGTCTGAGAAAACATTTCTTCAACTGGTTGTAGAGGTGCAATATGACGCAAGTTCCTGTAATCATTAGAAAATGTTCGGATTCCCTGCCAGAGGGGGCACTGGACACGCTGGCCGAAATGGTAAAAGGGGTGCGCTATGGGTCCATCACCCTGGTGGTGCAGAACGGCAGGTTGGCACAGATAGACAAGACAGAGAAGTTTCGGTTGAGCAAGGCACAATAATTCATGGAAAGAGAAAAGGAGCAGAAACAATGTCCCAGAAAAAAGTAAAAACCATTGCAATCTACGGTAAAGGAGGAATCGGCAAATCGACGACCACCTCAAACATCACGGCAGCCCTGTCGACACTGGGTCTCAAGGTGATGCAGATCGGCTGCGACCCCAAGAGCGATTCCACCACAACCTTGAGGGGAGGGGGCTACATACCGACCATCCTTGATACGCTCAGGGACAAGAAGTCGGTCAAATCCAACGAAATCATCTTCGATGGCTTCAATGGAATCTATTGCGTAGAAGCAGGCGGTCCAGCCCCTGGAGTAGGCTGTGCCGGCCGCGGCATCATCACTTCGGTGGAACTTCTCAAGCAGCTCAGAGTCTTCGACGAACTGGACCTGGACGTGGTGGTCTATGACGTTCTGGGGGACGTCGTATGCGGCGGGTTTGCGGTACCGATCAGGGAAGGGATTGCCGATCATGTCTTTACCGTTTCTTCATCCGACTTCATGGCCATCTATGCCGCCAACAACCTTTTCAAGGGGATCCAGAAATATTCCAATAACGGCGGCGCCCTCCTTGGCGGCGTTATCGCCAACTCCGTCAACACCGGCTATGCCAAAGAGATCATAGACGATTTCGTCACCCAGACAAAAACCCAGGTGATCGAGTACGTGCCCCGATCGGTCACGGTCACCCAGAGCGAGCTGCAGGGCAAAACCACCATCGAAGCCTTCCCCGAGTCCGAGCAGGCAAAGGTTTACCGGGGCCTGGCCCAGAAGATCTACGATCACACCGAATCAAAGGTTCCGACACCCCTGAACGACAAGGAACTCCATGAGTGGGCCTTCAAATGGGCCGATACCCTGCTTGCCATGGAGACCGGAGAAGTCCGCAGCAAAGCAGCGAATATTTAAATTTATAACATCTCACATATCAGGAGGAATTTCAGATGGGACGCATTTACAACAATTTAACTGACCTTATCGGCGGAACACCGCTACTTCATCTGCACCGGCTGGGCAAAGGGCTCGGCGCCGATATTATCGCAAAGCTTGAATCCTTCAACCCCGGCGGCAGCGTCAAAGACCGCATCGGCTTCTCCATGATCAAGGCCGCCGAAGAAAAAGGGCTGTTGAAAAAAGACTCGGTCATTATCGAGCCAACCAGCGGCAATACCGGCATAGCCCTGGCCTTTGTCGCCGCCGCCCGCGGTTATCGGCTGATCCTGACCATGCCCGACACCATGAGCATTGAAAGGCGGAACCTGCTCAGGGCCTACGGTGCGGAACTCGTATTGACACCAGGCGCCAAGGGAATGAAAGGAGCCATCGAGGCGGCAGATGAGTTGGCAGCCACTACTCCCAATTCATTCGTCCCACAGCAGTTCAAGAATCCGGCGAATCCCGCCATTCACAGAGCCACCACAGCCGAAGAAATATGGGCTGATACCGACGGCAAGATCGACATCCTTGTTGGAGGCGTCGGTACCGGCGGCACCGTCACCGGTGTCGGCGAAGTCCTGAAGGAGCGCAAACCCGGCTTGCAGGTGATCGCAGTAGAACCATTCGATTCGCCGGTATTGTCCGGAGGAACCCCCGGTCCCCACAAAATCCAAGGTATCGGCGCCGGTTTTATCCCGGAGGTGCTCAATCAGTCAGTCGTCAACGAGGTCTACAAGGTCCGCAACGAAGAGGCATTCCTGACCGGAAGACGACTTGCCCGGGAAGAGGGGCTTCTGGTGGGAATTTCCGGTGGTGCTGCAGCCTTCGCCGCTTTGCAGATTGCTGCCCGGCCGGAGAATGCCGGCAAAAAGATCGTGGTGGTCCTCCCCGATACGGGCGAACGCTACCTTTCCACACCGCTTTTCGAAGAGTAGGTCATGGGAAAGCGGTATCGGTGAGACAGGCTGGTTTGGTTCAAAAGGGTAGTAGGCCGTTCCCTTGGGAGTCGGAGGAAAAAAGCATTTTAGAAAAGGAAATAAATACATGAGCGAAAAAATTGACCTCAGTACAAATAGCTGCCCCAACAGGGAACAGAGGGCAAACGGCGTCAACATTTTTTACGGCAAGGCCACGGAGCTGGTGGCTGACGCCCGTGCCGGAAAACTGAAGCATCAAGAGCGGGCGTTTCAGCAGACTTCCGGCTGTATCCTCAACTTCTACCTGACTGTACGCGTCATGACGATCCGCGACGCCGTCATGATCGTCCACGCCCCGGTTGGCTGTTCGTCTTCCGCACTGGGATACCGGGAGCTGTTCAAGGGGATTCGGAAAGGGCTCGGGGGAATGCCGGAAGATTTCGAGTTCCATTGGCTCACCACCAACCTGAACGAACGTGATGTGGTGTACGGTGCCGCCGACAAGCTGAAGGCCGCCATTCATGAGGCCCAGAATCGCTACAATCCGAAGGCCATCTTCATCATGTCTTCATGCACCTCAGGCATTATCGGCGAGGACATTGACGGTGTAGTGGCCGACATTCAACCGGAGATCTCAGCAACCATCGTTCCTGTCCATTGCGAAGGAACAAAATCGCGCCTGGTTCAGACCGGATATGACGTATTCTGGCATGCGGTTCTCAAGTACCTGGTGAAGCCACCGAAGAAAAAGCAGCCTGATCTGGTCAATATCGCCAGCATGTTGTCTTACACCTGGCAGGACAGAATGGAGATCACCCGGTTGCTGGGCAAGGTGGGGCTTCGCGTCAACTTCATCCCGGAATTCGCCACTGTCGAGCAGTTTGAACAGCTCTCCGAGGCGGCGGTAACGGCGCCCATGTGTCCTTCCTATACGGATTACCTGTCGCGCGGCCTTGAGCAGGAATACGGAGTCCCGTTCTTCCTTTATCCTTCGCCGATCGGTATCGCGCACACCGACGAATGGCTGCGGACAATCGCCAAATATACCGGCAAGGAAAAAGAGGTTGAGGCGCTTATCGCTGAAGAACACGCCACCTGGGTTCCACAGCTGGAAAATATTCAGGGTGAGTTCAAGAGCCTGGCCCCCGAAGGTGACAAACTTGATGTGCTCGGCTCCTTGGGACAAGGGCGGCTTCTGACGCAAACACCATTTTTCAACGAGCTTGGCGTCAAGGCAACCGCTGCCATAGTGCAGGACTTCGATAATCTGGTCCTGGATGAAATGGATAAGATGATCGAGGAAACAGGTGATTTCGATGTGCTGATCAATACTTTCCAGGCGGCAGAGGTCGCCCACATTGCCAAGAATCGGGCACCGGACATCGTGCTGAGTTGCCCGTTCCAGGGGAGCGCCTATAAAAGGGACAAGGGGATGACCAGGATACACGCTCTGCGTGGTGACGCCCGTGAATGGAGCACCCAGGCCGGTTACAAGGGGGCGGTGGCTGCGGGAAATTTCCTGCTTCAGTCCACAAAGAACAAGTCATTTCAGCAGACCATGAAGGCCAATACGGAAGAAACTTATACCGACTGGTGGTTTAAGCGGCCAAACCCGGTCTACCTGAAAGAGGAGGGGGCATAGCAATGAGTCAAGCAAAAGTTGTCGAACTTTATCCCGATATTGCCGAAGCGCCGCGGTATTCCTGTGCCCTTGGCGGAGCTTATGTAACCGCACTTGCAGTCACCCATGCGGCTCCCATTCTTCATTCGGGTGCCGGATGCGGCCTTGGCCAGCAGTTCGGCCAGAACTATGCCGGCGGCATGAATGCCGCAGGCCGCCATGGCAACACAAGCACTCCCTGCTCCTGCCTGGTGGAAGAGCATGTGGTATTCGGTGGAGAGGAGAAACTGCGCGACCTGATTGCATCGACCCTCAAGGTTGTCAAGGCTGACCTGTTCGCCGTAATTTCCGGCTGTGTTCCTTCCCTCATTGGTGACGATGTCGCGGCAGTGGTGAAAGAATTCAAAGGGCAAACGAATATAATTCATGTGCAAACTGCCGGTTTTCTGGGCAATTCCTATCTGGGCTATGAACATTTCTTCGAGGCGGTAGTGGACCAGTTGCTGGCGCCGCTCCCGAAGCAGAAGAAACTTGTCAATATTTTCGGCATAGTGCCCAGCCAGCATATTCAGTGGAAGGGTCATCTGAGGGTTTTAAAGGCGCTGCTTGGAAAAATCGGCGTAGAGGCCAACATCATTTTTACGGAAAAGGACGGTCTTGCGGCCCTGAAAAAGATCCCGGCTGCTGAATTGAACCTTGTCTTTTCACCATGGCTCGGGCTCAAGGTCGTTGAAAAATTGAAGGAAAAGTTTGAAACCCCATATGAGGTGATTCCTTTTGTGCCGGTAGGACCCCAGGACACTACCAGCTTCCTCAGGCAGATAGGTGAGCTGCTTCATATCCCGAAGAAGACGATTGAGGCGGTCGTGAAACCAGAGGAATGGGATGCCTACAATACCGCTGAATATTTCGGCGATCTTCTGGTAGTCGGCCTTCCCAATGCCTATTTCGGTGTGATTGCCGACAGCGGCACGGCCATCGGGCTGACCCGCTACGGCACCAATGAAATCGGTTTGCTTCCGGAGTTGGTGATTGTCAGCGATAATCCGCCTGAAGATTCGAGGGAGAATATTACTCGATTATTGACTGAGGGGCTGGCCAGCAGTATCAAACCCAAGGTCATTTTTGAGACAGATAGTCACAAGATCAAGCTCATCCTGCAAAAGCACACCCTGCAGCTTCTGCTGGGTAGCTCGCTTGAAAAGCATCTGCCAAAGGGAGATGCCGGGTTTTTAAGCGTATCGTTTCCAACGTTCGACCGGATAGTTCTCGACCGGAGCTACGCCGGTTACCGGGGGGGGCTGAACTTTATTGAAGACGTGGGCGCACAGTTCTGCGGACCGTTGTAATAAGTATCGGGATTGTCTCTGCTTGGTGGTAGAAGCGAGAAAGAAACAACTGCTGTAGAAGATGTGCTAACCAGAGATCTGGAGGCCGGTTATGCCTGATAAGGGCTACCGGCCTTTTTTTTAGGCGGCACCGGATCGCCGGACAGGTCGCCGGTGAAGGAGGGGAAACTTTGATACGGAAAATTGCAGAGAAAATCATCAGGTACAGGGTACAGGTCCTTCTGGTTATTGTGGCCTTGACCATATTCTTTGCCTGGCATCTTAAGGATATCAAGATTGCTTTCGGCGGTGGTGATATCGTTCCTCCCAACCATCCTTATGTAAAGTTGACTGAGAGGATGGTGGAGAAGTACGGCGGCGAGCATCTTGTGGAGATTGCCATCCAGGTAAAGCAGGGGGATGTTCTCGATCCGGTGAATCTGGCCAAGGTTTACAGGATCGACCAGAAACTGCGTGAAATGCAGGGAGTGGTTACCTCGAAGATTATCTCGGTCGCATCCCGCAAGTTCTCGCGGGTTAACTTCGCCTATGACGAACTTGGATATTCCACCCTCCACTTCGAAAAGTATCAGGACCTTGTCCGGAAGATCAACGACGGAGACAGCAAGGAGGCTACTGCGTTCAGGGAAGAGGTGCTGAACAATGACATGATCTCCGGTACCATTGTGTCCCCCGACCGAAAGAGGACGCTCATTCTGGCCGGTTTCAGGTATGAAGAGGATTACCGGTACATATTCGAGACGTTACAGAAGATAGTAAACGAAGAAAAGGATGCAAACACAGAATTTTTCCTGGCCGGGCGGCCGATCATGCTCGGTTATATTGACTCGGCATTCAGGGGAATTCTGGTCGTCTTCGCCATTGCCGTTCTGGTGATGGTGGTAACCCTCTATCTGGACTTCCGGACCATCCGTGGCGTCCTTCTCCCTCTCTCTTCAGGTCTGATCGGCGTTGTCTGGGGACTCGGTTTCATGTCCCTCCTCGGGCACAGGATAGATGTCCTTGGGGTGACCATACCCTTCTTGCTGGTTGCACTGGCCCACGGTCATTCAGTCCAAATTCTCTCGCGGTACTACTATGAGTATGCCAACGGCCGCAATCGGGAGGAAGCGGCAGTAGAGTCGATGATCGGCCTCTTGAAACCTATGACCACCTCTATTTTTGCCGATGCAGTGGGTCTGTTCGTCCTGATACTGATGCCTTTCCGAAGTATCCAGTCCATGGCGCTGGTGGGGACTGCAGGCATCGTGGCTATCTGCGTCGGCTGCTTTGTCTTGATACCGGTATCCCTTGCACTACTCCCCCCCATGAAACAATCTTCAGTCAATCGTGAAGAGAGCTGGTTCGGGCCGATCTTCGAACGTTTGGCTAAATTTTCCCTTGGTAAGGGCAAAGTGCCGATCCTCGCTCTTACCGGTGTAGTGCTGGTAATTGCACTTGTGGGTGCTTTCAAGGTACGGGTCGGCGAACTACAGTCCGGTTCGCCCGATTTCTGGCCGAATGCCCCCTACAACAAGGCAGAGAAGGTCGTTGAGCAGATGACCGGCGGGAACCTCTATTGGATAAACATAGAGGGTGACCGCACCGGCGCTCTTTACGATGCAAAGGTGATCAGTGACATCAACGCCCTTCAGCGACACCTGGGTGAGATGCCTGAGGTGGGTTACTCCATATCCTATGTGGACGCCCTGAAAAAAGTAAATGCAGCAATGCATGAGAATGATCCGCGCTGGGAGATCCTTCCGAACGATACTGCTTCGGCGGGGGAACTGATTGGAATGATCGGGGGAAGCGAGGGGTACGACGAAAGCAAGGACATGTTCACCAAGGACTACAAGTCAGGCACCATCGCGGTTTTTCTCAAGGACCGCAAGCCGGAAACACTGAAAAACGTCATTTCCGGCACCTGTGACTTCCTGAAGAAAAATCAGGCGAGCGACATACGCTTCGAACTCCCTGGCGGAACAGCGGGCATCTATTCGGCAATCAACGAGGAGATTGAGAAAAACGAGTTCCTTAGCGTCGTCATCGTCGTTGTGGCGTGTCTGATTCTTACCGTTCTTGCCTTCAAGTCATGGCTTGCCGCTCTCATCATCTTTGTACCCCTGCTTATCGGCAAGGCGATCACCATGGCCTTCATGGGTTATGGAGGCATTGGCTTCTTCATCTATACCTTGCCGGTTGTAACCCTCGGTTTCGGGCTGGGAATCGATTTCTCCCTCTACATTCTGGCCAGGCTTAAGGAAGAAATCTCTGAATCCGGTGATTTTGTCACGGGATACATCAAGGCGCTCGGCACTTCGGGGCGTGCCGTGCTCTTTACCGGTCTGACCATGACCGGCGGCCTGCTAACCCTTTGTCTGTCCGAGATGCGTTTCCAGGCGATCCTCGGTTCCATGCTGAGCGTGGTGGTAATGGCCAACACGATCATCGCGCTACTGTTTTTCCCGGTTTTACTATCGGTCATCAAACCTAAATTCTTGTTTCAAAGAGGGGAATAACCCCTTCTGCATGCAATCTAAAAGAAGGAGAGTACGGTATGAATTTCAAACTGAAGAAGCTGGTCCCCTTGCTGGCATTGCTGGTGCTGGTGTCGAGCAGCATCAACGCCTGGTCCGCGGACGATAATGCGTCCGGGCAGGAAGCCACCGCTAACACCACCTCCACTGCCGAAACAACTGCGCCGGAAAATGCCGCTGGTGAAAGTGGTGCCATTGCCACTACCGCTTCCACTTCTGAAACAGCAGCGCCAGAAAATGCCGCCGGTGAAAATGACACCGTCGCTGCCACCGCTTCGGAACCGGGCAACGCCGCGGATACTGGGGCGGTGGAGACCCTGCAGGAGCCATTCGACCCGTTCAATGTGATCGTGTACAAGCCACTCTGGGCTCTTACCTCCGCGATCGGCGATTTCAACCCCATCGGTAAGCACGTTTCAGCTCCCCTTGAGGAGTCAGTCCCGGGGCTACGCGTAAAGGGTTTCATCAACAGCATAACGCAGATCAACACTACCTCCACCGATCACAATACGGGCCTTGGGGGAAGAAACAAGGACTGGAGGCTGCAGAAGCAAGAGTTCCGCACCCAGCTCGAACTCAAATACCAGGCAAATGAGAACATCGAATTCGTCAACGTTAACAATTTCCAGTATGACGGCGCCTACGACTTTCAGGACAGCGACGGCCTCTACACGGATGGTTCCTCCAACCAGAAATACTATTCCCAGTTCAAACGGATCGTTCGCGAGGCCTATGTCCGCGGTAACTATGGAAACGTCAACTTCACCCTTGGCAAGCAGATCGTCAACTGGGGCAAGATGGATGGTAAGGTCATCGATTTCGTCAATGCTGCCGACGGCCGTGACGTTGTAGATTTCCATATCGGTGATTACGAGTGGCGGGCCATCGGCCAATGGATGGCAAACGTATCGTTGCGACCAACCGAGAACATAACTACCACCTTTCTGTGGAACCCTGATTTCCAACCCAATGTGGGGCCTGCGGGAGGTTCGCCGTGGTGGTTTCCTTTCGCTCAATCGCCCGTTTCCAGCGCCCAGCGACCTCCCGAGAGAAATCCTTCCGGTTTTGACCGGCTCGCGGATAGCGAAGGCGGGGTGCGAGTGGATACGACCATCGGCGCCTTGTCATTGAGTGGAATTTATTACAACGGATTTGATCGTGACGCGGTTTTCAACACATCAGATAACACTCTCCATCACACCCGCCTCAACCGCTATGGCTACGCGCTCGACTACGGAACCAGTATCTTCGGACAGCGGCTGATCATCCGTTCGGAAGCACTCTATTCCCATGGTAAGGCATTCAGTACTTCGGATCCTTCGGCACCTGGCGGGATCGTAAAGAAAGACCAGCTCAAACTTGCCGTCGCCTTCGAGACCTCCGTGGGCTCGGACGAAAACAAGATCGACATCCTTTATCAGCCGATCTGGACCCGTCAGCTGGGATGGGATAGTCGCACCGGCGCCAAACTCAACGACCTCCTCCATGTCGTAAACCTGAGCCATTCCGTGCGCAAGACGAACGACAGGCTGAAACTGAGCACTACCGGGTACATTTCGGGGGGATCAGGCTATGACGGCCTCAGCTACAACGTCTCGGCAGGATGGAAATTCAATGATTACCTCAAGGCAACGCTGGCCTATAACGATTTCGTCGGCAAAGACGACGATATCCCCTGGGGTGCATATAGAAAATGGAAGAACGTGACGCTGGACGTCAAGTACGAGTTCTAAAAGAAAGCAACCCAGTGCACAAATGGAAATCGGACCAACAAAAGAAGGAGATGCGACATGAAGATCGCAGATGTTGAAATGAAGACCCATCAGTTGAGGAAACCCGGTGCCCTTATCCACAGAATGGGGATTTCTCTGGTGATGCTGACAGTCGTCTCCATGCTTTTCGCCTGCTCAGGAAAAGGGGGAGAGAAGGTCAGTGCGTCGACGTGGAAAACTTATCAACTGCCCTTTAACCATGTGGTCTTCGATCTGAAGCAGACAGGAGAGAAGGATGGGTGGGCGGTTGGAGAGAGAGGGCTTATACTTCGGTTCGACGGCACGAAATGGGAGCAAGTCGAATCCCCGGTGGCTGTCCCCCTCTTTGCCATTGCCTTCCCTGAATCTGACCGCAGATGGGCAGTCGGGGCCGATGGGACGATTCTGGAAGGAAATAGCGATGGTTGGAAGGAGGTTCAAAAGCCGGACAAGTGGCACCTCATGTCGGTTGCTTTCCCATCGCCGGCAGACGGATGGGCTGTCGGAGAGAGAGGTTCCATTGTTCACTATGACGGCAAGGAATGGAAAAAGGTTGAGTCACCAAAAAAAGTGGCCCTGAACCGAGTCGTATTCAACAACCCCAACGATGGATGGGCCGTGGGCAATCAGGGGGTGATCCTCCATTACGACGGCAAAGGATGGAAGGAGATTTCATCTTCCACTGACCGGACGCTGTACGGGATAGCATTCCGGAACTCGAATGACGCCTGGGCGGTTGGAGAGAAGGGCACCATTCTTCATTATGACGGCAAGTCCTGGTCGAAAGCCGAAAGCCCGGTCGAACGAACCTTCCTCAATGTGGCCGTTTCCAATGGAAAGGATGCATATATCGTCGGGCGTGGCGGAGAACTGCTTTCCCTGCATGAAGGCAAGTGGACACAGGGCGCCGATTCCCTAACCAGAAAGACCCTGTATGCCATTGATATTCCGCCGGACGGGAAACCGTGGGTTGGGGCAACCACCCGCGATATCTTCAAAAAACAACTTTAAGCTTTATCTGCTGAAATCATGCGGAAATTCATAAACCGTAGCGAAAGGAGAAAGAAATGAAGAATCAGAAAATGAAGGGCGTGGTCGCGCTTGCCACCTTGGCTGCTATTGCAGCCACAGACCTATCGGTCGTGGCCCGGTTCGGTATCGCCAAGGAAAATGTTGATTGGGGTAAGGTAGCATGGACGCCGGCAAAATCTACTTCACCCTGGAAAGAGTGGAACTGGAACCCGAAGAAGGAAGGGCGGTCCTGGAAATATGTGGAGGAACTGTCGCAGGCAGAAAAGGATTACTGGCAGATCGACGGGCGCTGGTCCCACGAGATCCCCAGGGACAAGGAGTATCCCAAATTGCCGGAGGAGAGATATCCGTTCAAGGCCCCATACAGTGGGGAGGAACTTAGCGCTCTTGGGGAAGCCGGGGGCGGGGGTACCGTTATGTGCGGCCTGCAGGCCCATAGTGGATACCACATTTCCCGGACCAAAGACCGGAACGGAGTTATCAGCAAATCAGACACGATCTGCAATACGATCAGGCACTACAAGACCTTTGCCGAACAACTCTACAAGTTCAAGCCTGGGCAGGAGACCGGCGCCTACCTCGTTGTCGTGGCCAATCCGCCCGAGTCCGCAGGCACCGTCTCGCTTTCAAAATTCTACAAGGATGGCCCCGGTGTTTCCAAGCTTGAAGACCGTTGGGCATATCTGCCGTCGCTACGGCGTGTTCGCAGGATCTCCGGCGCCAGCGGCTCGGACTATATCCCCGGTTCGGTCGCTACCTATGATGACGTATTCCTTCGGGATTTCTGGAAATACGACTCGAAAATCATCGGTGTGGACATTCTCTATCAGGCCGTTAACAGCAAAAAGCCTTACGGACCCATTGCGGGGCCATATCGCGCCGATGGCGGCATAGAGACCTATGTGGTTTTAAGCAAACCTGTAAAGAATGGGTACTATCTCAGTCAGTGGATCAGCTGGCATGAGAAAAAAACCGGTCATATCATTCGTCAAGAACAATGGGACCGCAAGGGTAACTTTAAGAAGGTTTCGGAAAAAGGTCTTTCCGGGCAGGTCTTATACTTTAATAAACTCATCTACCCTTGGTCGGAAGGGTTCAAGGGCGGGCTGACCGAGAGCGGCGCCGAGCGACGGGCGATTTTGCACGGCGGAGGACCTGATCAGGTATGGGACGTGGAGCAGGACGTGCAGACCTATACTATTCCCGACACTCCTGACAAAAAGATCTCCTATGAGAAGTTCGGCAACCTGGATGCCTATGCCGGCAAGGAGACATGGAAACAGCTGTTCCAGCCGCAAAGGATCGAGAATCCATTCGTGAAGCCGGTACCTGTGGTGAAATTCGAGGCAACGGATTTCCCTCCCACCCCTCCTCTCTATCGAGATAAGTTTTCAAAGTTCCGCAAGATCTCGCTTCCTGCCGAGATCCTGCAAAAGATCAAGAAGGATGAACAGAGCAAGCGGGGACTTTTTAAATCTTAAGACAAAAACAGATGAGAAGACGGGCCATTGGGACTCCACTGGCCCGTCTTCCTTGGGGGGATATTATAAATGCATGATAATTTGAGTGAGCTGCCCATAACGGATGATACACCCATAAACCTTAAGGAAAACACTTGCCCGACCCGTGAACAACGGTTGTCGGTCGCCATAAACGCCTATTACGGTACCATGAGCGATCTGGTCAAGGGGACTCGTGAAAAGAGCCTCGTTCAGCCGGACCGCTGTTTTGAACAGTCTGGGAACTGCCTTCTGGCTCTTAATGCCCAACGGCTCATCAGCATTCGCGATTCCGTGCTCCTGTTTCACTCACCCATAGGGTGTGCAGCAGGCCAGCACAGCAGTCACGAACTCTTTCAGCATATTCCCATCGAGCAGGGGCGACCTGCCGATCTGGGTTTTTTCCATGCGGTCAGCACCAATCTGACTGACAGCGATGTGGTTTTCGGCGGCGGCGAGAAGCTGGTCGCCGCCCTCAAGGAAGCTGACCGGCGCTATTCGCCCCGGGCCATTTTTGTCGTCACCTCCTGTGCCTCCGGTATCATCGGCGACGACCTGGAAGGGGCTGTCAATGAGGCCCAGCCGCACGTTAAGGCAAAGATCGTCCCCTGTCACACCGAAGGATTCCGTTCCCGTGTAACGCAGACCGGCTACGATGCCTTCTGGCACGGGGTTCTCAAGTATCTGGTGCGAAAGGACCTGCCGAGAGAGAAGGATCTGGTGAACGTTACCAACATGTTCTCCTACACCTGGATGGACAAGATCGAAATAAACCGGCTCCTCACCAAGCTGGGGCTCAGGGTCAATTTCATACCCGAATTCGCCTCGGTGGAAGATCTGGAGCGGATGGGGGCTGCAGCGGTGACCGCGCCGATCTGCCCGACATTCGCCGACTATCTGATGCGGGGGCTGGATGAGCACTTCGGCGTTCCCTATTTCAACGACGTAATCCCCTTCGGCATCAAAAAGACCGACGAGTGGCTCCGCAGGATCGCCAGCTATACGGGCAAGGAAAAGGAGGTGGAGGAGCTCATCAAGGAGGAGCACGCCACCTACATCCCGAAGGTGGACAAAATCCGGCAGGGGTTGGAGGACATCCGCAGGCGGATGGTGGCAAAAGGGACCAAGAAGGAGGGGGAGAAGCTGACCGCCATCGGTGCGGTCGGCCAGGGCCGCGTCATCGGGCATGCCGTATTCCTGGAAGAGCTGGGTTTGGAAGTCGCAGCTGCTTGCGCCATTGATTACGATTCCCTCATCGCCGATTCCTTTGATTCCCTGGTCAAGGAAGTGGGTGATTTCATCGTTCTCGTCTCAACTTTCCAGGCTGCTGACTACGCTAATCTCTTTGCCAGGCTCAAGCCGGACCTTTCCCTCCAGGCCCCCTTCAAGGGGGGTGTAATCAAGACCGCCCACACCATTGGAACCATCCATTGGCTCAGGGGCCACAATCATCCTTCACAGGTTCAAGCCGGTTATGCCGGCGCCGTCGGATACGGGGATATGGTCCTGCGGAGTTTCCAGAACACTGCACTGACCAAGCTGCTTGCCGACTTCGATGACTCCCCCTACAAGGATTGGTGGTACAAAGCCGATCCGCTGCATTATGTGAAGGGAAGGGACGAGATCTTCAAGTCCAACCCTCTAACAATACCGGATGATCCGGATCACGGTCACGAACATGATGATCACCGTCATCACGACCACGGCCACACCCACAGCCATGGTCACGACCACGGTCAGGATCATGCTCACGGCCACAAGCATTAAAAGAATATAAAGGAGATGCAAATTACATGACTGCGACAAATGTACTGAAATTTACCGATGAAGACGAGCGCATTGCCGCTCTTGATCCCAAGGACCGTCCCTTGCAGGAGACACCTCGCCATACGTGCGCCTTGGGCGGCGCGTTTGTGGCAGCTACCGCCGTGTCAGGGGTGATGCCGATCCTCCATTCGGGAGGAGGATGCGGCTGGTCCAATTTCTTCGGCTTTATCGGCGCCAGCGGCGGCGGGCAGATCGGCGACGGCGGTGCATTGACTACCCCCTGTTCGACCCTGCTGGAAAAGCATGTGGTCTTCGGCGGTGAGGAAAGGCTGCGCGACCAGATCGCTTCGACCATGGAACTTATGAACGGGGACCTGTTCGTCACGGTGTCGGGTTGTATCCCGGCGCTTATCGGTGACGATGTTGAAGGGGTCGTCTCCGAATTCAGGAAACCGGAATACCCTCCCATCATTAACGTCAAATCATCGGGATTCAACGGGACCTCCTACGATGGCTACGACCTGTTCCTGGATGCGGTTATCGACCAGTATCTGGAAGAGCGACCGGTCCGGAAAGGCTTGGTAAACATCCTCGGTATCCAGCCCTGCCAGCACATATTCTGGAAGGGAGACCTGGATCTTTTCAAGACCAACCTGGATGCCATCGGTCTGGAGACCAACCAGATCTTCGGCGGCAGATACGGTGTTGAAGGGCTGAAGAATATTCCGGCCGCCCAGTTGAACATTGTCCTCAGTCCCTGGCAGGGTTTGAAAGCCGCGGAAAAACTCAAGGAGAAATACGGCACCCCCTATATCGTCTATCCTGGGTTGCCCATGGGCCCCAAGGAAATGACCCGCTTTCTGCGTACGGTGGCCGAACATCTGGATGTGGAACAGGAGCGCCTGGATAAATGGATCAGGAAGCAGACAGAGATTGCCTACGACGACTTCAATCTGATTGCCACGGCTCTATATACCGGGTTTTGCAACGTTCACTTCGCGGTCGTCGCGGAATCGAATATGGCCATCGGGTTGGTCAGGTACCTGACCAATGAATGCGGCCTGCTTCCCAGTGTGGTGGTCGTGACCGACAATCCCCCTGCAGAAGTGCGTGACCTCATCACCGACAGGCTCACCAATGGACTCGAAGGCATAATCGTTCCCGACGTCTACTTCGAGAACGATACCTACCTGATTCACAAGAGACTGACGAAATACACTTTCATGCTCCTTTTCGCCAGCTCCATGGAAAAGTACGCTGCCAGCAAGTACATGGCCGGCCATCACACGATTTCTTTTCCCGCCTTTGACCGGGTTATCCTCAAGCGCACCTATGCCGGGTTCGGGGGAGGAAATATCCTCCTGGAAGACCTGTTCAGCAAATTCGCCAGGCCGTTCTAAGGTGCCCGGCATCAAATCATGGAAAAAACCTATGGAGAGCCGATCATGAGCTGGGTACGGGTTGCCGTCGCCTCGACGGACGGAATAGCAATCGACCAGTCACTACAGGAGGTCTCTTCCTTCAGCATTTATGATGTAGCTGTGGAGGGCCCCCGGTTCGTGGAAACACGCAAGGCAGCCGGGGCCTCTGCTTTGCCCGGCCCTGGCGGGGAGCCAACCGGCCTGTCCATGGATGAATTTCTGGATATCATCTCCGATTGCTCACTCCTGGTTGTAAGGTCTTTGGGAGTTGAAGCCGGGGGGAAGATACAGATCGGGTGGCTGACCGTCTATGAGGCAGATATGCAGGTTGAAAAGGCATTGAAGAGGTTTTCCAGCAGTCCCCTGATCAAAAACTTGTTTGGGAATAAAGCAGACCCAACCGATTGATCTGGGTTGCCATGAACCGGGCAAGTCAATTTTGCCGATGACTTAGGTCCGGTGCGATCTTTTCGGTATGGGGTGGAGAGCATTTCATGAACGATATATTGATGGTCATTCAAACGATGGTATTTGCTGTTCATTGGCTGCCCGTCATTGTCGTGACGGCGCTGTCGCTTGTCGTCGCGGCCATATGGCATTTACCTTTTCTGTTCGGGAACACCTGGGAAAGGGAAGTCAATCCGGAAGGGACCGAACGAAAGATCAACAAGCCCTTTGTTTTAGGCGTTTCGGGTATATTGCACTTCATCGCCTTCACCAATGTGAGCCTGGTTGTCGCCGGTCAAGGATGGAGGTCAGGTTTGCTGACTGCGTTGATGATCAGCCTTGTCTGGATCGTTACCGCTTTGGGAGCTATTTACTTTTTCGCCGGACGCTCCTGGCGTCTATTCGCCATCGATGCGGGGCTGTACGTGGTCGTATTCTCTCTTGCTGGACTGGTGCTGGGGGCGTGGTAAAGCAGTTTACCCTCTGCGCAGCTTGAGCATGACATTTAACAGGTTGTTGAAAAACGTGATGAGGAGGTCGGGATGCAAGGCTCAAGTGAAGGAGGGAGCGAAACGTACTGTGATGTACGTTGAGTTTCCGAGTGAGCGGCAACACAGCAGACCGGCCCCGCAATAGTTTTTCAACAGCCTGTTTGAGGAGCCCATTGGGCTTGCGGAGCAAAGAAGGAGGATTAAACATGCCGGGATTCATGAACAAAGCCATCAGGATTGTAGCAATTGCCATTGCCCTGTCGTCAGTTGCGAGCTTGCTGGGGGCATGCAAGAAAGAGACTAAAGGGGCAACCGTCGGCGATGGGCTGTTCCCGATCAAAGCCATCACCAGGAAAGACTGCTCACTTGCACCCTGGCTGGTGACCGAAAAACTCGGTTTCTTTGCACAGGAGGGGATCAGGATTGTCTACACCGGTGAAACACAGCCCGCTCTGGTCCTCCCTTCTGTATTGAAGGGGGATAACGACGTGGCCGGCGACCACCCCAACGCCCTGGCGGTGGCCAAAGCCGGAGGGGCGAAGATCACCGGTGTGGTGCGCAGCGGCATAGACCCTGCTCCAGACCTTAATCCGGAACTGCGCCACATGTTCTGGTACGTAAACCCTGAGAAATATCCCGATGTCAAATCCTTTGCGGATTTGAAGAAGTTGCCGGGCAAACTCAAATTCTCCACCATCACCAACAACATCTGTTCGGACTTCCTGGCCAACAGGATCGCCGATAAAAACGGGATTCCGAGGGATAAATTCGAATGGGTGACGATGCCTGACGTTCAGGCGATCCAGGCACTGAAACAGGGGTTGGTGGACGTGGCCGGTGTACATCCACCCTTCTACAAGCCAATGGTAATTTCCGGAGCGCGCAAAATTTCGGATTCATTGGAAACAGGCCTGGGTCCCTCAGCAGGCGTTAGTTTTACCTATTTTCGGGACGATTTCATAGAGAAACACCCGGATGTGGTCCGTGGTTTCATCCGGGCCATGGGCCGGGGAGGGGCATGGATCAATGACCATCCCGAAATGGCCGCCAAATGGACTTCGGAGGCGATTGGGGTGCCTGTGACCGGCAACCATTATTACTCACCCAAAAATGACATCCTGGAGAGCGAGATCGAGCCATGGATTCAAGACCTGGAGGAGCATAAGGTGATCCCTCGCGGCAAAGTCAAGCCCTCTGACCTGGTGTCTCACCAGTTCGAGACGCACGAGGTTTACTCGTGGAAATAAAAGGGCTGATAAATCATTTCATTACTGAAAGGAGACTATCCAATGGCATTGGAAGAAAAAGTTCGTGAGCTTATCGCAGTAGGCGCGTCTATCGCCGCAAACAACCCCCCGGAGGTGAAATATCATATCATTCGTGCCCGTGAGTTGGGGGCCGACGATGCGGCACTCAACGATGCAGTCGATATCGGGAAGCAGGTGCGCCGCGGTGCCGCATCAAAGACAGACGCCTTTGCCTTGAGTCTGGCAACGACCCCGGTGCAGCGGGAGAGGGGCGGCTGCCGCAAAGGTGGTGGCGGACGCGGAAACGGCCAGGGAGACGGCTGCGGATGCAATGGGCAGAAAGCGGAACAGTAGTAGCTGCCGGTGAGGGTTCAGCCGAAGGAAGGTTTATCTGACCATCACAATGCAGCCAACCGATGAAAGGATACGACAAGTGAAAGAGCCATATTTAGACCAGATTCGTACCGCTGTTCGTCAAAGATACGATGCGGTAGCGCGATCCCCCAGGCCGCTGTTTCAATACCCCACCGGCCGTGAGGGGATGCTGAAGTTGGGCTATGGGGAAGAGTTCATTGATTCGTTGCCGGCGTCGGTGGCGGAATCGTTCTGCGGTGTGGGTAATCCCTTACTGGCAGGAAAGATCCGGCCAGGGGAGACTGTACTTGATGTGGGGTGCGGGGCTGGAGTCGATATTATTCGTGCGGCCGGTTTGGCCGGTCCTGACGGCAAAGTTTACGGGGTGGACCTGACTTCTTCCATGGTAGAAAGAGCGGCAGATAACATCAAGAAGATGCAGATTGCCAATGCATGGGCGGAGGAGGGCGCTGCAGAGTCGCTGCCGTTTCCGGATAAAATCTTCGATGTCGTGACCTCCAACGGTGTGCTGAATCTCTCCCCCGAAAAGAGGGACTGGCTAGGGGAAATCCATCGCGTGCTCAAGCCTGGCGGCAGATTATACCTTGCAGATATGATTCTGGAGGATGGAATGGCAGGAGAGTCTCCAAACAACCTCGATGCCTGGTCTGCTTGAATTGGCGGCGCCATCCCCGGGCGGGATGTTGAAAGGCTTCTGTGGGAAACCGGGTTCCTGGACATAAAAAGTCTCGGCACCAGCGGCTTCAGGACTTCCCCGAAAACAATCGGAGCAGTATTCGGTGCAACTAGGGTCTGTCGGACTTAGAATGAATCGGCTGCGAAAATGGCAAATCGGTCTGGATCTCCGTAAATTTTCGACAAATAGGTCCACTATTCGCTCTCAAATTTCCAAATATCCGTCCTCGATTTTCCATTCTCTCGCTTCGATCCCTAAGTCCGACAGACTCCTAGAAATAGATTATGGTCTGGAAATTCATGGTCCTGGTTTTCTTACAGCCTTTCCGAATAAGGTGTTAGTGCCCATGAACTGCTCGACCCTTCCACTTGAACGGGGAAGGGTCGAGGCAGCTAAAGGCGCATCAATGGTACGCGGGGCTGGTCCCATTCTCAGCTTTTCGAATCTCCCTCCGGCGTTATCATGATTCGTCCATAGGTCCACGACCAGTATCTTTCAGCATAGTCAGGGAGGTGATAGCGATATTCCAGCCTGATGTTTCTGGCGTTCATGGACAGATTGCCGGGAAGCGTCAGGTTGAATTGTTGCGACTGGTCCAGGGCGAGGCTGGCGGGACCGATGAAAACCGCCTCATTTCCTGACGGTTTGCCGTTTTCATCAAGAACAACCGCGAAGAGCTGTAACTGATAAATCTTGTGGTGGAGGTTGTTCCTGGCTAACCCTTTGATGGCGAGGTTGCCGGGTACCTGCTTGATTTCCAAGGAAAACGACACATCACGATTCTGATCTCCTGCCACGGTGGACGCCGTGGCGATGTTTGGTGTACAGACGGCAAATGCAGGGATCATGATAAAAAGTGCGATGAGAGTTTTTTTCCAGTTCATGGCGCCATCTCCTTTCGTTTATTTTACTCCTTTGAAGCCCAGTCTATCCCCCATTTGTCTCAAGTCAATATCCTTAAGTGCATATAACTCCTTAATTTTATTTGAATTATCTATTGATCAACTAGACAGATGGTCTCCTGAACATTAAAAAAATTCTGTTGACCGGAAGGAATGGTTGCTGTATAAAAGAATAAAACTATAGATTAAGTAGTCTAATTGCTGACCAGACAACTGGAGGCCAAAGATAGTGAATATCTTTGGCCTTTTTTTGTTTTTGGCGAAAGCGAAAACAGTATTCCCGGGAGTAAATGAATATGCATATGGCTGATGCTTTGGTCTCACCCGCAGTGGGTGGGACAACATGGCTGGTAACGGCAGGAGCCATAGCCCATGCGGCCCGCAGGTTGGGTAGAGATGCTGACGAGCGAATCGTACCACTCATGGGGGCACTGGGAGCCTTTGTGTTCACGGTGCAGATGATAAACTTTTCCATTCCCGGAACCGGTTCCAGTGGGCACTTGGTAGGTGGGGTTCTCCTTGCGGCACTTCTGGGCCCTCACGGCGCGTTTCTTGCCATTGCGTCCATCCTGGTGGTGCAGGCCCTGGTTTTTGCCGACGGCGGCCTTTTGTCCCTTGGCTGTAATATTCTCAATCTGGGGTTTATCCCATCTTACCTGGCGTATCCCTTCATCTATAAAAGCATCGCTTACGGCTTTCCAGGACGGAGCAGGATTGCACTTGCGGCTGTTGCAGCCGCAGTGTTCAGCCTCGTGCTGGGGGCACTGGCAGTGGTAGTGGAAACGTCCCTATCCCAGGTGTCTGCGCTTCCATTCCTCCCCTTCATTGCCCTCATGCTCCCGGTCCATCTGGCAATCGGCGTCGTCGAAGGCATGGTGACGGCCGCGCTCCTCTCCTGGCTTCTGCAGGCCCGCCCCGACCTGATGCGTTCCGATCGTTTCCATACATCCTTCGGCCTACCGCTTTCACGCCGGTTGCTGATGCCCGTTCTTGGCGCCACCATCATCATCGGCGGGGTCCTGTTCCGCCACGGGTCGGAACGTCCCGACGGGCTGGAATGGGCTATGGCCAAGGTGGCCGGGCAAAAAGAACTGCAGGGGAAGGACGGGGACATGCACCGGGCCTTTGCCCGGATTCAGGAGAAGACAGCTCTCTTTCCCGGATACACAATCGGTAGCCATCCGGCCACAGGGCATGGAATTGGGGGGAATGGTGACACGGAGAAGAAAGGAGATGGGGCGGCAGGCGTTGTCGGTGGCGCCATAACCCTCATCGCCATCTTTTCCGTCGGTGTGATCGTTAACCGCCGCAGGTGCGACAGGTAACCTTTCTGCCGGGCCGGCAGAGGCTCGACACCTTATGGGAGAATGACAGACATGGGCACCATGTTGCGCCTCGAAAAACATTTGGCCGATCTGAAACAGCTGGACCTGCTTGGAGGCATGGATTCGCCGGTCCATCGTCTCGACTCGCGCGCCAAGCTGATCACCGTGCTCGTCTTTCTCGTCTGCCTGCTCTCTTTCGATCGATACGAAGTGGCGGCGCTGCTCCCGTACCTGCTTTTCCCGATTGCGATTGCTGCCCTGGGAAATATTTCCCCGGCCCACATTTACCCACGGCTCCTGTTATTTTTGCCCTTTGCCCTTCTGGCAGGGGGACTCAATCCGCTCTTCGACCGCCAGGTAATCGTCACCATCGGCACCGTTCCCATCTCCGGCGGATGCCTGTCCTTCATATCCATCCTGCTGCGTTTCGTTCTCACACTGGGGGTGGTGCTGCTGCTCATTGCCACAACCGGCTTCAACGACATCTGCGCTTCCCTGGAGCGACTGGGAATGCCGCGCCCCTTTGCCGTGCAACTCCTCTTCCTCTACCGGTACATTTTCGTCCTGGGCGAGGAAGGGCTGAGAATGGTGCGGGCATGGGAACTACGGGCATTGCATGGCGGTAACATGAAGGCGAAAGTATTCGGGTCGCTGGTGGGACACCTGTTGCTGCGGACCTTCGACCGTGCCCGGCGGATTCACCTGGCCATGCTTTCCCGGGGGTTCCATGGAAGGTTTCACGTGCACAAGCGGCAGGAATTCGGTCGGCGGGAGGCGGGCTACGTGGCGGGGTGGTCTCTTTTCTTCGTCGCATGCCGCCTCTGGAATCTTCCCTTTCTTGTGGGGAGCATCGTCACCGGAGGGCTGCCGTGAGTCATCATCTTGTGGAAGTGTCAGAGCTTGTTCACCACTATCCGGACGGCACGCCGGCACTGCGCGGCATATCCTTCCGTATTTGCCATGGGGAGTCGGTGGCGGTGGTCGGCGCAAACGGTGCTGGTAAATCGACGCTGCTCCTCCATCTCAACGGTTATCTCGCCCCCACCTCGGGAACGGTGCGCATTGGGGACTTTCCCATGAATGACGAGACGGTGCGGGAAATCCGCCGCACCGTGGGAATGGTCTTCCAGGACCCCGACGACCAGCTCTTCATGCCGACGGTGTACGACGACGTCGCCTTCGGCCCGCGGAACCTGGGTTTTCCAGACTACGAGGTGGAGCGGCGGGTGACTGCGGCGCTTGAGAAGGTGGGAGCCGGGCACCTGAAGGGGAAGCCCCCCTATCACCTCTCCGGCGGGGAAAAGAGGCGGGTTGCAATTGCCACGGTCCTTTCCATGGAACCGGCTATTCTCGTCATGGATGAGCCGACCACCGGCCTCGATCCCTTTGCCCGCCGGCAACTGATCTCTCTGGTGCGGGAATTCGAACACACGAGAATCATCGTCACCCACGACCTGGATCTGGTTGCCACCCTTTGCGAGCGGATCATCGTCCTCAAGGACGGGACCATCGCGGCCGACGGCCCGGCCGGCGAGATTTTCCGTGACGGCAAGCTGCTCGCTTCCTGCCGTCTCGAACAGCCCCTCTCCATGCAAGGCTGCCCCCGCTGTGGCGGCATGGCAGGATGATCGTCAAACGCTGGTGGGTTTAAATATAGTGTGCTGTCGGCTGGCTCTGCCTTGGCGAAAAATGGGGAAAATCTGGAGCCTTGGCCGACTTCGAGGTATGAGATGAAACTGGGAACTGATCTGGCGAACGAAACTATCAAAATCCGGCTTGCAGCTGCGGTCATCGCCGTGTTGATCATTGGGGCAGCCATTGTGTATCTGGCTGTCCCGGCTGCCAGGAAGGCCGCTGTACCCCGTGACGGCGGCAAGGAAAAGTTGAAAGCAGCACCGGCCGTCACTTACCTCTGCCCCATGCATCCCTTCGTCACTACCCCTCGTCCTTCTGCCTGCCCCATCTGCGGCATGAACCTCGTTCTGAAGGAGGGGGCTGCGTCGGAGAAAAAGAGTGCCGATTCCGGGCAGACACCGCCTGGTGTGACTCTAAGTTCCCAACAGCAGATCTTGGCCAATGTGGCGACCGCCCAGGTTGCCCAGCGGGAATTTTCCACCGAGACTGTAGCAGCCGGCAGGGTATCGTGGGACGAGCGGCGGTTGAACAGGGTTTCCTCACGGGTACAGGGCCGCGTAGAGCGGCTTGATGTTAATTTTACCGGTGCCCGGGTTCGCGCAGGGGAACCGCTGCTGGACATCTACTCACCAGATCTCATATCGGCCCAGAAGGAATACCTTCTTGCAATCGACGGGGCCGAGCGGGCAAAGGAAAGCCCTCTGCCCGAATCGCGATCAATGATGGAAGGGTTGCGTGACGCTTCACGTTCACGGCTGAAAGTGTGGGGGGTGTCCGATCAGCAGATTGCCGAACTTGAACGGAGCCGCCAGCCGAAAAAGGTTGTTTCCATCAAGTCGCCTGTTACAGGAGTGGTCACGGAACGCCTGGTGACAACCGGCCAGTATGTGAACGAGGGATCACCACTTTTTTCTGTCGGATCCCTGTCCGGTGTCTGGATATTTGCCGAACTGTATGAAAATGACTTGGGCAGGATAGAGACAGGCACACCTGCCCTGGTGACTACCGAGGCATTTCCCGGAAAGGTCTTTCAGGGGAGGGTGGCTTTTGTAGACCCGGTTGTCAATCCGGAGACGCGTACCTTGAAGGTGCGAGTTGATCTTGATAACAGGGCAGGGCTTTTGAAACCCGAGATGTTCGTCAAGGTCATACTCAAAGGGCGCAAGATCAAAGAGCTGGCGGTCCCCGAGGGAGCAGCGATCTTCAGCGGCGACCGGTCCATGGTATGGGTGGAAAGTGCCCCCGGTAAATTTTTGCCAAGGAATGTCACGCTCGGGCGTAAGGGAGACGGATACTACCAGGTGATTTCAGGCCTTTCCGGCGGTGAATCGGTGGCAGCCTCCGGCGGTTTTCTGATTGATGCGGAGAGCCGGCTGAATGCCGTGCAATCCGGCGCCCCTGGCGAGAGTAGGCGCCAATGATCTCCAGAGTCATTTCTGCCTGCCTGAATAATCGCTCCCTTACGATCCTTTGTGCATTCCTGCTCCTTATTTTCGGCTGCCTGGCCCTTGTGCGCACGCCGGTTGATGCCATACCCGATCTCTCGGACAATCAGTTGATCGTCTATACCATGTGGGAAGGCCGTTCGCCCAAAATCATCGAGGACCAGGTTACCTATCCCCTTGCCAGCAATCTCCGGGGGCTGCCCCATGTTCGGTCGGTCCGCTCATCGACCATGTTCGGCACATCGATGATCTATCTCATATTCGAAGACCGCGTCGATCTCAACCGGGCGCGGACACGGGTTCTGGAACGCCTCTCACAAATGGCCAGTCGCCTGCCGAAGGGAGTCACTCCCGTTCTTGGCCCGGATGGCACCGGTGTGGGGCATGTCTACTGGTATGTTATCAAGAGCCGTCGCCATAATCTGGCCGAACTGAGGGCTCTCCAGGACTGGCATCTTCGGAGTTCCCTTGAAACGGTATCGGGCGTGGCGGAGGTAGCTTCGGTGGGAGGCTTCGTCAAGCAGTACCAGATAGACCTGGATCCGGTGAAACTGATTGCTTACAGGGTGCCGGTTCAGTCGGTGGTTCGGGCGGTATCCATGTCCAACAACGTCGTAGGTGGTGATGTCGTCGAAAAAAATTCGGCTGAGTACCAGGTACAGGGTTCAGGATATCTGCGGAGCAAGGAAGATATCGAGAATATAGTCGTTGCCACCTCGGTTTCGGGTGTGCCGGTTTGTGTGAAGAATCTGGGTGTTGTTCAGGTCGGAGGCGGCAGCCGGCGCGGGGTGCTCGATGAGAACGGCGAGGGGGAAGTTGTCGGCGGCATCGTGGTCATGCGGTCCGGTGAAAACGCCAAGGCAGTCATCAGCCGGATAAAGTCAAAGCTTGAAAGTCTGGAAAAGGGGTTGCCCGAGGGAGTTTCCATCGTAACTGCCTACGACAGGAGCAACCTCATAGACCGGGCGACCGAGACGCTTAAACATGCGCTTGTGCAAGAAATCCTGCTGGTTACGCTGGTGCACATCCTTTTCCTGTGGCATTTCCGCTCAATACTGATTGTGACCGCTCCGCTGCCCCTTGCGGTTCTCTGCTCCTTCATCGGCATGTACTATACGGGGATCAACTCCAACATCATGAGCCTGGGTGGGATTGCCATCGCCATCGGGGTGCTGGTCGATGCGGGAATCGTCATGGCCGAGAATGTCATACGACAGGCAAGCCAGCACGGCCCAGGGTACGAGAAGGATATTCTCAAGATCACCGAAAAGGCCGCACATCAAGTTGGCCGGCCGATCTTTTTTGCTATGGCCATCATCATACTCGCCTTCGTTCCTGTTTTCGCCCTGACCGGAATTGAAGGGAAAATGTTCCATCCCCTTGCTTCAACCAAGACCTTTGCCATGATCGGCTCATCCATCCTGGCAGTGACGCTCGTGCCCGTGCTCTGTTCGCTGCTGATCAGGGGCAGGCTGCACAGGGAAGAAGAGAACAGGCTGATGAACACCCTGATGAATGTGTACAGGCCGGTGCTTTCATGGGCTCTTTCCCACCGCCGGTTGACGGTCACTACCGCGGCTCTTCTTTTTGCCCTGGCCCTTTTCCTTGGAACTCGCATCGGCAATGAATTCATGCCCCCCCTCAACGAAGGGAGTCTGCTGTTCATGCCGGTCACCCAGCCGAACATTTCCATCAGCGAGGCAAAGCGCCTGGCAACGATACAGGACCGGATTATCAAGGCAACGCCCGAGGTTGAGTACGTTCTGGGCAAGGTCGGCCGGGCAGATACAGCCACCGATCCCTCACCCCTCTCCATGTTCGAGACTATCATTCTGCTGAAGCCCCAGGAAAAGTGGCGTCCCGGCATGACGACAGAAAAGCTGATCGGAGAGCTGAACGGGAAATTGCAGATCCCCGGAGTTGTCAATGGCTGGACAATGCCGATCATAAACAGGATCAACATGCTGTCGACCGGCGTTAGAACCGATCTCGGCCTGAAGATCTATGGCAACAGCCAGGATACCCTGTCGGAACTCTCTAAACGTGCTGCGGAACTGATCAAACAGATTCCAGGGGCTGCAGATGTGGCTGCGGAGCAGACACAGGCCGGCGACTATCTGGAGATCGAGGTGGACCGGGAGGCGGCTGCCAGATATGGGCTCAATGTGGAAACGGTCAATGAAACCGTCGAGACTGCACTTGGCGGGGTGGTCGTCACCAACACCATCGAGGGACGGGAACGGTTCCCCGTTCGCGTCCGGTTTCTGAAGGACCATCGGCAGGAGATAGAATCAATACGCAGGATCCGGATTCCACGGGAGTCGTTCATCCCGCGGCAGGTAACGGCTCCGCTAACGGTAACTGCTTATCAGCCGGGAATGCCTGATGGGGTGATGTCAGCCCCTATGGGAAGCAACTCTGCTTCCCCGGCAGGAGATAATGTTCCTGTTGTCTCCATGGGGAGCGGGCTGTCCGGGGGAGGTCAGGTACAACTTGGACAGATTGCCAGGATCTCTTATGCTCCCGGCCCTTCCATGATCAATGCCGAAAACTCTTTCCTCCGGTCCCTTGTGTTTCTCAACGTTCGCGGACGCGACACGGGGCGCTTTGTCGAAGAAGCAAAGGCAGCTCTGGAGAAAAATCTGAAGCTTCCGACCGGCTATTTCCTGGAATGGTCCGGGCAGTACGAGAACCAGATCCGGGCGAAGAAGACCCTGCAGCTCGTCGTGCCCCTGGTGCTTCTGATCATCTTCGTGCTGCTGGTAATGGTCTATCGCTCGGTCAAAGAGGCACTCCACGTGATTCTTGCAGTTCCTTTCGCCTTGACCGGCGGCGTCTATCTGCTCTACTTCACCGGTTACAACTTTTCCGTCGCGGTCTGGGTAGGATTCATCGCCCTGTTCGGCACCGCGGTGCAGACCGGCGTGGTTATGGTCATCTATTTGGAGGAAGCGGTGGAGCGGGTTGTGAAGAGAGACTCCAGGCTGACGCGTGAGAGCCTGCACGAAGCGGTGATGGAAGGTGCATTGTTGCGCTTGAGACCCAAGCTGATGACGGTCTCCACCATTGTGGCAGGACTTGTTCCCATCTTCTGGAGCAGCCGCACCGGCGCCGAGGTGATGAAGCCGTTGGCAACACCGGTGCTGGGAGGGATGGTTTCTTCACTTCTCCATGTGCTCATCGTTACCCCAGTGATCTTTACCTGGCTTCGGGAGAGGGAGCTGGCGAAGCTTGACGAGGCTGCCAAGGTTGGCAAGGCCGAGGGTATCTGAACATATTACTAATCCGTTTGCCCATCCATTTTGGCACATGGGCACGGCATGAAGGGGAGGTGTTTGTCATCAACGGTAAGGCAATAATTTCAGTGACCATGGCACTTGCCGTGGCTGCCGCCATGGAGGCGCGGGCAAACCTGAACGGCAGGGCACTATTGGAGTCGAGATGCACCTCTTGTCACGAGGTGAAAACGGTCATTGCCATGAAAAAAACGCGGCGGCAGTGGCATGGCGTTATCGTCGACATGAGAAGAACTGGTGCAAAGGTGAGTGATGCTGAAGCAGCGGCGATAGTCAACTATCTCTCCAAACCGGGGAAGTAGATCAGGTGGAGGTTATGGCGGGCGGCTCGGTCCCGGCGCTGCCCGCCATAACCTCCCAGTGCAGGAAAGGTCTTCAGCAGGAGCAGCCGGCTTTTCCCTCCTTGCGCGAGCGCTTTTCCGCCTCCCGCAGTTGTGCATTGACCCGACCGGCCGATACGGCCATGACCACCGCCTGGACGGCGCCGATTTCCTGGTCGGTTATTCCCTGTTCCTTGGCCACGCCAAGGTAGTAATCCATTCAGGGAGAGCAGCCAAGGGCCATTGCCGTTCCCAAGTGGATGAGAAGCGTGGTCTTGGGATCGAGGATGTCGTTGTTGCGGGCCGAGTAATAAAAATCGGCATATTTTTTCTGGTGTTGTTCGGAAAGCATGTTTCCTCCTTGAGGTATGGGGGATGGTGGTTTGCTAGGAGTCTGTCGGACACTCCTAACAGCAGCCGCTGCCGCCGAGACGGATATTGTGGTCCTTGAGCCATTCGTTGATGATCCCGCTGGCACAGCCTACTCCGGCATCGACCCGGATGGCATCGGCCGGACAATTCCTTTGGCAGGCTCCGCATTCCATGCAGGTATCCCGGTCCGCCATGCGTGCCCTTTTGTCCGCAAGGGTGAAGACCTGGTGCGGACAAACCTCAAGGCATCTGCCGCAGCCGATGCAGGCGGATTCGTTCAGCTCGAGGGTCGTGGCGTTTTGCAGGTATCTGAAACCTTTCATGGTCTTCTCCTTTTCTAACAGATTACACAAATCTTCCCTGCCACGAACAGCAGGACACCAAGGGCAACGGCACCTCCCATGAGCGGCAAAGCACGGCGCATTTCCCGTTTCACGCCGGTGCGGGAGGTATAGGTGGAACAGCCGGTAAAATTGAGGGCATAAAAAGCTGAGACGGCGGGGAGCGCCAGGAAAGCGCCGATAGTCGCCGGCAGGCCCCAGGTGGCGCCGTTTCCGGCAAAGTACCACAGGATGCACCACAGCACACCCGTTACGGTTCCCTTAATGGAAAAGCTTTTTCCCGGAAGCCAGGGGAGCAGAAGCGGGGTGGCCACGAGACCGGCCAGTGTTGCCCCAAGGTAGGCGATTGCTGCCTGTAAACCGCTGGTGGCACCGCCGAAAAGGGTGCCGCAGAGAAACAGGCAGAGGATGATGACGGCGGTCGGCACCAGGGAGTGCATTACTTCCACCGGTACCAGCACCAGCCTCTCGTAAAGGGAGAAGGTCAGTTTGCCCATGTCGGGGGTCGTCACTTGACCGTTATCCAGGAATCGCGGCAGGTCAGACGCCCTGATGGTTGCGTAGACAATGGAAAAACCGGTTCGCTGGGCCACCTGGTGTGCTGCAACCCCTGGGGCTCCCAGGATCGGCAGCAGCAGCCGGCGATGGGTCACGATACGTGCCAGCCCGGTCGCCTCCAGGCGGTGTACCAACTCTTCGGTGCCGAAGGTGCCTTTTCCCGCTGCGCACCAGACATTGATGCCGTGGGTTTCCAGCACCAGAAGCCAGACATTGCGCCCGGCCAATTCGTTGCGGACGATGTCGAAGCTCATCTTGTAGTTGGCGGTCACCACCACCTGATCGGAGCCGGTCGGCCGGCCGATGGCATACAGCCCTGGTGGGACCAGGTAGGACATCCTGCCGATTCCCCAGCGGGCCTTCCACCTGCCGATCAGGTCGTCGAAACGAAGATCGGAAGAAATCTGCGGCACCTTTCCGGCCTGGGTCTCAAGCCAGCCGGTGAATCCGGGGACCGTCTCGTCAATAATCCCGCCGCCGGCGGGGGGACGAGGACCTCAGCAGGGTGGCTTGTCCGTTTCACCGGCCGGGGTTCCGCATCCAGCCGAAGGGGCATTTATTTCTCCACACGTCTTTAACTGTTCGCTCATGTAGTGCTCCTTAGTTTTACTTGCAACATGCAACTTCTTTGTCTGCGGTTATGGTACAGCAACTGCCTGCTTTCGCCACCGCCTCGTTCAGTAGGGCAAGGGACCGGATGACGCTTTCCCGTTCGAAGGGGGACATGAACGAAAATATCTGCTCGATTTTGCCGGCCATGTACCGGTCGATCTGGTCCAAGACCCGTTCACCTTCGGCAGTCAGCCGAAGTAGGTTCACTCGCCGGTCTTCAGGGGAGACCTGTCTTATGACGAGCTTTTTCCCTTCCAGTGTCCTGATCTGCCGGCTGAAGGTGGTGAGGTCGATGCCAAGCTCATCGGCCACCTGCACCATGGCGGGGTTACCCATCCGGCGGATCTCGAAGAGAATGTGGCTCTGCACCAGCGACACCTGCTCGCCGCAGCAGCTTTCACAGCAGGAGGAGTTCAAAAGGCCGAAGCGGCGCGTAAACAACTGTAGGTTTTCCCTGAGTGACTCCATGCTTCCTCCAGAAAGTAAGATAAGGTTAAGCATAATTGTTGCAGTATGCAAGTAATTTTTTAAAAAAAGTTTCTTGCGGCAAAGATCCTGACCCGTTTGTTCTTTAAAACAGAGGTCATAATATTAAAGGGGGATATTTATGAACGACCCGGTTACACATTCTCTGGAACTGTTTCGCAACGGCCTGTTTTGCTCGGAGGCGATCGTGCAGGCATTCAATGAGGACCTCCAGCTCGGCCTCGATGGGGCGGCCGTGCGCATTGCCACGGTGTTCGGCGCCGGTTTCGGCGGGGCGAAATGCAGTTGCGGCTCCCTTACCGGAGCGCTGGTGGTGCTTGGAGCGGTGCGGGGCCGGACCACGCCAGACGAGTCCGTGGATCTTCTTTTCTCCCAGGCGGCCGAGCTGCATGATACCTTCCGCAAAAGATTCGGCCAGGTATGCTGCCGATGGCTCACCCGGGAGCAGGAATGGGGAACGCCTGAACACCATGCCTATTGTGAACGATTCGTGCAGGGTGCAGCTGAGCTTCTCCATGGTATTCTCAAGGGACGGGATGAGCAGCTGACCACAAAAAAGTGAGGAGGGCCATGAAGATCATTGACGGAAAACGATTGAAAGCCGCTGTCTGCCACCATTGCCCGCTTTGCAGGCATGCGCGGAAAAAGCCCGATTCGTTCATTGGGCGGATCATTCACCAGCGCCATGCCGAAGACTGTCCGTCGTGGCAAGCTGAGCAGGATCTCTACGGGAAAGAGTGAGCGCTGAACCCTCCATCGGAACGCGGAGAGTCTTTCGCTGTTTTGATGCACATTTGGACGCTGCTATTAATGGGCAAAAGGAAAACAGATGAAAAATAAAGTCGTAAATCCAGTCCGCCAGCGGTCGGATAACTTGTCAAGGGTAAGGTGGCCGGTTTTCACGGCCTTGGTGCTCGCTTTCCTGCTGCAGCCGGTTACGGGATTCTCAGAGGAATTGCCGCGGGATACGGGTTACCTGTTTGCGCTGGCTGTTGCCGACAAACCGACCGTCCATGGGGTCGGCGAACGGATCAGGATTGCAAAAGGGCTGGAACCTGACCGGGTTGCCGAGTTTAACGGAGTGCATGAGGCGGTCTCTTTTCCGGGCGATACCGACCCTGATGCCGACGATTTTAAAGAAGAAGCTTATGGTCAGCTTCGGGCCGAGATCCGCATGACTTTTGCCGAGTTGTCCTCGGTCAGAGCCCGGATCGAAGTGATTAAACAGAGCCTGGAGTTGCTGCGGCGCATGGTGCTTACCTCCACCGGTCTCTATGGCGAGGGAAAACTGGACCAGGGCCAGGCTCTGCAGGCACAGCTGGAATGGGAAAAACTTGCGGGCAATCTGCAACTCCTGGAGAAACGGGAGAAGATTTACAGCATTCGCCTGAATGTCTTGACTGGCACCCCTACGGAGAATTCGGTGCCCATCCTTCAACCACTTCAGGAGTATCGGCCGGATTTCGACAGCAGGACCATGATGGAATCGTACAGGTCCCGTCGTTTCCTGGACTTGTTTCAGCAATTGATACGGCAGGAAACTCAGCCCACAGGTGAAGGCTTGCATGGGAGTGATTCCCTGGATGTGGAAGCCGATGCATTCATCACTGTGGTCAGAATTTCTTTGGAAAGCCTTTACCAGCAGGCTCGACGCTATCGTACATCAATTATTCCAAAGGCTGAACTGGCTCATTCGATAAGACTCGAACTTTACAAAAATGGAAAGCAAGATTTCTCCTCGCTGATAGAAGGGCTTCTATACCTTTGCGAGATGCGGAGTGAATACCATGCCTTGCTTGGAGAAACCCATGGTTTGAAGGCACGGGTGGAATATCTGACAGGTGTTGTTATAGATTGAGAATGCAACCGGGGTGTTCCCGGTTGCATCTCTGGTCGAATCATTTACCTAGACAGCTGCCAGGGCCTGATCCAGATCGGCTATCAGATCATCTACGTTTTCTATGCCGACAGAAAGGCGTATGAAGTCCGGGGTTACACCGGCGGAAAGTTGTTCTTCCGGTGTCAGCTGCTGATGGGTGGTTGATGCCGGATGGATGACCAGGGATTTGGCATCGCCGATATTGGCCAGCAGTGAGTGCAGCTTCAGCGCGTCAATAAACTTCTTGCCGTCCTCGATGCTTCCCCCTTTAATGCCGAACCCTGCCATAGCGCCGAACAACCCGCGTGTATGATACTTACTGGCAATTTTGTATGACTGATTGTCCGGAAGGCCGGGATAGTTCACCCAGGCTACCTTGGGGTGATTTTTAAGGAATTGGGCTACAGCCAGAGCGTTTGTGCTGTGACGTTCCATTCTCAGATGCAGGGTCTCAAGACCCAGCAGAAAAAGGAATGAATTGAAAGGGGAAACAGCCGGCCCCACGTCGCGCAGGAGGTGTACCCGCACTTTGATAATAAAGGCTATGTTGCCGAGGGCCTGCCAGAAATTAATCCCGTGGTAGGATGGGTCCGGTTCCGAAAGCTCAGGGAATTTTCCGTTGCCCCAGTTGAAGGTGCCGCCATCCACAATGACACCGCCGATCGATGTGCCATGTCCGCCGATAAACTTGGTGGCTGAATGGACAACGATATCGGCACCGTGTTTCAGTGGCTGTACCAGATAGGGTGAGGGCATCGTGTTGTCGATGATCAGCGGGAGGCCGTTTTCATGGGCGATTGCCGCTACCTTTTCGATGTCAAGGGTGTCGAGCTTGGGGTTGCCGACAGTTTCTCCATATATCAGTCTGGTTTTAGGAGTGATTGCCTTGCGGAAATTCTCCGGGTCTGCAGGATCCACGAATCTGACCGTAATGCCCATCTGCGGCAGTGTGTAGTGAAACAGATTATAGGTGCCGCCGTAGAGGCTGGTGGCCGAGATGATCTCATCACCGGCATGGGCCAGAGTCAAAATGGCCAGAGTTATGGCCGATTGACCGGATGCCACTGCCAATGCGGCGACGCCACCTTCCAATGCTGCTACTCTCTGCTCGAAAACATCGCTGGTCGGGTTCATTATACGGGTGTAAATGTTGCCGAATTCCTGCAATCCGAACAATCGTGCCGCATGATCGGAATCATTGAAAACAAATGAAGTGGTCTGGTAAATGGGTACTGCCCGGGCGTTGGTTGCGGAGTCCGGTTTTTGCCCTGCATGCAAAGCCAGGGTTTCTGCCTGATAGTTGATCTGGTCGCTCATAAAATAACCTCTCTCTTTGATTTTTTCGCCACTGAGTTAGTGGCGCCATATGCTCAGTTATCCCTGTGTCTATTGTTCTCATCCGGGGCCATCAAACCAGCTTCTGTTCGAGACTCCTTAATGGGCGTAAAATATTTTTGAATTTGAACAAAAAGAAAGAGGCCGGAAAATCCGTTTAAAGGACTTTTCCGACCTCCAGTTGTCTGGGCAGCCAGCATGATTGCCGCCAATTTAGCAGGGGGGGCTGTGACCGTCAAGTAAAAATATATAAAAACTATCGACTAAATATAAAATTGCTTGACAGCAAATCTTTTTTTCAGTATTAATCTATTTAAAAGATAGACTAAAAAGTTTAATTCATCAGGGGCTCACTGGATAAACCGGAGGCCGGGGATTTTTTCCCTGGCCTCTTTTTTTCGGCAGCAGGAAGGGGAAATCATGGCGGCAACTTGCTCGGCACTGGCGAGCGCTACCCTTCCACGCCGCCTTTTAGAGGATCAGGTCATGGGCAAGCGGCATCGGTGAAACTTGGGCAGCGAAAGGGGGACCATGTATGAGTGATACGCAAACTGAAAAAACCGGCAATTATCTTTTTCCCCGAAAAAAGGAGATCGGGTGGGCTGAAAAGGTATCGCAACGTGCAATTGATGAGGCAAATGGACAAAAGGTAGCCGGCATTCTTTCCTGGCTGGCGGCTCTCAACAACCGGTTGCTGGATTACTATGTCGGGATTGCCCTGCTGGTTTTGTGGGAGCTTGCACCACGCCTGAAATGGATCGACTCGCAGTTCGTTCCTGCGCCCACGGCCATAATTACAGAAGGCGCCAAGCTGGCTTCTTCGGGAGAACTGCTGGTTCATATTGCCATCAGTCTGCAGCGGACCTTGCAGGGTCTGTTCTTTGCCCTGATTGTCGCTATTCCGCTGGGTTTTATCCTCGCCGGGTGGTTCCCGCGGCTGACCCGCTTTCTGGGGCCGCTGCTCAGACTGCTGGGCGAGATCAACGCATTTTCTCTCTTCCCGCTGTTTGTCCTGTTCTTCGGCATTGGCGAATTGGCCAAATTCAGCATCATCTTCTGGTCCTGCCTCTGGCCGATACTGTTTACCACCATTGCGGGGGTCCGGGGGGTGGACCCTCTTTTCGTCAAGCTGGCTCGCTCCATGGGGAGCGGGCGGCTGCTCCTCTTCTTCAAGGTGCTGCTGCCGGGAGCCCTCCCTTCTATTTTTACCGGAATTCGTCTGGGGGCTACGGTCGCTTTCCTCATGCTGATAGCTGCTGAAATGATTGGAGCCAGCACCGGCCTGGGCTGGCTGATCCACAACTCCAATGTCAACTTCATCATGCCCCGCCTCTATCTGGGAGCGGTACTCGTTGCACTCTTGGGAATGGCCCTCAATTATGGTCTTCATTGGCTTGAGTTACGAGTGGTCCGCTGGAAGGAAGCATGAGGTCTTGGTCTGGAAGGCCTGAAAGGAGATCATCAACATGTGGAAAAATACGGAAAAACCTTCTCTGTGGTCCTGGTCCAGCTGGTTCAACCGCAGTTCAGTCCTTATCTTCTTTGTCGCCTGGGAACTTGTGCCCCGTGCCGGCGGGTTGCTGGAAACCTTCATAGCCCCACCCTCAGTGGTGCTGAAGACTCTCTGGGAGATATTAAACAGCGGCGAGTTGCTTGGACACGTGGGCGTAAGTCTAAGCCGTACTGCTTCAGGCTTCCTTGCCGCGTCGCTGGTAGCCATTCCCTTGGGTTTTTTGCTGGGGGGAAGTTTCAGGACACTGGAGCGCCTCATTAATCCCGTACTCCGTTTCCTCGGCCAGTTGAATCCTTTTTCTCTATTTCCCCTGTTCATCATGCTCTTCGGTATCGGCGAACTTTCAAAAGGGGCGATGATCTTCTGGGTCTGCATCTGGCCGATACTGTTCAATACCATCAACGGGGTCAAGGAGATAGATCCACTGCTGATCAAGTCTGCCCGTTCAATGGGGACCGGGATCGTCACCCTGTTTTTCAAGGTCATTCTCCCAGCGGCGGCCCCCGGTATTTTCCTCGGCCTGAAAATGGGGTCGGGTACCGCATTCTTCATGCTGATTGCCGCCGAGATGATCGGCGCCAGCCGCGGTCTTGGTTGGCTGGTCTGGAATGCCCAGATAAACTTCCAGATCCCGCAACTGTTCGCCGCCACCGTCACCATCTCCGTGTTGGGACTGGCGTTGAACGGCATTTTTGCAATCATTGAAAGGGCTCTGCTGGGATGGAAGCAGCATTCCCATGCCTGATCCGGTCCGGCCCTCAATGGAGCCGGGAGGCGAAAAGTCACTACGAAGAACAGTCCAATCCACTGCACTATACGAAGAAGAAGGGGGTATAGGATGGGTATCGTTACACCACTGAAAACAAAAGATAAACCTTCTTACCCGGAGGGTGTTGACGCGCCCCGCTTCTCCTGCGCACCGGGTGGGGTCTATATGGCGACTCTTGCCACCTTTGGCGCCGTGCCCATACTGCATTCGGGGGCAGGCTGCGGCATGTTCCGGAACTCAGGACAGAATCTTGCCGGCGGTCTCAAGGGCGCCGGTCCCAACGGCAATATCAGCACCCCTTGTTCCTGCATGGCGGAGGATCATGCGTTGTCCGGCGGCGAGGAAAAACTGCGTGGTCTGGTCGGAACCACAACCGGCCAAGTCTGCGGCGACCTCTATACAGTCATTTCCGGCTGTGTGCCGGCGCTTATCGGCGAC